>JBEMAY010000027.1:0-38086 GCA_040274765.1 Psychrobacillus sp.
ATGTTGTTCGTTTAACCCCAATAAGATCGCTCCTTTACGATTGAATGTTTCTACATTCATCTTATAAAGATATTATGAAAATAATATAGGTGTTATGTTTAGAGTTTGTAAATGTTTTCTTATCACCAAATTTTATTGTAAAAGCAATGTGCATATTGAAACACCAAGATAGTTCAAAATGCACAATAAAAAATGAACCTATATTAGTTAAAAAGAAAGTATATTATTAAAATTTTTTTGTTAAAAGTTCAAATTCTTTAAATAATAATTCTTTAGTATTCTCGTCTTTATAGATGGTTAGCAATTGTTGTATTCTTTCTAATTCACATTCATATGGACGCTTCAAATAGAAAAGACAAATTGCTTTTCTTTCAAAAAGGAGTGCTGATGTTTTCGGACGCATTTTGTGTAAGAAGTTCAGTTCGGTTTCTTCAAGTAAAATTAAACACTCTTCAAACATACGCATTTCAATATAATGCAATGAAAGGTCGATGCGAAAATAAACATATAAATAAGACACATCCTGAGGATAATTATTATATTTTTCAAGCCTTCGTTCCGCAGTTTTGGTTATTTCTTTTGCAATATCGAGCGGGAAAAGGAATAGAATGGCATTTAATAATTCAAAATCGTTAATATACCAGTCATCTAAAATTTGCAATTTTTCCCATATAGGCAAAACCATTTGACGGGCTTTTGCTAAGTCATTTTCTTGTTGTAATACGATAAATGTTTCATAGATAATTTGTAAAAAGTCAATGTATTGATCATCAGGAAATATTGTTAAGTAACCTTTTACTTCGCTTAGCATCTGTTCTAGGTTTGGAGTATTAGCTATTTCTAAGGAAGTAAAAGTTTGAATAAGTGTTTCTCTATCCGTTAATTGATAGTTATTTAGGATATATGAAAACTCTTGTAAACTCATATTCATTTTTGAGATTAGAGGGATAAATTGATTTAAATTTATTGATAGTTGTGACTGTTCAATTTTACTGTAAGCACTTTGAGTCATAATACTTTTTACGATGTTAGCTTGTGTAAGCTGACGACTTTTCCTAATTTTTTGGAGCGTACGACCAATGTCCAATTATTCACCTCCGATATTCCATATGGAATAAATTGCTATAAGTCTATTGAACAACCTTATACTGAAAATGTAAAGAGAATTCAATAGAAACAAGGTGAGTAAATGGGAAAGTACTTTTTATTGTTAGGAAGCGTTTTATTATTAGCAGGATGTTCAGAATTTAATCAACCTATTTCAAGTGAGCATGAAGGTATTTGGAATCAATATATAGTATGGCCAATTGTTAGTATAATTCAAATTGTAGCAGAGTTTACGGGAAGTTATGCGGGGGGCATAATACTTGTTACAGTGTTAGTGAGAATTTGTATATTGCCGTTATCATTTAAGCATATGAAAAGTTCGCGAGCTATACAGGCATTGCAACCACAATTCAGGGAACTTCAAAACTCCTATTCACCCAAGAACGTGGAGACGCAGCGACAATATCAACAGGAAATGATGAAGTTAATGCAAAGTCCAGGTGCTACTCCTTTAGCTGGGTGTTTGCCGGTAATCATTCAAATGCCGGTATTACTTGGTCTTTATCATGCAATTAGTCGAATGAATGTCACACCATTGTATGATTTAGGTTCTATTTTTAATGTTCCTTTAGCAACCTCAAGCATCATTTTTGCGATTTTAGCAGGATTTATGCAATATATAGTAGTTAAAACAGGGCCAACAATAAAGACAAATTCTCAAATGTCTATTATGCAATATCTACTACCGATCATGATTATGATATTTGGTTTCATAGCTCCAGTAGCAATTACATTATATTGGATTATAAGTAGTTTCATATCAATCTTACAGAATCTTTATCTATACAAAATTCTTTATCGTGAAGACAACGATATATCTTTTATAAGCGAAAATAAGTAGCATCATAAATATGAAAAAATACTTCTTTATGTTTTCAAAAACTGCATAATTTTAGTTCAAGTGTAACAAATCAAAAACAATACCACCTTACTAAATATCAATCCTAGCCTTTAACATATCTATAAAAAAATAGATTGTAGACATCTCAAATTTCTCCCTGAGCGTGTCTACAATCTAAATATTTTAAAACCTTTATATTTGGTGGGTACTATCTCGTACCTCATTAAAACTAACTAAATATAAAACATATCTCTAGTTTTCTTCTTACTCCACCACGTCATTCTTTCTATAAAACAACGTATTAGCTACCGTTTGGAAGCCTTGCTTTTCGTAAATAGAAAAGGCAATGTCATTATCTGTTTCTACGTCCAAATAGACCTGTGTCTTTCCTTTTTTATGAGCTTCATGCTTACACCAGCTTAATAGAGCTTTCGCAACACCTTTACCTTGTGCCTCTTTATGCACACCGAGGCCGGTTATCCAAAGCTCATCTCCATTTTCCACAATAGTAGTTGTGCCTAACACTTTACCGAATTGTTTAGCTAGCATTAGTTTTCGGTTTGGAGTTTGCAGGTTATACGCAATCATTTCCTTTGCCTCTTCTTCCGAATCCCCGAAGGCACTTTTTACGACTTCTATTAACTCTTTCCCTTCATTTTCAAAAGGCGTCACCTCAAATGGACTATCCACTTGTTTGGAATCGGAACTAGCAACCATCGTTATTTCAGAAAGCTCATGGGAATAACCTCTCGTTGTCAGCATATTTTGCCCTGTTTTTGCAACGCTCGCAACTAACGCTATATCTCTAGAGGCCCCTCTCAGCTCTAAATTCCTCTCTAGTTCTTGTAGCAGTTTCCCTCCAATGCCTAGTTTACGGGCACTTGGAAGAACTACAGCACTCCACTCATAATCTAAGGTAGCTAATCTATCTACCGCAGTTAATAATCCAACTAATTGGTCTGATTCGTCGCTGTATGCCAAAACACAAAAACCTTTTAAGAAATAATCTGTTAGCTCTGCAGTATTTAATAAATGATTGTAATCAGTTAAATCTACATGAGCAGCTTCCTCTATTAAAGCTTCCATCTCTTCCAGCGTTTCCATATCAATTGGTATCGACACAGTCATGACTGATATGTCCAAGTCCATACTTCCCTTCTAAATCTTTGAATTCATAAGCATACTATAAAAACGCCCTTGCACCTTAATAAGATCCTCTTGAGAACCTGATTCTATCAGCTTACCGTTTTCCATGACAAATATTAAGTCTGCTTTTCTTATCGTATTTAATCGATGTGCAATTACAAAGCTCGTTCTACCTTCCATCAATCTCTCTAGTGCCTCTTGTATTTTCAACTCCGTAACCGTATCAATGCTAGAGGTTGCTTCATCTAATAACAAAATTGCTGGATCTGCGACTAATGCTCGAGCAATAGAAAGTAGCTGTTTTTGTCCTTGACTGATTTCTCCACCGTCAGCGGAAAGAATTGTATCATATCCATTTGGCAGCTTCACAATAAAATCATGCGCATTTGCCTCTTTGGCTGCTTGAATGATTTCATCATCTGTCGCATTGAGCTTTCCATATCGAATGTTTTCCCTTACACTCATTTCGAACAGGAATGGATCTTGCAAAACAAAGGCTGTCTGACTACGCAACGTAAATCGAGGCATTTGGTCAATTGAAATATCATCTATTAGAATCTCCCCTTCATTTGCCTCGTAGAAACGAGCTAGCAGTTGCATAATAGTTGTTTTCCCGGCTCCTGTGGCTCCAACCAATGCAGCAGTCTTCCCTGCCTCTACCTGAAAGGAAACTTTTTCAATCGTAGGCTTGTCGTCATTTAAATTGTATTGAAAGGTTACATTATTAAAAGTTACATTACCCTTTAGCTTTAAGTCTTTATTTTCTACTACGGTATCTCGCTCTTCGGGCTCATCAATAATAGCAAAAACTCGCTCTGCCCCTGCTATCGCAGAAAGTACGGTATTAAATTGATTGGCTAGGTCATTTAGAGGTCTTGTAAATTGTCGGGCATACTCTGTAAAAATAACAATTTCCCCGATCGTAACATAGCCCTGGTAGGCAAGGACTCCTCCGGCAGCTGCAACTAATGTAAAGCTTGTATTGTTCAATAGATTCATCACTTTAGGTATGAAGCCTGAGTATGTAAGCGCCCAAAATCCTGTTTTTTTTAAACGTTCACTTTTTACAGCAAATTCTTCTAACATACGCTCTTCCTGTGAAAAAGCTTTAACAATACGCTGACCAGAGATGGTTTCTTCAATCATTCCATTTAGTTCTCCCACTGCCTGCTGCTGTTCCTTAAATAATTTGGATGTACGCTTAGTGATCCACTTCATCGCAAAGAACATCACGGGCACAATGATTAAAGTGACAAGAGTTAACAAGGGACTTAGCATTAACATAACTACTGTTGTCCCTACTAGTGTCAGTAAACTAGAAAAAACTTGTATAAACGAAGAGTTTAAAGTTTGACTGACATTTTCAATATCATTCGTCATTCTGCTCATGAGCTCTCCGTGCTGACGTTTATCGAAAAAAGAGACTGGGAGCTTTTGCAGCTTATTGAATAAAACAGTACGTAAACGATAAATAGTTTGCTGTGCTACACCAATCATCCAATAACTTTGTAAATACATCGAAACAGATAAAAATATATAAACAACGATTAAGATCCCTATTAAACGGGCTAGCCCTTCAAAGACACTCACTGTAATATATTCATCAATTATTGTCCCTACTAAATAGGGTCCTAATAATGATAGTGCTGAACTAACTACTACCAATAGCAAGACAACAATTAGCAACAGTCGTTGTTCATCCACCAGCTTCCATAATCGACTTAGAACACCTTTCCAATCAGATACCTTTTCCACTTTCTTTTTGTTATTCTTCTTTAAATCTTCCTTAGTGATAACGGGTTCATAGCCAAAAGGTTTACGAAAGAAACTCATCTTCATCGTCCACCTCCTGTTGTGATTCTGCAATCTCTCTATAGAGCGAAGACTTTTTCATAAGCTCTTGATGAGTACCATAGGCTGATACCTCTCCATTCTCAAGAAGAAGTATTTGATCTGCTCCTTTAGCAGTTCTAATTTTTTGAGTAATCACGAGCATAGTGGCATTTTCTCCTTCTAATGCCTCCCATAATGCATTCTCTGTAGCTACATCCAATGCACTGGTACTATCATCTAAAAGTAAGATTTCCGGTTTACGGACTAGAGCTCTCGCAATTGAAAGCCTTTGCTTTTGCCCCCCGGAAAGATTAACACCTTTTTGACCAACTCTCGTGTTGTATTGTTCTGGGAAGCGCTCAATTGACTGGTGTATTTGAGCCTGCATCGCTGCTTCCCTCAATAAATCCTCTGTAGCAGAGGAATCTCCCCAGCCAAGATTTTCTTCAATACTACCTGTAAAGAGAATCGATTGCTGCGGAACTAACCCAATCACCTGTCGAAGCTCTTTTAACGACCACTCCTGTACCTCTTTTTCGTTTATCAGAATTCTGCCTTCTGTTGCATCGAAAAAGCGAGGAATCAAGTTAAGCAGTGTCGTTTTCCCTGAACCGGTAGCCCCCATTATGGCTAGCTTGGAGCCGGGATTGACAGTAAAGGAAACCTGTTTGAGTACCGGAGTCACAGTTCCTGGATATGTAAAGGAAACGTCTTGAAATTCAAGCTTACCAATAGAAGAAAGACGGTCTTTCATTCCACCTTCAAAGTTTTCGATCCCTTCATTCACAAGTAATACCTCCTCCATACGTTCAGAAGAAGCCTTCGCTCTTGAAAAGAAAATAATAATGAAAGAGAACATAGAAAATGCACCCGTCATTCGCATAGCGTAATTGACAATCGCAACAAGCTCACCAATTTGCGCTCCACCTGTTTGGATTTCTTTTGCACCGAACCATAGAACTGCCATTAAACTGATATTCATCACAAATAATAGGACTGGAAGGATCAATTCCATGATTCTAAAGGCTTTTACATTATCCACCTTTAAAATGTTCGCCACCTTACCAAAGCGACTAGCTTCAAAATCTCCTCTTAAATATGCCTTTATCAGTCTAACAGCCTGTAAGTTTTCTTGAATTTTTCGTGTTACTTGATCTACACTTTTTTGTACTTTAGAAAACAAAGTCATTCCTTTTTTACTCATTAAATATAGAAATATTAATAGAAATGGAGCCCCGATTACTAGATATAGGGCAAGCTTTGGATGCACAACGAACGACATGATAATACTTCCTATTACTAATAATGGCGCTCTTAGCATGATCCGAAGCCCCATAAAAATAAGATTTTGTGTAATAGTAACATCACTTGTTAGCCTCGTGATTAAACTAGAGGTCGGAAATTTTAAGAAAGTGGTCATGGTAAATGATTGCACTTTACGAAACAGAGCCTGCCGAATATCATATCCATAACTCTGAACCGCATGAGAAGCTATGAAAGTGTTAACGATACCTGCCACAAATGCCACAACAGAGAGTCCTAGCATAATAGTTCCCCAAAAGATAATAGATGATTGGTCTCTTCCAACAATACCTTCATCTATAATAACTGCAATTAACAGTGGTTGAATAAGTTCTACCGAAAGCTCGATTAACATAAACAGTAAAGCTGTCACTACAAGCCATTTATAAGGCTTTAAATAAGAAAATATAGTCTTCACATAAAACACTCCTAAATTCTTCGTCACTCGAACTAATTACTGTAAAACCTATTATGCCATATCCCTTCTACAATAAATAGAAAAAAATTAATAATCTGTTTATTTTAAAGGTAGGGTACTGGATACCCTAGTTCTTATTAATGTTTCTCTTTTTAAAACGATCAAACTTTAAATCACCTGCTACAGAAAGCCAAGTGACAAATAAAAGCATGACTACTACTCCTATATACTGCCAACCGCCTAATATTTGACCAAACCAAAATACTGAGATAATCATTGCTGTCAAAGGCTCTATGCTGGATAAAATGCTCGTTTCTACCGCCGTTATGTATTTCATACTTGATAGGAACATAACGAAAGCAATAGTCCCCATTACAACTACAAGTACTACAAATATAATAATCGGATAACTCACCAATTCGTTCCATTCATTACTATTCCAAACTTGGGATAGTAATGCTAAAACAATACCTCCAATAAGCATTCCCCAGCCTACTACAACTAGTACTCCCCACTCCTTCATGAGTCTTGCTGGATATACCGTGTATATTGAAAAAGTAATCCCAAGCAATAGTCCCCAAAATAAAGCTTCGTTACTTACTAATAGCTGGTTTATGTTCGCATTGGTTAGCAATAAAAATAAACCTATCAACGTCCCTATTATTCCAACCACCTGGTATTTTGGAGGAAATATTTTGCTCTTACAGGAAACATAAATAATGATATAAATAGGTCCAAGAAATTGAAGTAGGGTAGCTATAGATGCATTACTCGCTTCAATAGCAGCTATAAAAGTATATTGGATTCCGAGCATCCCTAGTAAAGCAAAGATAAATAATTGCTTCAACCAGATTGGTTCTTTCCATATAACAAATACCCTCTTCTTTTGAACTATTAAAAATGTCAAAATACTAAGCCCTGCGACAATTAACCTTACAGTTAAGAAAAAAGACACACTTAACTCACTATTATGTAAGACCCATTCCATCATAGGACCTGTGGCACCCCAAAGAATGGAACCAATAATAATTAAAATTATACCTTTTGATCGTTTCATTTTAATTTCCTCCCTTAAACCTCAAATATTTAATAGGAACTTTAGCCCATATTTAATTATTTTGTGAATATATTGTTCTATACTAATGACTATATTATCTATATTCTGTATAATTACTATTAGATAATTTTTATGGGGGACTGACGATGTATCTGCAGGAAAAACAACTGGATTTAAGTGAAGCTGTGTTAAATCATATACCATACCCGACCTTTCTAACAGATGAGGATGGTCTTATCGTTTGGTGGAGCCAAGAAGCAGAAAAGCACTTTGGATATACTTCCGAAGAAGTAAAGGGTTCATATTTATCATTTTTTAATGATTATACTCACGGTCACATTATTGCTAAATGGGAGAAAATTATCGCGAAGGAAGAACCCATTCGCCTTAATTCAGTAACGTTGTATAAAAAAGATAAACAGTTAATTAAAACATCGCTTATACTAAAATCCCTGACTATTCATGATATAACGTACGTCTTATTCCAATTTGACACGGATCAAATAACGAGTTCAGATAAAACTGCATCATTTGAGCTTGAAGTTTTGAAAAAAGCTTTATCCCAAAGCTTTATGGTTCTCTACCTTGATAAGGAAGGCTTGATCATGCACGCAAATGATCTGTTCCTTAAAAAAAGTAATTGGACCCCTAAAAGAATTGTAGGTAAATCCTTTTGGCAGCTCTTTCCTAATACGTCTGAGCATATTGCCGTGGCCGATGGGATAATGAATATAATCCAAAAAGGCAATACTTATCAAGGAACCGTAGAGAAAATGACTAAAGATGGGCTTAGCTATTGGGTCGACCTAATAGCCATACCAATTACGGATATTGAAAATAATACGCTTTACTATATTCTTTTGGAAGAAGAAGTTACAGAAAAAAAATTACTGCAAACCCGTTTAGAAGAAATCGCATACGTAGATGCAGAAACGGGGCTGATGAGTAGACATCGTTTAGAACAAGTTGTTAACGAGCATATTGAGGAGCAAAAGAACTTTTCTTTTGTTTTCATAAGCATCAATCAATTTTATACGTTAAAAGAAATATTAGATGTAGAAACGGAATCCTTCCTAATGATCGAGCTAACGAAAAGATTAAAGATCTACTTTGAAGATTCTATCATAGCTCGAGCAGGTAGAGATGACTTTGCGGTAATCACGCCACTAAGCGATTGGTATATTGAAGGGTTTATTCATTTTTTAAAACAAAATCCCATTTATGTGGAAAACAAGGTTATCCCTATAACCGTAAGCGGAGCGATTACTCGATTCCCTGAAGATCAACAGACCTATTTGCATCTTTTAAAGGCAACGACTACAACGCTTCAAAAAGTAAAATTAGAGGGCGGGGGAATCATTTCATCCCTATCTCAATCCGATCATCATAAGCTTACCAGATCGCTACAAATTGAAAAGAGATTAATAGAAGCACTGAACCATAATGACTTTCACGTGATGTACTTACCTCAAAGAGAAGTAGGTACTGGGAAAGTTACTTCCGTAGAAGCGTTAGTTCGTTGGGAAGATGAAGTTCTTGGAGTGATTAACCCAGATGAATTAATTCCAATTGCGGAGGAAACCGGACTAATTAATGACATTGGTATGTTTATGCTAGAAAAATCCTGCCAGCAGGCTGCAATCTGGCAAGAAAAAGGCTTATCCATAAAAGTTAGCTATAACTCCTCCATAAGGGAATTTAGAGATAAAAATATGGTAAAAGCAATACGTTCTGCATTAAAAAAATATAATTGTTCCCCAGAATTATTACAGTTAGAGTTTACCGAAAAGTTTGCACTGGAAGCTGAGGCTGAAAAAAATATTGTGAAGCAAATGCAAACCCTTCACCAAGAAGGAATCACTTTTGCATTAGATGATTTTGGTACTGGCTATGCTTCCTTAAGGTATTTACAGTTGCTACCAATAGGTAAACTGAAAATAGACAAGTCTTTTGTGAATTCAATTATGCAACAAGAAAAGCTTCAACAGCTTATTCAAGGTTTAATACACTTTGGACAATCTCTTGGCGTGAAGGTTGTTGCAGAAGGCGTAGAGTCGAAGGAACAATATAATGCTCTAAAAGCTATGGGCTGCGATGCAGTACAAGGCTACTATATCAGCGAACCAATTACTGCTGAAGAAGTAGAAAAGTTGATTCGTTCTACAGAAAATGTATAAAGTAAATATAAGGAAGAGGCCCTGAATACTCAGGACCTCTTCTTTATTAATGTTTCGAGCTGTGTGATCAAGTAATGTTAAGGTATGTTCCATTTACAACTCGATTAACATTCCTGGTGTGGCAAGATCAATTTTTTCATTTCCTTCATTTCTAGCACTTTTTAGTAAACTTTCTAGGTCTCCATAGTGCGGAAGGTGTGTTAAAATTACTTTCTTTGCTTTCGTTTGACTAGCTAAGAGCCCTGCCTCCTTAGCATTCATATGTCCTGAGGAACTACCCTCCATCCCCTCATATAAACTACTTTCTACAATAAGTAGATCAGCCTCCTTAGCAAAATCAATTAATTCCTTATAGTAACTTGTATCTGATGTATACACTATTTTTGTATTTCCACTTTCAATTTTGATGCTGTAAGTTTCGACCGGATGGATATTCCTCAAAAAGGTGAAAGTAAAGGGACCAATATGTATCTCACTATTTTCATTAAATGAAGAGAATTTAGAATACTCTACTTCCTCCACTCTTCTTTGCATCTCCTCATCCTTAGGTCCATATATGTGCAAATATTCATTTGCTCTACCAATTTTCGTATTGACTAATCTTGAAAATAAATAGGCACCGATGTCACTACAATGATCATAATGATAATGAGACAAAACGACGTGATTTATATCATTCAGGTTTATATACTTTTGAGCTTCCATCAATACTCCACTTCCACAGTCTACTAGAATAGAAAACTCACCTTGTTCAATCAGATATCCCGAGCAAGGACCATTTTCTTTTGGAAACCCTCCCCACATCCCAATTACCCTACACCTCATCTGCACTCCCCCATTTCGTTTTCCTTCCTATACTTTTTCGTCACTTCTTTCCTACTTCCTCTTTTCCAAAAAAAAGTAGCTCCCGAATAGCTAGTTTCGGGAGTTGCTTTATGTAATCTTCTTAACCACGCCCTCCCAAACGGGAAGAATTATTTGTTTAGCATAGGCTTCTTCTTCCTCAAGGTCTGTAGCCATATCTGTGTTATGATTTCAGCAAACACTAGTCCCATTGCAACGGCTCCGGAAATCATTAAGGCAAGGGCGGCATATTCTACAGCTGTTCCGTAATCTTCCTCCACTACATTTCTCATTGCATTATAAGCAGAACCACCTGGAACAAGCGGTATAATTCCCGCGACACTAAATATAATCATTGGCATTTTAAATTTTTTCGCCATTATATGTGCAACAAATGCAATAGAGAATGCACCCGCAAAGGTAGAAACAATGGGATCATCGGTGTAATATCTCATAATCGAGAACACAAGCCAACCAACCATCCCTACTAATCCACAGTATATGAGCGATTTTCTCGGTGCGTTAAATATAACCCCAAAGGCAGCAGCAGCTATAAAACTTATGATACCTTGTAATACAAAAGACATCTTCATTCCTCCTTATAAAGACAATATAAACGCTACTCCTGCTCCAATAGCAAAGGCTGTCAGGAAAGCTTCAGCCCCCTTGGATAGGCCAGACATAAAATGGCCTGCCATCAAGTCTCTGACTGCGTTTGTGATGAGCAATCCAGGAACAAGGGGCATTACTGAGCCAATAATAATCTTGTCGATTTCAACGCCATATCCATACCGAACGGAAAGTGTGGCAATCCCACTAATAATAAGTGCAGCAAAAAATTCGGCAAAAAATTTGACTCTTGTTTTTCTCTCTAACAGATCAGCAACAGCAAAACCTATTCCTCCAGCAACCATCGCATGAGGCACATCTATTAAAGACGCACCAAATAACCACAAAAAAGCTCCTGATGCCACAGCCGACGCAGCAATCCTAATCCAAAAAGCAATCATCTTGTGATTTTCATCGATTCTTTTCAATTCTGTATGCGCTTCTTCTAAGCTTATTTCTTGGGAGGAGAGCTTACGAGATACTGCATTTACGAGGGCAATTTTTTCTAAATCTGTTGTTCTATTATTTACTCTTACTAGTCGCGTGGGAAGATTGTCTTTTCCACTAAAGAGGATTCCAGTTGGAGTAACAAAGCTTTGGGATTGGGTTAAATGCTGCGATAAGGCCATTCGATCCATTGTATCTTCCGCTCGATAAGTCTCCGCCCCACTTTCCATCATCAATTTTCCAGCAAGTAAACAGCACTCTACCGCTAGCTCATAATCCGTTTTCATTGCCGTTCACCTTCCTTTGTCTTCAAACCTTTTTTGTTATTTATTTCCCTTATAAGAAATGTTTAATCTAATATAACATTTACCTGTGTTAATTTCATAAAGTAGTCTCTTCTTTTAATTAGTGACTTACTTAATTTCCTAAAAAGAAAAAAGCGTTAGATTGACTAATGTCGATCTAACACTTCAAAACCTATACAACCTTAAAGAAATTTGAAATTGTTTTCCGTCTTTTTTAATTTCCATATATACCAAGGTCGATTTGGACTATAGGAGCTTCGCTTTCCACAGGCACGGCCTCAGCCTTCTCCCCTCACTTCACTCAGTCCGGGTGCTTCGGCTCGTGCTGTTCCCGTAGGAGTCTTCGTACCTTCCACTCCAATCCGACTTGTATCGGCTACTAAAGAAGAAATGCACTTTAGAATTTTCTACTACTCCGAGGCGATGAGACCATTGTAAAGGAAAACCAATATAATGAACTTGAACGAACAGCTATAAATGCAAGCGTTGCATACTTTTGCTTCCATCAATTATGTTATTCTATGAAGGAGCAACCTTCTGAATATTTATAAAAAATTTAGTAGGAAAGGACACCTGTTTCTTTGAATGTATCCAATTGATAGCTTTTCATTTCCTTCATCCCAATTGTATAGATGGAGTTGTTCGCGTAAATTAATCTGTGAATCATCGTTCCCCATTCCTCATATTGCTGCGCTTGGTTTTCCTTGTTGAGTAAACCCGCCTTTAGAACAATCCCTTTTTCCGGTGTTATTTCGTAGATGAATGCCCCATCCTGTTTATAGCTGCTATATTCCTGTCCGTCTTCTTTTTCATAGATGGTTACTGGGAAACCATAAAGATTCTTTTCGGTATGTTGGAACAGTGCGTGATGATCATATTGTATTGGAGAGTAGGTCCCTTGCCCTCCAATCACCTCTGTGTCTACTTCCTTAGGGCTGGCAAAGTCGCTCACATCGAATAAAGAAATTTTCATCCCTTCCGTCTGTATAATAGGTTCCTTACTACCGACAGGCACAACGGATGATGTTTCATATCCAAATCCGATTAAATGCGATTCACCTAGCGGATGTAAATAGTTGCTAAACCCTGGGATTTTTAATTCACCCAGCACTTTGGGCTTAGTAGGATCGGCAACATCGATCACAAACAATGGATCTGTTTCTCGAAATGTTACCATGTATGCTTTGTCTCCCATAAACCTTGCTGAATAAATTCTCTCTTCCTTTGCTAATCCTGTGATAGAACCTACCATTTTCATATCTTCATCTAATATAAATAAATTATTTTCTGATGGATTCCTTTCATCCCAAAGGTCCCCTGTGGTAGTAACTGTTCTAAAGTACCCCTCATGTTCATCCATAGAAAACTGGTTAAGGATCGTTCCCTCTAACGTAGCTGTTCCTACAAAGTCTACTATAGTTTCTTTAAGCGAGAATTTGTATACAACCGTGTCAAGCTTACCCGGTCCCCATACCATCTTTCTGCTTGTATTAGCCCCATCCTCCTTATAAATGGCGGAAGTTAGGTAAAAATTCTCAGTGGACATATATAAATCCTGACTGCCTCCGAGAAAACTCTTTGTTTTCGCCTCATTCTCTATAGGCTTCGAAATATCAAGCGTGGTAATAACCGTATAATTACCGTCTAATGAATTAGGCAATATCGAAATTTGTTTATATGCCAATGGCTGAGCCTCTTTGTGAACCTTTGAATCATACGTAAAGGGTCTCAACTCTACATCATTATTTTCTTCCATCATCCAATATCTAGGCATAATAGTAGAAACTATATAAAGGATATTTTCTTTTAAACGAACACCGTTCATATAGCCCTCTGAAGCTAGTTCTCTAATTAACTTCGGAGATGTTGGGTCAGAAATATCATATAGAAAAACACTTGTCATACTCTCCCAAGCCGGCTCTTTTCTTGACTCAGTGTCTCTAGCCTCCAAAGTATGGTACATATTCTTTTGTCCAATTACTAATAGTGTTTCGTCTTTTAATAATAGCTGAGTAGGATAAAATGAGTCTGTAAATTTTATTTTACTTTCAAGCTCCATATTAGTCGGATTTTCAATAGAGTTAATGATTATATTATTTTCACTAATCATAAATACGTGGGAACCATTTGTCTGAACAATATCCGCCTCTTCTACTCCTTCTACTTGATTGTTAGTGGTAGAATGATTTGCACTGTCGGACTTTGAAGATTCCATTGCCATTTCGTCAGTTGCTTCTGTGACTACGTTTTCTCGGGTGCTCATCACTAGTTTAAAATATTCCTCAAGCTCATTTCGAGACTTTACAATCGGGATAGACTCATGAACTTGAAAAGTATGTTTCCTTTTCCCTACATAAAGAGTGTAATCGCCTTCTGATAGACCTGAAATTTCAATGGACTTTCCATTATTCGTTAGCTTATAATCCGGCTTTACTTTATCGCCATGATAATCGGTTACATACACCTCTTCATTTTTTATAGCTTCATTATTTATACTTCTTGAGAAATCAGCTTTAAAAACTTGATCGGATAAAATATGACTTTGAGCAGAAACCTCTTGCTGAGAAAAATAAATCCACCACGTACCTCCTGTTAAACAAATAGCAGCAACGATAAAAATTACAGTCCACTTCTTCATCGCCCTCTTCCTTTCTTTTACATTAATTAATATATTAGACCGTTTTTCTCATTTTTAGTTACAGGTCATGTTTTAGTATTTTTTGTCGAAAAATGTTAATTAAAATATAGAGAATTTTCTCTCTTTCCTATAACATAGATTAATAGGGGATGTAAAAAAACAAAGGGGGAAATAAAAATTGAAAGCGTTAACAAGATTTTCAAACACTTTAATGGTCAGATTCTTACCTGATCCATACATATTTGTTGCAATACTTACTCTACTAGTATTCTTACTAGGGGTTTTCTTAACTGATTCCACACCATTGGATATGGCAACCTACTGGGGAGATGGTTTTTGGGGTTTACTATCGTTCACTATGCAAATGGTTGTTGTTCTCTTGGCAGGTCATGTATTAGCAAGCAGCCCGTTTTTTAAAAAAGTATTAAGTTCCTTAGCAGGAATAGCTAAGACACCTGGTTCAGCAATTTTATTAGTTTCTGTTGTTTCTTTAATCGGATGCTGGATTAACTGGGGGTTTGGATTAGTAATTGGAGCACTTTTTGCAAAGGAAATTGCCAAGCAGGTTAAAAATGTGGATTACCGCCTATTAATTGCTAGTGCTTATTCAGGCTTTATCATATGGCATGGTGGTCTCGCAGGTTCAATACCACTTTCTATTGCAACCGAGGGACACCCATTTGCTGATATCATGGGAGTCGTGCCAACTTCGGAAACATTGTTTACAACGTACAATTTAATTATTGTTATTGCACTATTTATTTCCGTACCTCTTTTAAACAGATGGATGATGCCAAGTAAGGAGGATACTTTCTCGATAGACCCAGCTTTGTTAGAAGAGGAAAAGGTTGAGGAAAAAGCAATTGAAAAGCCTACTCCTGCACAAAGACTGGAAGGAAGCTATATATTGACCGGTTTAATCGGACTACTTGGTTTAGTTTATTTAGTTAACCACTTTATAACTAAAGGTTTTGACTTAAACTTAAATATTGTTAACTTGATTTTCGTAACACTTGGCATTATCTGTCACGGTACACCAAAAAACTTTTTAATAGCTGTTAAAAATGCTGCTAGCACAGTTGGGGACATTGTTATCCAATTTCCTTTTTATGCTGGAATCATGGGCATGATGGTTACTTCTGGTTTAGCCGGAGTTGTATCTGACGCATTTGTAAATATTTCTAATGAGCATACTTTTTATCTCTTTGCCTTTTATGCAGCTGGAATAGTTAACTTTTTTGTTCCTTCTGGAGGAGGACAATGGACTGTGCAGGCACCAATTATGCTAGAAGCTGCATCTACACTTAATCTTAGCTATGCAAAAACGGCTATGGCTATTGCATGGGGAGATGCTTGGACGAATATGATACAGCCATTCTGGGCTTTACCAGCACTTGCTATCGCAGGACTAAAGGCGAAGGACATCATGGGCTACTGTGTAATCGTCTTATTATTAAGCGGTGTCATTATTAGTATAGGCTTGTTCTTTTTCTAAAAATTTTATTATACATTCCCTGAAATATGTAAGAGAACCCATTTCATAAAGGGGGGTCTCCTTCTTTAGAAAAACGCAATAATATAGACAGCAAATGACGCTGGGACATAACTAGAGAATAATTAGAAAACGTGAAATCGACAAAAATTGATTTCATGTTTTTTATTTTTATGAAAAATATTCTGTATAAAACAATTAATTCAATTAATGGAATGATTTACATGAGGGTTTCTGGAATGATAAAATTTAGGAACCATTTAATATCGGATTGCAAAGTTTGATGCATCCTTTACTTTGGATCAAATGTATGGGGAGTAGCTGCCAATAATATATACCTATTTTAAAATTTGTGTTTGTCTATAAAATGACGTACAAAATTATGATAGGAGTGTAATAATGATTGAATTAGACACAGAAAGATTAAGATTAATTCCACTAAGTGCAGAAAATCTAAGATTACTAATTGATAACCCACAGAAAATGGAACTAAGGTTATCTTTAAATGTTTCCGATAGATTTCTTAGTTCAGAACTTAAACAAGCTATGGAAATAAGACTTTCAAAATTGTTAGGTGATGAGGAAAATTATGTATGGTATACCAATTGGTTAATCGTGTCAAAAGACAAGAACTGTAGTGTTGGAGGAATAATGATAAAAGGTCTTCCAAATGAAAATGGTGAAGTAGTAATAGGTTACTATACTCTCCCTGAATTTCAAGGAAACGGCTATATGACTGAAACCATTATTGATTTGAAAAAATGGTTGTTAAATCAGCCCGATGTTATGTTTGTTATTGCTGATACAGATAAAGATAATATTCCATCGCACAGGGTTTTAGAAAAATCAGGGGCGGAAATGTTTAAAGAAACAGATGAATTATACTTTTGGAGATTTGTCTGAGAATAATCACTGAATAAGAGCCATCATTATTATGGTGTCTCTTTTTTTGGTATAGATACAATATAACTCCAGAGAGTGCAAACCCTTCTTCCACTGACGGGTACTTTAATGAAAAATCGTTGAGCTGCTCAGGTGGCTTTTTTTCTTATTGAACTAATCTACTTGTTGTTTGAAGTGGAAGCGGCGACTCCTGGGGGAACAAGCGAGCGAAAAAGCCCCGCAGGAGCAAAGCGACGAGGAGATTGAAACCGTGCCCCCGGAAAGCGTCCGCTGTAACGGAAAACAACTACAGGTATTTTATTTGGAGAAGATTTTCAGCCTAAAATCTTCCTAATATCCGCCCCAAAAAATATACTCATATTTCTCAAAATCCATCTTATGCTTTAAGAATGTTTGGAAAAAATCCATTTGTTCTTTTTTAATATTAAATGAACCAATCAGTGGATGTTCAGGCGTCAAATTAAAAATTCTCTTAAACTCATTTAGTGGAACATTTTTAAGCTCCTCTTCACCGACAATTAGTTTCGTTTCATTCCCAATCTCATTCCATTGAATTTGTCTTGTAGTATCTTCTTCAGAGAAATAATATGGTGATATACATTGTTCGACAAACAGTCCCTTGCTAGAGGCATAACCAATAGAAAGAAGACAATTTACATTGGATCCAATATACATATAATAATCCCAACCAAAATGTACAAAGAAATTATTCTTACTATATAATTTGCACCATAAAAAATTTCGTAAAACCATTTTACAAATCATACGTATTTCATTTTTGGTGACCCGGGAGTCTTCTTTCAGAAGCAGTTTCTCAAATTCTTTTTCGTATAAAGGAGATGTCTTATCTTCTTCTGAAATAGTGTATTCTAACTGTAAGATTCGCAATGTATCAATGCTGGTTTCCTCTATGAATTTGATTACTGAATCAATATAAGCAGCCTCAACTTGGAGATATTCATTCAAAGTGAATTCATTTCCGTTAATGGTTTTTCCGATTTCAGAAGGACAAGTCCATTCCTCCTTTAACGTATAGCAACCATTTTCATCCCTAAATTTAGGGTTGTACTTTGTGATTCGCCACTGAAAATTTATGTAATTATTCAAGCAATCTATCCCTTCATAAGCTTGTATATATGATTTTCTTATTTATATCTTAACGCTAATTTTCATTCATTATTAAGAGAAATTCAACCCAAAACTTATATATAACAAAAAGACAGACCAGTGAATAGCTAATTGGTCTGCCTTACTAATATATTATGGAATAGATCCTAAATCCCTTTTTTGTTATTCTTCAAAAGGCCATTTAGGAAGCATTTTATTTAAAGCTTTGTCCTCCCGATAACCTAAAACATATTCCGCTTGCATAATCGTATGGATTTCTCTCGTTCCTTCATAAATAACCGGTGCTTTTGAGTTTCTTAGATAACGCGCTACCGGGTATTCATCTGAATAACCATACGCACCGTGGATTTGAACCGCATCATCCGCAGCTTTATTCGCAAAATCACAAGCTTGCCATTTTGCCAAAGAGGTCTCTCGTGTATTCCGGACTCCTTTGTTTTTTAGCTCACCAACACGATAAACTAATAAGCGACTCATTTGAAGGCCAGCTTCCATCTTGGCAATCATCTGCTGTACAAGCTGGTGACGTCCTATTTCTTTACCAAAGGTTTCACGCTCCTTGGCATACTTTACACTGGCTTCAAGACAAGCTAGTGAAAGACCTGCAGCTCCAGCGGCTACTGTAAATCTCCCATTATCTAACGCAGACATGGCAATTTTAAATCCTTCTCCTTCTTCTCCTAGAAGGTTTTCCTTTGGAACTTTCATATTTTCAAAGAAAATTTCACCGGTATTCCCCGATTTTATACCATACTTGCCTTTAATCGCTTTAGAGGAAAAGCCCGGCATTGTACGCTCAACAATGAATGCACTTATACCGTGGTGTTTTTTTGACTTGTCCGTATAAGCAAAAACTATAAAATGATCAGCCGCATCACATAAAGAGATCCATGTTTTTTGTCCGTTTAAAATATAATGATCTCCATCTGCAACGGCAACCGTCGACATCGCTGCTACATCTGAACCTGCTCCAGGCTCAGTTAGACCGAACGCACCAATTTTTTCTCCCTTTGCTTGAGGCTCCAGGTATTTTTTCTTTTGCTCCTCAGTACCCCATTGCAAGATTGTCATGGAGTTTAACCCTGTATGAACGGAGACAGCCGTTCTAAAAGCGGTGTCTCCTCTTTCTAGCTCTTCACAAACAATAGCAAGAGAATTATAGTCCATGCCACTTCCACCATACTGCTCTGGAATACATACTCCCATCAGTCCTAAGCTAGCAAGCCTCTCCCAAATGATAGGGTCAAATGCACCTTTTGCCTCCCACTCTGCAATGTGAGGAATAATTTCGTTATCAACAAATTGTCTTACTGTTTTTCGTAGAAGCACCTGCTCCTCAGAGAATTCAAAATTCACACTGTTTCACCTCTTGTTACATATTCTTTTATCTCAACGCCTCTAGCAGACATTTCTTTAATATATAACTCCCCTGGTACAATTAGCTCCGGTGTAGAAACACCTGGTTTTGTAATTACACCATTACCAATCATTTGTGCAACAACCGAAATGGTATTTGCAGTTGCGCGAGCCATAGCAGTTTCCCCAGAAAGAGGATCCTTTTGAGTAGCCATTTCATACGTGTAAATTGTTTCGTTTCCATCTTTTTCACCTTTAACAATAACTCTTAAGAGCACTGCGTCCTCTTTATCGCCTAGGAGAAGGGATGGCGTCAGCACTTCTTTCAATACTTCCCGAACGTTTACAATATTTCCTCCAGCGTTAACTGTTTTATTTTTATCCGTAAGACCTAAATCTACCAACAGCTTAAACTTTTCAGCATGGCCTTTATAGCGAATCGTCTTATATTCTAATGTTTGAACGTTAGGAAATGATTTAGTTAGAGTGGACGTCCCGCCTGCTGTATGGAACGCCTCCAGTTCCTCATATCCGTCAAACTGGATTTGCTCAACCTCTGTTAAAGAGTCTATTTCCTCTAATTGACCATTTCTTATTACATGAGAAGGATCCGTATAGTGATCAAATACTCCTTCTAATGAAAATACGATATTATACTTGAATATCCCTTCTGGTTCTACAGGTATCCCTCCAACATACAGGTGAATATCTGTAACTTCATCTAATTTACTAGCACCATAGCCTGCAAGAATATTAATCATCCCAGGAGCGACTCCTAAATCTGGAATAAGCGTTACCCCTTTTGCTTGTGCCTCTTCATCTAACGAAAGCACCGCATCCGTAGCACCTCCAATATGACCACCAAGGTCAATTGAGTGGACTCCAACATCTACCGCAGTTCTAGCAACTTTCTCATTGAAGGAGTAAAACAGCGCATTGATCACGACATCTGCCTTTTTCATCACTTCTATTAAGTTGGCATCATCATTTGCATCTAATCTTAAAACCTCTATTTTAGAGTTTTGCATTTTTTCCTTGAACATATTGGCCTGCCCAACATCCAAATCACATAAATATACTTTTTCCACATTTGGACTCAAGATTAAATCTCTTGCCGCTTCCTTCCCCATTAAACCTGCACCTAATACAGCTACCTTCATATCGGTTTCCCCCTTATTCTGTGTCTATTTGAGCTCTTTGTAACTTTCCACTGTAATCTATATAAATACTCTTCCATTCTGTGTATACATCTAGTGCAGCTACTCCAGAATCTCTGTGGCCATTCCCTGTACCCTTTGTTCCTCCAAATGGAAGATGTATTTCTGCGCCGGTTGTTCCAGCATTAACATAGACAATCCCCGTATCTAAATCTCGTTGGGCTCTAAATATTTTATTGATATCTCTAGAGAAAATAGAACTGGACAACCCAAATTTCACTCCATTGTTTACTTCAATTGCTTCTTCTAATGATTCAACTTCAATTAATGAAACAAGCGGACCAAAAATTTCTTCTTGAGCGATTCTCATATTCGGTTTCACGTCTGTAAATAAAGTAGGAGCATAGTAATTTCCTTTAGCTAAATCACCATCTTGAAGGATAGTTCCCCCTACAACAAGTTTAGCCCCCTCCTCTTTACCAATTTGAATGTAGGAGTGAATTTTCTCTAATGCTGCCTTGTTAATAACTGGACCAACCTTGACAGTCTCATCCATTCCATCACCAATTGTTAGCTTCTCCATTCTTTCTAAAAGCATTTTCTCCAGTTTTTTCTTTACATCTTTATGCACGATCACTCGACTACATGCGGTACAGCGCTGTCCCGCTGTACCAAAGGCACTCCAGAGAATTCCGTCTACAGCTAAATTTAAATCTGCGTCCTCCATAACGATTACGGCGTTTTTACCGCCCATTTCTAAAGAAATCTTCTTTAAATGCTTCCCGCCTAGCTCAGCTACCTTACTTCCTGTATCTGTAGAACCAGTGAAAGAGATTACCTTGACGTCCTTATGCTCGATCATTGCCGTTCCTACCTCTGATCCAGAACCAAACACTACATTTGCCACACCACTTGGAAGACCGACCTCTTCAAATATTTTAGCCATTTCATACGCCATCATTGGTGTCTCTGTAGCAGGCTTCCAGATAAATGCATTGCCTGCTACTAAAGCTGGAAACGACTTCCACGTTGCAATGGCAACCGGAAAATTCCAAGGGGTAATCAGTCCAACCACTCCTATTGGTGCACGGATACTCATTGCAAACTTGTCTGCAAGCTCAGAAGGGGTCGTTTCACCAAAAAGGCGTCTTCCTTCGCCCGCCATATAAAAGGCCATATCAATACCTTCTTGAACTTCTCCACGTCCTTCTTCTATGACCTTCCCCATCTCTTTTGTCAGTACTTGAGCTAAATGCTCCTTTCTTTCTTTCATCAGTCTACCAATTTCATATAAATAGTCCGCTCGTTTTGGAGCCGGAACTAATGCCCATTTCTTTTGTGCCTGCACTGCAGCCTCTACTGCAACGTCTACATCCTCTTTTGTAGACATTCTTACTTCTGCTAGCTGCTCACCGTTTGCTGGATTCAAAACAGCAGTGTAGGAAGCCTCTCCCTCTTGCCATTTTCCATTAATAAAATTTGTTAGTTTCATGTCCTTACCTCTCTCTCTTAAAATTGAAAACGTTTACATGTATAATGAATTCTATAATTACTAATAAAACCCTTTTAAAAAACTAAAAAATTTAAAAATTATAAAAATAAAAATTACAAAATTAAGTCCAAAACAGCTAATTAAAACATCAGTTAACTATATGTTTTAAGGCAAACCAGGCTGAAAAAACTTCCTTCCCTTCTCGTCATTAAAAAACCGGAACCTTTTATTTTATCATTCGTATAGTTATTTAATTACAACGAGGAGGAAAAAAGAATGAATAATCATGAAATAGATTATCAGTTATACGGAGACGATATGCAGTTTGTTGAAATTGAATTGGATCCACAGGAAACTGTTGTAGCTGAAGCAGGCAGCCTGATGATGATGGAGGACGGCATCTCAATGGAAACTATCTTTGGAGATGGCTCAGGTAATAGTGGTGGTGGACTTATGGGTAAACTGATGGGTGCAGGGAAACGGCTGGTAACAGGTGAGAGTCTGTTTATGACTACCTTTACTAACATAGGTAGCGGTAAAAAACACGTTTCCTTCGCCTCCCCTTATCCTGGAAAAATTATCCCAATGGATTTAAGTGAGCATAGAGGAAAAATAATTTGTCAAAAGGATGCTTTTTTAGCCGCAGCTAAGGGAGTATCTGTAGGAGTGGAATTCCAACGTAAATTAGGTACGGGTTTTTTTGGCGGAGAAGGATTCATCATGCAAAAGCTTGAAGGAGACGGTCTTGCCTTCATCCATGCCGGAGGAACGATCCACCAAAAGGTGTTACGACCTGGAGAAGTATTACGTGTAGACACTGGTTGCCTAGTTGCGATGACTTCAGACGTAGACTACAATATCGAAATGGTGAAAGGTGTAAAGACTGCCTTATTTGGTGGAGAGGGCTTATTCTTCGCTACCCTTCGCGGACCAGGAACTGTATGGATTCAATCACTTCCGTTTAGCCGCTTAGCTAGCCGAGTATTTGCTGCCGCTCCACAAACTCCTGGTGGAGGATCTAAAGGAGAAGGAAGTATAGCTGGTGGACTTTTTGATCTTTTAGGAGGGAAATAATAGTTTCATCCCTTGTATAGAAGGAAGACAAACTGAGTGGTAACTTTACTGAGTCTACCTCTTCTATATACTTTCCCTATTACTTATTTATTTCTATAAACAGATAGACCCCACCAGATTGCTCAATAGCCATTGCTTCCCCCTTCATATACTAATTTATAAGAACAGCTGTGCAGTTCGTTCTCATATCAGTATAAGGAGGGTTTAAAATGGTTAATAACGCAGGCTTCTGGATAGGGCTTCTTGGTATTGTGCTAGCAATTGTCGGCTTTTTCTTCTACCCAATTTGGCTAGGCTTAGCTGCTATTGTTTTAGGATTTGTAGCATTATATCACTACAAGCAGCTTATTGTAGGATGGCTTTCCATCATTTTAGGTGTAATCGTGCTCATACTTTATTTTTTCTTCTAAGTTATTGTCGATAATTATTGAAAAAGGCAACCGGATCGTAGAAACTAGTTGCCTTTTTTATATGTAGAAATAAACTGATACCCTAAAATTAGTACGTAATATTCAGAAATATGTTGACATTCAGAAATAAACAATGATATCCTCAAATAGTTAGGTATTTAAATTAGAAATGGAGGTACGGAAAATGACTACAATTAAAACTTCAAAAAATAATCGTATATTGATTTCGTGCCCAACCGCTAATTATTCTTTTGTAAATAATTAATACTGACGGCATGTTATGCCGTTTTTTTCTATGAGCACACGCTTATGTAAAGAAGCGTGTGCTCTTTTTTGTGCATTTTTAAAAACTTTGGTGTTTTCACGCAGTGCGTGTTGCATATATAAACAAAATAATAAGAAAAGGAGTGCTGGTGATGATGATCATGGAACAGCGAAGAAAGTTATTAAAAAAGGAATCTCTCGAAAGTGGATAGCTTGGTTGGGGAGAGAAAACCCCCAGTCGACTAAAATGACGCTAATGGTTTAATCGGTAAAATAATAAATAAAGGAGGAAAAGAAATGATGATACCAAAAAAGATTGGTAAGCAGGTTAATAAATTTGTAGATAAAAATAAATTGGAGTTGCCAACACACTATTTAGGTGAAAAGTGGCTTACAGGAATGGTGCTAGCCACAGCTTAACAATATAATTGGACTTCTCCTTAAGGAGAAAAATAATGATTACGATTAATGATATAGAATATGCAAAGCAACGGATGGCTGATTTGGAAAAGGAAGTAAGACAATCTAAATTAGGACATAACTACCTATCTAGAAGAAAGAGAATCCAAAAACCTTTTTTGAAAAGAGTCTTGAGTTATTTTACACGCGTAAATTTAAAAAGCTCTGTTAAAAGCTAGGGTTGATTTTTCGTGAGATGGTTTTGTTTTAGAAATGTTACACCTAAACTAACTGTTGCTTTAGTTAGAAACATGATCACAGTAAATGTGACAGGAGAAAATATCCTAGCTAGTTTTTATGGTATCTGTTAAATCAATCTTTATCTTTAACACATAGCCTATAAAACTAAATTTAAATGACAAAAAGGCATACACGCTATTACGTGTATGCCTTTCTGTCATTTTATTTACCAGCTTTAAAAGCCTCTAAGAATTCATCTACCTTAGCAGCATCTGCCTTAACCTCGTTACCCGTTTCTACAAGAGGACTTACAGTTGATACTGCTTTTTTCTTGTTTCCTTGGTAATAGTTAATAATTTCATCCTGGTTGATGGAGTACAGAATCGCTTTACGTAAAGATTCACTTTCTGATACGTTACGACCCTTTGTATTAAATAATAGGTAAGTAACAGCATTGCTATCGTTTTTCTGAAGAGTGAGCTTGCTGTCATCTTCTACTAATTTGTATTTTGTTTCAGGAACTCCATTAAATATATGAATCTCTCCATTTCGAAGTGCCGATAGTGCGCTATCTGCATCTGCAATGAAACGAACGGTTACGTTTGCGATTTTCGGCTCATTTTCCGTTCCTGGCATATACGCTGGGTTTTTCATAAATACTGCCTCATAATCATTTTTGTGAGATAAAATGTAAGGTCCGCTTGCGTATAACGTATTGTTATAAGAAGCACCTTCCGTTACTGTATTTTGATCTCCATAAGGAATATCTTTATTTACATCGAAGGTAGCAACATCGTAAGTGTTGATGCTCTCCACCTGTTTTTTAGATACAATCCCTGCTGATTGATGCGCTAAATAATTTAAAACTTGTGGGAATGGGTTAGTCGTTGTGATTTTAACTACCTGGTACTTTCCTTTAGCTACATCTACCTGTGTTTTGTCTGTCACTAGCTCTGATATAGCTGCATCTACGTTGTTTTCTAACGCTTCCTTCACAGTAGCATCACTACCCGATTGCTTCACGTCAAGCTCTGAAAGATTTGAAACGATTTCAATGTTTTCCATGCTTTCGTGTAAGCTGTACGTGCGGTGATCTGGAACCGATTGACTGTCTTTAGCTCGGTTTAATGAGAATACGACATCCTCTGCCCCTACACGTTCTCCAGTGTCTACTGCTTTTTTGTCTGTTACTGCTGCAAAGTTAATATCATCTCTTAGTAAGAAGTAATAATCTTTATTGCCATCTGCGATTGCATGATTTAAGGAAAGAGAACCATCCGAAACTACATTGTCATCATCTGTTAAGTTAACTAAACGAACATACATATTTGTATTGAGTGTATTAATAGAACCATCATTTCCTTTAATAGGATCTAATGAAGTTAAGGATGCGATACCTTGTTGCATGATTAGTGGTGCAGCATCTCTTTTAGAAGCATCTACAAAGTCAATTGTTTCCCATGCGATTGCACGTGATTTAGCCAATCTTACAGTATCTGGATTCAGTATTTCTTTATTTACCCCTTGTGCCTTAAAAGAATTGTACAAAGGTGCAATATAAGCTTTTTCTAAAACGAGAAGGTCTTCAAATTCTTTATACGTTTTTGTGTATTCTTCCGGTGTTTCTGTGCTAGCCTCTTCGATTAGCTCATCTATTTTCTTGTCAGACATAATACTGTTATCTCCGTCTGATTTAAACAGCGCACGTACTGCGTAGTCAGGATTACCCGTCACAGTAGTCCAGCTCGATAATGCTAAGTCAAAGTTTCCTGCATCTTTTTGTGCAGTAAAGCTACCGTAGTCTGGTTGAATATTTAATTTTACATCGAAGCCATTTTTGATAAGTTGATCACGTACTATATTCATGTCCGCTTCCCCTGTGCTCATACCTAGAAGCTCAATAGTGACGTCCCCTTGCTCTGTTTTAGAATCAGATTTGTCTGTTGCTTTATCCATATCTGACTTTGTATTTACACAACCAGCCAATATTAAAACTAGTGTTAATAATAAAGCTAATAATCCTTTTGTTTTTTTCATTATTTATTTCCTCCTTGTTGAGCTTGCTTTAATCCATTCGTGGATCAAATGCATCTCTAAGTCCGTCGCCTAAAAAGTTAAAGGATAACACGAGACCGATAATAGCTAGACCCGGGATAACCGCCAAATAGGAATTAGACTCTAAATAAGTACTACCTATTCTTAAAATATTGCCCCACTCAGGAATATGTGGTTCTACTCCAAGGCCTAAAAAGCTTAGGCTACTCGTTGCAATGACTGCTGTACCAATTGTCAATGTCGCTTTAACAATCATAGGGGCAAGTGAATTAGGAACAATTTGCTTAAAAATGATAGATAAATTGGAAGCACCTAACGCTCGGGCCGAATCTACATACTCATAATTCGACACCATCATCACGTTTGCTCGCATCGTCCGCGCATAAGTCGGGATAGAGCCTACACTTAAAGCAAGTATGAGATTAGTAGTATTTGCACCGAATGCTGCAATAATAGCGATCGCGAGTAATATTCCTGGGATTGCGTACAGAATATCCAGTAACCGCATGATAATGTTATCTGTGCGCTTACTATAATAGCCAGCAAGCGCTCCTAATGCCCCTCCCACTACGAATGGTATGAGCGTAGAGGCAAAGCCGACTAGCAGAGAGATTCTAGCACCGAAGATAATTCGAGAAAACACATCTCGACCATAATTGTCTGTACCAAAGGGGTACTCCAAGCTTGGAGGCTGAAGCAGTGCCTCATAATTATTCTCTACTGCCATATCATAGTCGAAGGTAAATCGACTGGACACGGATAATGCGAACATAAGAACAATAAAGAACATCCCTAAGATTGCCGTGGAGTTACGAGTAATTTTATCCCACATCGTGTTCCACTTCACGATACGAGAAAGACTGTTACTGCGAGTTTTAATGATTAGGCTAATACCAAGTAACAAATTAAAAATATTACCTGTCAAAGAAGTAATGATTAATATAATCGCTAAGCCCTGCATCCATCCGGGAGCACCTTCATCACTCACATTTTTAGCAACAGCTACCAGTGTAAACAGCTGAATGATTAAGATTACTATTAAAGCAACTATCGCCAGTAAAAACGTGTCCGACACATATGGTTTAAAAAGATTCATGGAAGAAATCACTAAGATGAAAAGCTGTGTGAAAATCATCCAGATGCTAAACGTATATTCGGGTGTTTTCTTAACTTTTATGAAATTTAAACCGAAGGAAGCTACAAAAATATTAGCAGTTAGTATCGCAAGTATTTGAATATAACCAAGCCTTCTAGTGGATGATGTTAATATCCCTGTATTCAAAAGTTCTCGCTTCATTTTCCAAATTATAAAAAATTGAAATCCTGTAAAAATGACATACAATCCCAAAATACTACTTGCAATTGGCTTCAACGTACCCGTTTCAAAGTTAAAGCTATTAAACAATAAAACTATCGTCATTAGAAGAGAAAGAACACCTGCAAAGTTTGCCTGTGTATATTCTCGTGACAGCTTTAATGCATGTTGTTTTTTAGTCACCATTTCAACACCTACTTCTTACAGTTGCTTCATCTTAGATTTTATACGCGGGTCAAAAAAAGCATATAAAATATCGATGAGCACGTTAACCAACGAAATGGTTATTGCAATATAAATAACTCCACCCATAATGGCTGGGATATCGGGGATAAACTGTTTGTCGACAATATAACTCCCAATCCCACTAATATTGAACACCTTCTCTGTAACAGCAGCACCACCGAGCATTCCGCCAAACAGTAGACCGATAACCGTAATGATTGGAATCATTGCATTTCCTATAGCATGCTTCCAAAGTACTTGGCGTTGGTTTAAGCCCTTAGCTTTTGCGGTAATTATATAATCTTCATTTATAATTTCTAGTACAGAGGAGCGAGTCATTCTCGCTACCGAAGCAGTTAGGCCTGTTCCAAGCACAACTACAGGCATAATAATCGATAAATAGTTTTGTGGACTATAGGTTGCCGGAAGCCATTGTAGCTTTATAGAAAAGTTCAAAATAAAGATTAAGCCCTGCCAAAAACTTGGGATGGATAACCCTATTAAAGCTATGAACATGAAGGAATAATCTAAAAATGAGTTTTGTCTTGTCGCAGAGATGATTCCTACTGGTATTGCAATCACTACCGCCATTAATAACGAGAAGATAGCAATCATAAGTGTCACTGGAAATTTATTTGCAATACTTGTTGCAACATCCTCGTTTCCTGTAAACGATGACCCCAAATCAAATGTTATGATGCCTTTTATCGAGTTCCATAACTGTTGTAAATAAGGCAAATCTAATCCATACATTTGATTGAACGCAGCAATTTGGTCCTTAGTGGCACTCTCCCCTAAAAGATTGGCCGCTGGATCAAATGGTGATAAGTATAAAATAGTGAACACAAGAATAGAAACACCAGTTATCACAAAAATGCTCATTATAAGTCTTTCAAAGATAAATTTACTAAACGCATTACTGTAAAGACCTAACAAGATATACATTAACAAGCCAGGGATGAATGAAATAATAAGAAATACAGTATTCTCTAATAAGCCTTGAAAATAAGTTGTATAAGTAAGCGGCTTCGTCCCATTTAACTCATGAATCTCCTTCATTTGATTGGTCACGAGCTTCTCTAAATGAGCTTCGACAAGTTCATTTACTTCCGCTGCCATCTTTTCCTTATTAATTTTTTCATTAAAAAAGGCATGCTTACGTTCATATTGTTCCTTATATTCTTTAAATAATGTTTCTTTTACTCCCCTAGCTTCAAGCTCAGACCTTATTTCGCTTGTTAAGGAAGTGCTAGAATCCTTCTGTTTTTGTAGATAAAAGAATACAAAGGTAACTATATGAACTGGCAAACCAAGCATAAATAATAAAATGTTATAGAATGCATGGTGCTGTAGTCTTTCATAGGTAAAACTTAATGCGTTGGAAGAAGCATTTCTTCCCATACAAAATACCCCCTCTCTATATTGTATAAATCCGAGTGGTATAGTATAGTATAGTTTCGAACTACTATTAAGTCAACGCAAATAAATTTATAAGAAAGATTAAATGCGTCCCTAGTGTGTATGTATTTAGTCTTCTTTTTTGCAACCGCTCATATGACATTAAATATACGCTTGCTTCCAAAAGAGCATGAATCATAAACAATAAATTGAAGATTAGATAGGTGGTTTTCATGGAAACTATTTTAAAAGTAGAGGATTTACAAATATCCTTTTTAACAAATGACAAGGAGTTTGAAGCAGTTCGCGGTATTAGCTTCGAAGTGAAGAAGGGAGAAACGTTGGGCATCGTTGGAGAATCGGGAAGTGGAAAAAGTGTTACTGCTCGCTCCATCATGCGCTTGCTCCCTTCTCCCCCTTCCTTCATGAAAAGTGGTTCCATTGAATTTTTAGGAGAACCACTCCATACGAAAACAGAGAAGGAAATGGAAGGTATCAGAGGAAGAGATATCAGTATGATTTTTCAAGACCCTATGACCTCTTTAAATCCAACCATCCGTATTGGCGTTCAAATTGCAGAAAGCCTTATTAAACACCAGAAGCTCTCCAAGAAAGAGGGAAAGGCACAAGCAATCGAGCTATTGAAGCTTGTTGGGATTAAAAATAGCGAAGAACGCTTTAAACAGTACCCTCATGAGTTTTCGGGAGGCATGCGTCAACGAGTGATGATTGCCATTGCTCTAGCCTGTAAGCCAACACTACTTATAGCGGATGAGCCAACTACTGCATTAGATGTGACCATTCAAGCACAAATATTAAATTTAATGAAGGATATGCAGAAGCGCTTTGGCACGTCCATCATTTTAATCACCCATGATCTAGGGGTGGTTGCTGGTATGTGTGACCGTGTAGCTGTCATGAAAAATGGAGAGATCGTCGAAACGGGAACAACCGAGGAAATCTTTGCTAATCCACAGCATGACTATACGAAAAAATTATTAAATGCGCTGCCTCGATTAGACGAGAAGAAAAAGCTTAAGAAACCCCCTCTCCGTACAATAGGTTTAGAAAATGGCAAACCATTACTTGAGGTTAAATCATTAAAGCAGCATTTCCAGGTAAGTAGAGGTAATATTTTGAAGGCGGTTGATGATATTAGCTTCTTCATCAAGCCAGGAGAGACATTGGGACTGGTAGGGGAATCTGGCTCTGGGAAATCGACTACTGGTCGTGCTATCCTACGCTTACACGAGCCAACAGATGGAGATATCTTGTATCAAGGGATGGCCATCAATCGTTTAAGTAAAAATGAGCTTAAAACGATGCGTAGGCATATGCAGATTATCTTCCAGGACCCCTACTCGTCTTTAAATCCTCGTTTAAAGGTGTTAGATATTATTGGGCAGGCGTTAGATATTCATCGTTTGAGCAAAAATGCAGAGGAAAGAAAGAAACGTGTGGAGGAATTGTTAGTTTTAGTTGGTTTAGATCCCTCGCATGCAATGCGTTTTCCGCATGAGTTCTCTGGCGGCCAGCGACAACGTATAGGAATTGCCCGTGCATTGGCGGTCGAGCCAGACTTTATCGTTTGTGATGAACCATTATCTGCTTTAGACGTTTCCATCCAAGCACAAATCGTTGAGCTTCTGGAAGATTTACAGCACCGCCTAGGGTTGACCTATCTTTTTATTGCACATGACCTGTCGATGGTCAAACATATAAGTGACCGCGTTGCCGTTATGTATGCTGGTAAAATTGTCGAGTTAGCGGAAAGCGAGGAGCTGTACTCTAACCCACAGCATCCCTACACGAAATCTCTCTTAGCAGCCATCCCTATTCCCGATCCAAAGGTAGAGGCTAAGAAAAAACGTGTACTTTTGGAAGAATCTAATGTACCTGATAAGTATCAGTTAAAGCATTCAGAGCTTGTGGAGGTTTCCACTGGACACTGGGTAGCAATTCCCAAATCTAAATAACTATTGAAATAATAATTGCCTCATGCTAGACTTATTTAATAATAAATTCTGACAATTAAATAGTATATTTCTTATCAAGAGAGACGGAGGGATTGGCCCTGTGATGTCTCAGCAACCTGCCTTTCGGGTGTGGTGCTAAATCCAATAGACATTACGTCTTGAAGATAAGAAGAATGACTTCAACCTATCTTGAGGGCTCTCTTCTTATGAAGCGAGCCCTCTTTTTGTTTAGAGTTTATTCGTCAGGATTAATAGTTAAAAAATATAAAAAGAAGGTAGGAATTTAATATGACCAATCAATTACTAGTAAAAGCACCATTCAAAGCAGATCACGTTGGAAGCTTCCTGAGACCAGAACGATTAAAGCAAGCACGGACTCAATTTGAACAAAAAGAAATTACCTTTAAGCAGTTAACTCAAATTGAAAATGAGGAAATCATTAAACTTGTCGAAAAACAGAAGGCTGCTGGGTTGCGCTCAATTACAGACGGAGAGTTTAGAAGAAAGTGGTGGCATTTCGATTTCTTAAGTGGTCTAGATGGTGTGGAGTTTTATGAAACGAACGAAGGATTATCCTTTAAAGGAGTAAAAACAAAAGCACATGGTATTAAAGTAGTTGAAAAGATTGGCTTTAGCAACCATTACATGATTGAACATTTTAAGTTTTTAAAAGAGGCTGCCGGAGATGCGGTTGTGAAATTTACAATTCCTAGTCCGAACATGCTTTATTATCGAGCTGCATTTGAGAAAGGTGTGTATAACAGCGACGAGGAATTATTTGCTGACTTAATCACAGCGTATCAAGGGTTTATACAAGCAATTTATGACGAGGGCTGTCGCTACCTACAAATTGATGATACCTCATGGGCTACTTCCTTTTCCGAGGAAGGTCTCGCTTCCTTGAAGGATAGGGGGTTATCGCTAGAGCAAGCCCTATCCATTTCAGCAAGGGCTATTAATGAGTCAATTTCTAAAAGACCGGCCGATATGCTAGTGACAATGCATATATGTCGTGGAAATTTCCGCTCCACCTATATCACAAGCGGAAGCTACGAATTAGTGTCAGAAACTATATTCGGTGGATTACATGTGGATGGTTTATTTTTAGAATTTGACGACGAGCGCTCTGGTGGGTTTGAGCCTTTACGCCATGTTAATAGAAAGGATTTATATATTGTGTTAGGGCTGATTACCTCTAAGCATGGAGATTTAGAGGAAGAGGAATTAGTTAAAGCTCGCATCGAGGAAGCTACTAAATATGTTCCAAAAGAACAACTTTGCTTAAGTCCTCAATGTGGGTTTTCTTCTACTGAAGAAGGTAACTTATTAACAGAAGATGAGCAATGGGCAAAAATTCGCCATGTAGTCTCCATTGCGAATGATGTTTGGAAATAAGGTGTCCACATGTGGATAACGTTAGAAGGAATGTTTTTACGTTCTCCTATTAGGGTATCTAGTTATTAAGATATCAGTTCTATATAGGAGGAATGTATGATGAGTAAAGTTTATGAATATACAACAGATGATGTCGTAAAAGAAACTGGTGATTATACATGTGAGTCTGGTAGTACTAGAACTTTAGAAAAGGGCTCAAAGTTCCCTTCCTGTCCCGACACGGAAGTAGTTACGTATTGGAAACGCTCTGAAAGTCATACTCATAGCTCAGGACAGGAAGTGTTAACATCTGGTCGCTATGTGGATGAAGATGGAGATGAAGCTTTTCTAGAGGCTGGCTCTACTTTTCCAAACTGCCCAAAAGCAGGAAATCCTACTACTTGGTCACATGCTGGTTAATTAAGTTCTGATACTTGTCTTTTTTAAGAGACAGGTATCAGTTTTATTTTGCTAAAAAAGGCGAGCAAGTAAGCCATCATAGCTGATGCAATTTCTGTGAGTATGGCTTTTCAAAATATATAATTTTACTACTTCAAATCGTCTATGGACCTTTGGACTGCGGCTTCTTGTTCGTGTCGATATTTCCTTCTAGTTTCCTCTGAGACTAACATAGACTCATTAATCCCATTCTTCACACCCCACTTGATAATAAAGTATAGAAGTATCGATAAACCTATTATCCATAAAAGCAATTGTCCCGTTGTCATTTCAACGTCCCCCCTTATTTATTCCGTACAACTACTAAATAGCTTGTGTTCACTACTAGTAAGACTAGGCACATTAATACGATAGAAAATATTTGCGACTGATTACTGAAGTAAGAAAATGCCACAGCCAAAATAATGCCTGTAAGCATAAATAGGTTGAATAGCTGATGCGATTTAAAAAGACCTTGTAAAGTCACGTATTTCTCTCCGTCGTCCATAGAATCCATCAATTGTTGATCATAATTCTTTGCCTGGATGCGCGGAATGTTTCTCTCTGGATAACTTAACCTCACATAGTTTATCCCATACACTAATGTTAGACAGCTAGCAATGAACAAAAATATAAAACCAATTTGTAAAAGTGTATTGTTTGTCATGAGAATAGAAACTGCTACCCCTAATATAGATAAGGCTATTGAGATATTAGCAGCTATGTTCAAATCAGCGACCTTTTTGTATTTATACTCATCCATTAAATCCTCTTGCTCCCCACCAAACGTTTGAGAATTAACTGTTTTTATCTTCCCTATAAACACAAGACCTATTACTAAAAGAGTTAGGATTATAACCAAAACAATATATAAAATCAGATTTACAGGATGATACCATGCCCCTTGAACCTGATCTTTACCCATCATGATAGCTAAAGTAATTGTAAAACCAGCTACCCCTCCGACCGATAAACTAACAATGGTTGTGAACACCTTTTTCATTATTCTTCCTCCCCTATTAAAAAGACATTTTCTACAGGCTCATTAAAAATTCTGGCTATACGTACAGCTATTAATATAGAAGGCATATATTCTTCTCTTTCTATTAAGCTAATAGTTTGCCTAGAAATTTTAGCTAACTTGGCTAATTCTGTTTGGTTAAGTCCATCTCTTGCTCTTAACTCCTTTAAACGACTTTTCACCATTCCACGCCTCCTCTTTTCCAATATATACAATCATAGTCATTTTGACAATTATAATTGTCAGAATGACTATAAAAAATGTCAAACTATTTAAATGTGTTTTCATTGATAATTCTTCTGCCGTTTCCTTTAGTCGGTGTTCGATATGAATGAGGGACAGCTTTAACATCAGTCTCTCTTCAGACCATGTGCTTAATATAAGCGACTACGATATCTTGTATGTATAAGAAGAACAGCCACCCAGCAATCCCTAATAAAATGGAAACAACAAGGTGCAAAGAATTTTGTAATGCCAGATAAACTATTAGTAGCATCACGGCGGTGGCTGGGAAACCCCATAGCACTCCTAAAGCAAACTTACTCAAGGTAGAGGATTGCTCTCCTTGAACATATAACCAAACAATGCTTAGTAAACTTACTAAAGGCAAAGCTGCAATAATACCTCCATAAGTGGGAAATCTCCTCGAAATCTCCGTTACGATAGCTATGATGATTGCAGATACAATTACTTACATTAATAGGTACATTTTTTAGCAACCTCACTCAAGGTTTGAAACGCTTTTTCAATAATTACTTTTTCTTCCTGCGAAAGTTGATCTAACACCTTTGATAGTTTTTGGTCATCCAAACTTGTATTTCTATATAAAACTTCTTCCCCTAATTCAGTCAGACGGAGTGTAACTCGTCTTTGGTCTTCTATACTCTTCTCTTTCACTATATAACTTTTATCAATCAGCCTTTTGACATGCTCAGATGCTGTATTATGTGAAACCTGTAGCACCTGTGCCACCTCATTAATCCCAGCATCCGATTGTTTATCAAGAAGCTGAAGAATCCGTACTGCCTGATGAGTTATTTTATCCACATGTGGATAGTGTAAATAAAAATATATATCTGTCCAATACTGATTTAGTTGATTTGATTGTATACTCATATTTATCCCCCGTTACTTATATCGTACAATACGATATAATTTTAACATACAAATAAAATTATTTCAGAAAAAAGATTCCACAAATGATATAGTTATATATATTACGGATACCGGACTAGTTACAAGTAATATTATTACAGGTGCCTGTATATTACAGGTGTCTGGGATATTACAGGTGCCTGGCACCTGTAATATTTGAAGATATGGTTAGGGGTGGGATTGGATGGATTTATTGCTGATTATTTTGCCGGTTTTTATTATCTTTTTTATTGGTTTTATAGGACAGAGATTGATAGGGTTTGATATTAAATCTATTTCATCCGCTGCGCTTTATCTTATGTCTCCTTTCTTAGCCTTTCGAACGTTTTATACGCATGAGTTGTCTATTGATTATGTATATATTTTAGGGGCATGTCTTCTATTGACCTTTTGCTTATTGATTGTTGCATGGTTTTCTTCCCTTTTTATGCAGACAACCCGGCCCCAGTTAGCCGCACTAATTTTAGGAAGTGTGTTTCCTAATAGCGGAAACTATGGAGCGCCAGTAGTCCTCTTTGCTTTAGGGGCTGTTGGATTTGATTATGCCGTTGTTATCATGGTTTTCCATGGTTTGATCATGAATACAATTGGAATCTTTTTTGCCTCTTTAGGCGGAGAGGAAAAAGCTACTTGGCAGCAAGCAGTGCATAAAGTTTTAAGAATGCCCCTAGTCTATGCATCATTACTCGGTGTTCTTCTTCAAGTACTAAACGTGACTGTTCCTCCGTCAGTAATGGAGGGTGTAGGGTTAGCGGCAGATGCTTCTATTCCAACAGTTATGCTTGTACTCGGTATGCAATTGGCTGTAATCTCAAGGAAAAAAGTTGCATATCGATTTGTTACGACAGCAACGGTTCTTCGAATGTTTGTTTCACCTGCATTGGCAGCAGTCATTATGTTTTTTCTACCGGTTAATGACTTACTTAAAACGGTCTTCATCATTCAAGCTGCCATGCCAACAGCAGCAAATACAACCATGCTCTCTTTGCAATTTGGAACCGAGCCAGACTTAGTATCCTTTACAACCTTTATCACAACGATTCTCAGTATCATTACCATTCCATTCGTTTTATTTCTTCTCGGAATTTAGGATTGGATAGCTATATACCTTACAGACTACCTCCTAAGGTGGTCTTTTTTTATTCAAAAGGATTGTTACAGGTGCCAGGCACCTGTAACAATCAAATACCTGTAATCCAACAAACACCCACAACACTTTAGTTCCATGAAACTTTCCCTTCACTAATAAACTAAAATCTTATCAAAATTTGTATTTAAGGGCTGTCCTTCTAGTCTTAATTTATTTTCTTTTACATAGGTTGGTTTGAAGGAGTGATTAAAGATGGAAAATTGGCAGTTTCGAGGTAGTTATAAGCCATACGTATCTCCAAGGGATCCTTGCCCACCTATTTTAGTTAGAAAGTTTGTACTTCCTCCGCAGCTTTTTACTAATTTTCAGCAACCAGGATTACCGCAAAATACACCAGCAGAAGCATTAATGCAAGGTTCTTTATGGCCACAGTTTGTCGATGGATTTTATAGGGAGGAGGGAATATCATGACATCAAGTGATAACCAATGGAATCTATTGAAACAAGTCCAGCAAATGGATTTTGTTGTCGTAGAGCTGACTCTCTATACCGATACGCATCCAGATGATTTAGATGCTCTGGAGCAATGGCGTATGGCTATAAAAAATGCAGCAGCTGTGAGGAAGCAATATGAAGCTCAGTATGGTCCGCTGTCATTAATGACTACTCCCTCTAAGCAAGCATTAGATGTTGGCTGGCGCTGGAACTCTACTCCATGGCCATGGCAAATTTGAAAGGAGAAAACTAATGTGGGTATATGAGAAAAAGCTGCTTTATCCTGTAGAAGTTACGACATGCAACCCAATGCTTGCCAGATATCTTATGGAACAGTACGGTGGAGCTGACGGAGAGCTTGCAGCTGCGTTGCGCTATATGAACCAGCGGTACACGGTTCCTGATAAAGTAATTGGAATTCTTACGGACATCTCAACAGAAGAGTTTTCTCACCTAGAAATGCTTGCTACCATGATTTATAAATTAACGAAGGATGCAACTCCTGAGCAATTAGAAAAGGCTGGTCTTGGTCCTCATTTTGTTAATCATGGGCACTCTTTATTCTATGAAAATGCTGGTAACGTTCCTTTTACTGCTGCCTATATTCAATCTAAGGGTGATCCGATCGCTGATTTATATGAGGATATTGCTGCAGAAGAAAAAGCTCGCGCCACGTACCAATGGTTAATCGACATTTGTGATGACCCAGGTGTAAGTGATGCTCTTCGATTCCTTAGAGAACGGGAAAATATTCACTCCTTAAGATTTAGAGAATCGGTAGAACTACTTATAGAAGATAGAAATCAGAAAAAAATATTCTAAACAGGAGTGCTTGGAGACTAGTCAAACCTAGTTCCCAAGCATTTTCTATTTGATTGCAGAATGATTACAGGTGCCAGGCACCTG
>JBEMAY010000028.1:0-37256 GCA_040274765.1 Psychrobacillus sp.
CTTTTTTTATGCACTTAATTGTTTCAAGACCCCAACATTTATTGTAGAGCCTAAATAAAAAGCTTAGGAACGTATGATGATACGTTCCTAAGCTTTTTGCGACTGTTTAGTTTGCGATATATCCATACTTTTCAAGAGCCGAAAATACCGGCTTTAACTGAATATAACCTTCACCTATTACTTCCTCGTTAATCATGATCAGTGGATAGAAAAACTCATCGTTGGCAATTTGATTGGCAATCGATTGTTGTTTTTCATCTTCTATCGGCTGCTCTATATCAATATATGAAAATGTTATTTGATGTTCAGGAAATTTTCTGCTGATAGCGGCTTCCAACCATTCGTATGTGTCCTTTGAAGAAGGTGCATTCACACAGCTTGCGCATACTATATCGGCACCGTAAACTTCTACAGTGAGCTTTTCTTGTGCCATAATCTACTTGTCCCCTTTATCTGTTTAATCCTTATCCCCTACACCTTACATTATAAATGGGTTTCTGAAAAGCTGTCAAAAGGTGAGTGAGGTTAATTTACTTTATTCTTGATTACGGATAAGGATAGTAGTTGATATTTATTATTTTTTTGTTGTATTTAATTCTTTTCCTTGCTTGGTACAATTTTAACACTAATTTTTGTAATATAATCTTCTTCATCTTTAGTGACAATTGAATGTAGTAAGCATTCCTCGTGAATATCCCCGTCTAATTCGAATCCTGTCCTCTTCAAATAGTTAAAAAGGATGTTATACGTATTTCGAATTTCTTCAAATGGTCCTTTATGGTAAATGATTGCATATTCTCCAGCAGGCTTCATGACGGCTGTAGGGGCGTCTGTATGACAAAACAGATAGCTTTCTGCTCCAGACTCGGGTTCCATAAAATAATCGGACTTCCAATATTCTTCTTTTGGATACACAATACCATATGCTGCTGTGCTTTTGACACCCAGCATTTTATGAAAAGGGGTAAACAGTTCGTACAGTTCCTCCATTGTTTTTGTCCAGTCAATCTTCTCCGTGCTATAAACAACGGACTCAGCGGGCGCGGATTGAATCAATACTTCACCCAATACGACCTGCTCTATTTCCTTCGTTAATTCAACCGTACGTTCAAGGAACTGTTGAATATGTTGGAGCTTTTGAATTTCTTTTGCGACTTTTTCATGTTGTTGCTTTGCTAACTGCTGTAAATCTTCCACGTTAGGCGAGCTAAAATATTGTTTAAGATCTTTAATGGGTAAATCGACTGCACGAAGCAAAGATCAGGCCACTATTCAATTGAAAAGAAGTATGCAGGTGGCCTGTTTTAATACATTCAGACATTGGTCAATATGGATTTAATATCATAAATTCCCTGATTTAGTATGATATAATACTTTTTTATTGTAAATATTTCTAAAATTATTGAAAAGGGAACTGAATATGACAGAACATAAGCATATACAGCAGCTCCTGGAAAAATGCTGTCTAAACGAAACAATTGATACCCTTCATTTTTGGGGACCTGCATTACAGCTTTCAACAGACTATGGTCCCTTTGATGAAGTGACACTAAGTATTGAAGGGACATTTATGCTCACGCAAAATGGTGAAAGAAATGTGGTTAAATGGGATGCGAAGGATAAGCTTCACCATCTGACTACACTTTCATGTCAGATAATTTCATCAGTTAAGGTACTGACACCAAACAATCTTTGCCTCCGATTTGTTTCAGGTATGCAGCTAGAAGTTATCGGAGACAATAGACAATTCGAAGGCTGGCAGCTGCAAGGTAAAATGGATGATGATATCTTTCTTGTCGTAGCAGGACCGGGTAAGCAATTGACACTATTTGAATAATGGGATGCATTAGTTTATCTCCGAAGGGCATTCATCGTGAGCATTTACCAACTTTTATTGTGATTATTGAAAATGAAAAGATGCTTGAACAGGCTTTCGAGGAATTTTTACGGTTGCCATATTCAATTTGTAGATGCGTTTACGGGAGAGATTCACTGGATTGATAATCGGTGAAGAAAGGCGAGGTCAACATGGAACAATTTATTTTGAATGGACAAATTGTTGATGTAGATGTTCAGAAAACAAAAGAATTATATAAGGAACTTCCCTTAATTTCTGAAAACGAACATTGTGGCTGTTCAGATTGTATTTACTATGCGAAAGCAGTTGTTCAGACATCTCCAGCAATTCAACAGTTTTTTGAACAATTTGGCGTAGATCCTAGGAAAGAAGCCGAAGTATGGAAAGCTTGTGAAAATGACGACGGTACCTACTATTATGTAGCAGACTATCATTTTATTGGCGAAATCACTAATGTTAGAGAATTAGATTGGATTGACATAGAGGGTGCGGCATTCGGATTAACAAATTATACTGGAAATTTGCCTTCATTAATAATTCCAGAAACATTCACCCCACCTATTGTTGAGATGATTGTGAAGATTAATTTACATGGAGATATCTAGGGCATTAAACAGGAGTAATTATGGAACAGTCCCAATTAACACAAACAAAAAAATATGTGTAAATAAATTCACAAATTGAGCAAACAAAACAGAAAACATAATATTTCATGAATCATAGGGGAGACTAATTACCGAGGAGTTTTACGGGAGTAAACACTTCCATTTAATCAGCAATTATTCTATAATGATTGTAGCGAAAGGAGTCGATCTATATGACTGATACAATTAATGAACAAGTCCAAGAAGTTTTAGATAAATTGCGCCCATTCTTACTAAGAGACGGTGGGGACTGCGAGCTTGTTGACGTAGAAGACGGTATTGTAAAACTACGACTTTTAGGAGCATGCGGAAGCTGCCCAAGTTCTACGATCACTTTAAAAGCTGGGATTGAACGCGCTTTACTAGAGGAAGTACCTGGTATCGTAGAAGTAGAACAAGTATTTTAATCATAATAAATATGAAAAAAGAAGCCTAACTGGCTTCTTTTTCTTTTAGCCCCTCATTTCCTGCCAACGTTCTTTAGCCATCTCAATAAGTGAAGGTTCAATAGAAGAGCTTTGTTTTTCTAGTATTTTAGAAAAATAACGTGTAGCTATATCCCTTGCTCCAATTCGTCTAGACAGTTCTGCTATCATGTAAAGGACACGTATCTCAGACATTTGGGTTCCACTATAGTCCTCTGATGAATATGAATCCATATAGCGGTCTCGCGCTATTTTTAGAAATCTGTTTTCCTCATCTTGTTGCCCCAGTATACGGTAAAGCCAAGCTACTCTTAATGCTAAGCCAGCTATGGATACAAATTTTTCTTTCTTTAACGATGCACATAATATCCCTAACTTATAAGCAGAGATTCCTTCTTGAATGGTTCTTTCCCCACCATACGAGCGAGATGTCCAGTGTTTAGTTATATTCTCCTTAATCGCTTCTTTTACACTTGGAGCAAAATATTTTGTGAAATCATCGGTAAACGAAAATCCACAGTGCTCACATACAAATACATTGTAAAGTAATGGGTTGATTTCTTTATTTTGATAGATTGGTTGAAAGTCTGTATCATGTGTTTCCAGCTTTATAAATTTGGAACGAATTTTAGTTGACTTAAATTTATTCTTACAATGTAAGCATACTACCTCTTTTTGATAATACGGTGGTATTTCCATCATTTTTTCCCCTTAGAACGCTATTATTTCTTATATTATACTGTAAAAATATGTAGAAATCGATAGCAGTTTCGAGTAGTTTTCCTTGTATAGATAGTGAAAACATTGATATTATATATACATAAGGAAGGAATGTGATCTAGATGACAGAAGTAGTTAATTTGTCTGAAGCGGCAGCTTACCGCGTTAAAGAGATGATGGTCCACAATGAGGAGGAAGGTTCACTTCTACGTGTTTCCGTTAACGGTGGTGGATGTAGCGGACTTTCCTATGGTATGGGATTTGAAAAAGAGAAAAACCAAGATGACCAAGTTTTACATCAGCATGGTCTAGATATCATTGTTTCCAAGGAAGATGCATCTATTCTTTTTGGAACAGTTATCGATTACAAAGAATCGTTGATGGGTGGAGGCTTTACCATCGATAATCCAAATGCAATTGCTTCCTGTGGCTGCGGTTCATCATTTAGAACTGCTAAAAAAGAAGGTACACCGGAAAGCTGTTAATTAATTGATGGAACATTTTCTTGCATTAGAAAATGTTCTTTTTTATAAAGAAAATAGGATAGACCCTGTTAAACGGAGAAAGCTATAAGCACGAAACAATCTTTTGCAGCATGGTGCTAGCCTATATTTGATGTTTTTAATAAATACTAACAATTATCTGTATATTCATACCTTTAGAATGTTGTTAAATAGTGTTGAAATCCTATTCTAAAAGGTCTAAAATAGGTATAGTGTGAATTTTGTCGGAAAAATGACAAACTAAAAACGAATGACCAATTATAGGTTCCATTTCGATTGTTATAAAAAATAAAAAAAGGTGGTTGCGATCTTCGTGAAAAGACCAACAGTTCTAGTATTAGGGGCAGGTTACGGTGGATTATCTACGGTAGTAAACCTTCAAAAATTAGTAGGTACAGATGAAGCAGATATAATTTTAATAAATAAAAACGATTATCATTACGAATCAACTTGGTTACATGAGGCTTCGGCTGGTACGTTAAGTCCTGATCAAGTACGTTATGATATTAAAGACGTTATCAATAAAGGAAAAGTTCAATTCGTAAAAGCTACAGTTGAAGGAATTGATGTGAATTCTAAAAAAGTAGCAACAAGTGCTGGGGAATACACATATGATTACCTTGTAATTGGATTAGGCTTTGAAGGCGAAACATTTGGAATTACAGGATTAGATAAATATGCTTTATCTATTGCAAACGTAAATGCAGCGCGTCAAATTCGTGACCATATCGAGTACCAATTTGCTACATGGTCTACAGAAGAAACAAGAGATGACTCTCGTTTAACAATCGTTGTAGGTGGAGCTGGATTCTCTGGTATTGAATTCTTAGGTGAATTAGGTAATCGTATACCTGAGCTTTGTGAAGAATACGATGTACCAAAAGAAAAGGTTCGTGTTGTATGTGTTGAGGCAGCACCTATGGTTTTACCAGGATTCGATCCTGAGCTAGTGGAATATGCTGTTCGTCAATTAGAAGCTAAAGGAATTGAATTCTCTATTGGAACTCCTGTAGTAGAAGCAACTCCTGAAGGCGTTAAGATTAAAAAAGGTGAAGAAGAATTTGATTTCATCAAAGCTGGTACAGTTGTTTGGGCAGCTGGTGTCCGTGGTAACCGTCTAATTGAAACTTCTGGCATCGAAAATATGCGTGCTCGCGTTAAAGTCGAAAAAGACATGCGTGCTCCTGGTTTCCCAGATGTATTCATCGTTGGAGACTGTGCATTAATGATTAATGAAGAAATTAATCGTCCATACCCACCAACAGCTCAAATTGCTATGCAACAAGCTGTAACAGTTGCTCAAAATATCGTAGCTCTTATGAAGGGCGAAAATACGAAGGAATTTGTTCCTGCGCTTAAAGGGACAGTATGTTCTTTAGGTGAGCATGATGCAATTGGTGATGTAATGGGTAGAAAGCTAACTGGTACAAAAGCTTCTATTATGAAAAAGGTTATTGATAACCGTGCTCTTTATATGATTGGTGGAGTTCCATTGGTGATTAAAAAAGGTAAATTTAAACTATAATATTAATATAACCAAAGCTCCTACTGAATTATTCAGTAGGAGCTTTTTTGATCTCCATTTTTCGGGTGGGTATATATGTTAAAATAGGAAGTGTTGAATATGAATTTCTTATAACAAAAAATATGAAAGAGAAGGGATATATTAATGCAACATAACACCGTTTTATATATTTCCATTTGCTTGATGCAACTCACGATTTTAACAAATATTGCTTTATTAGATGGACAATGGAATGGCATAACGATGTGGTTGTGCACAGCCATATTTATTTTCTCCTCTGCCATTTTTGGCTTTAGTAGAAAAAATAACTATCGAAAATAATGCTTATAGAAAGACTGTAAGGTAGGGTGATAATTTGCTTTATCCATTCACTTGTCAGAGTAACAATGAGCCATTACACTTATTTTCAGGGAGTTGGTTTGTATGTCTAAAGAGAAAAGAGGAAGTGTCTGGTTAGGAGTAGCCGGCTTAGTTTTAAATAAGAATGGGGAATGGTTAGTCGTAAAAAAGCGATACGGTGGCTTAGAAGGTAAGTGGTCACTCCCAGCCGGTTTTGTTAACGGAAATGAAACAGTGGATGAAGCAGTGCTTCGAGAGGTTTTTGAAGAAACTGCAGTAGAATGTAATGTATTAAATATGATTGGGTTTAGAAGTGGTGTACTACAAGGGAAAATCAGTGATAATATGGCTATTTTTCTTCTAGAGCCAACAACGGATGAACCCATTATTCAAGTCCAGCTCTCAGAGCTTTACGAGGCAACATGGGTTCATCCGACGGATCTATTACACGATGATACTGCCTCCGTTATGCTACATGAGCTAGCGGTGGCATCGTTAGAAGTAGGATTTCCAACTATAGACGGGGTAAATCCAGGCGATATATTTGGGTATACTAGTTATAAGTTATTTATAAAATAAAATCTAATCAAACATCCATGAAAGCATAAAAGCTATTGTAAGTAGTTTTTATGCTTTATTTATCTTCTTTTAAATAAAAAGAATAATTTAAATAATTTCATTTTTTAGACACATTTAAATAAAAAAATGAAGGATGTTCATTTACAAATATATTAATACATGATATATTATCTGAATATTATAAATAAATAATCAAGGAGGCGCTAAAAATGACTAAATTACAAGAAGTAACTACAAAATCATGTCCATATTGCAAAGGGGAAGGATACTTTCAGTTAAGACTAGGAGGATCTGAAACTTGCGGTTGTTGTCAGGGAACTGGCCGAAAATAAGAAAAGGGCTTTTTGACAAAAATGTGAAAAGAGATAACTGGATTGAATACCTGCCTCCGTTAAGGTAAACTATTTAGAGATATAACGGAGGTTAAATGACTATGGATTTTACTATTACACAAATGATTCTTTCAGTTTTAATATTTCTCGTAATGTTTTTTGGAATCGCCTTCCTATTGAATATGTTACTTAGAATGTCTTGGTTTGTAGCTATTCTTTATCCACTAATCGTGGTCCTTATTATTGATGAAGTCGGAATTTTTGATTATTTCACTAAACCGGGTTCCTCGTTCTCAGCTCTTGGAGAAAAGTTTATGTCTCTTCATATGGCAGATATCGTTATTTTATCAAGTGGATTTGTCGGGGCAATTCTTGCAGGAATTGTTATTAAGATGCTACGTAAAAGTGGATATCAGATGTTTTAGAAAAGATAGCCGATTTAGGCTGTCTTTTTTTTAGGTATTGTTCTTTCAATTTTTTTAGAATATTTACTGGAAATCACAAATTAATTCTTTCTTCTAATATTTGTAATGAAATTAAATTCATAAATAGTTGTTACGACATGAATATTTTCCATGTAGTGATTGTAGTGACAGTCGGCGACACGTGAGGCAGATAAGACATGACAACCACTCACTAGCAACGGCTTATGGCTTATAGCGGCTTCCGCGAAAAGCGTCCGGTTTACGCAGAAATCAATTCTACTTGCCAATTTAGAGTGCATCATAAATCAATCTATTCTTTAACATAGATACATCAGGCTAACTGGTGATTTTATATTGAATTACTAACCACATTAAGGAGGCTTTTGTATGCACGACTCATTCTCAAAGTTTTTAGCTAATTATTTAGATGTTTGGAGAAATTCGTCTATAACCGAGTTGAAAGGAATTATTTCACAAGAATACAAAGCCAGGGAAATAACTGATGGGGCTATAGATGATTTTGGTTATGAGGAATCCATAGATGGATGGGAACAAGGATTTAAATTTGCTAAAAAAAATAATGCTCAGTGGGATTTAAACGTACTATCCATTCTGCCTTTAAGAGAAGGTGAAGCTATGGCTATAATATCAGCTACCTTGGTTATTCAAGGGAACAGTTTGGAAACAGCAAATTTATTCTTTCAGACGTTTAAAAAAAGTAATACAAGCGAATGGAAATTAGTTAGAAGTTATATTGAGGCAGGAATTCCTTATGACAAAACAAATAATAAGTTGTCAACTAGTTGGGATCATTCGAAAAGTTAGGGAATGTAAAAGGGGTCATTTTACAAGATGAATATAATTCCATAAATAGAGATTTACCATTTAAAATTCTCAGTAAGTGAAGGGAAGAACCTTATTATTAAATGAAACGACAGGCGATGACTCCAGGAAGGATAGCTGTTTAGTCATCCATGGAAAGCGCCTGTCGAATCTACTACACTTTTACATCACTTTATAAAATAACCGTATATATAACGATGGATATTAATATACCAGTTAATGCCCCCATAAAAACTTCTATAGGCTTATGTCCAAGTAAAGTTTTTAGTTCTTCTAGCTTTTCCTCGCTCTTCTTGTGTCCCCAATCCTTTGTCTGATTAACAAAGGTTTGAAAATCTACACGCATCTGATTGATAATGATAGCTTGCTGACCGGCCTGAAATCTAACACCGGTTGCATCAAACATCACTATAACTGCGAACACTGTAGCAACTGCGAAAAGGGTAGAGTCTAATCCCGTTTCAAAAGCAATAGCTGTACACAATGAGGTTACAGCAGCAGAGTGAGAGCTTGGCATTCCACCTGTAGAAGTGAATAGTTTCCAATCTATCTTTTTAGTGACCAGAAAATGTATAGGTATTTTCACGAACTGGGCAAAGAAGATGGAGAAAAGAGCAGCTAATAGTGGAGTATTTTGGAGAATTGCCACAGCAGACACCGCCTTCCTTGTAAAACTTTGTTGCTTTAAGTATAACATATTCTCACTATTCGAAAAATCATTCTCGTTGCTATATAATAAGAATGTATCCAAATTATGTAGGGGGAAAAATGATGATTATTAGCACTAACAATGTAACATTCGAAGAAGTACAATCCGAAACACTAGTGGTAGGAATTCCTAAGCATCCTGAAAATACAGAGAAATGGGATGCATTATTAAATATGTATGGAAATCACATTCTTGATTGGGTAAAAAGTGGTGACATATCATCAGACTCGAAAAAAATAGTTAAAGTCCCAATAGCAGGTCAAGAAACTGTAAAAAGAATATTATTTGTAGGGCTTGGAGATCGTAAAAAGTTAACACAAGAAAATATTCGAGAAGCATTTGGTTTAGTAGGGAAAGAGCTACTTTCTAGCAAGCCTGAATCCCTTGCAGTCTGGGTTCCATCATTTACCTCTGAAAGCGCTACAGAAGCTGATGTAGCTTATTTAGCTGGTGAGGGTATTGGTATGGGAGCTTTTGTTTATGAAGGCTATAAAACAACCTCTAATGTGCCGGATTATTATTTACCAGCTATCGAGCTTTTAACAGATACTGATTTAGAAGAAGCTGCAACTTACTTTGAAGTAGGAAGTATTTATGCGGATGCGGTTAATGAAGCTAGAATTTTAGTGAATACACCAGGGAACGTGCTGACTTCTACACAACTAGGAGAGTATGCAAGAGAGCTTGGTGAGACATATGGCTTCGAAACAGAAATATTAGGTAAGAAAGAAATAGAAGAGCTTGGTATGGGAGCTTTATTGGCTGTGAACCAAGGATCAGTTGAAGAACCACGTTTAATCGCTTTGAAATATCAAGCCACAGATAACTGGGATGATGTGGTAGCACTTGTAGGGAAAGGGATTACTTTCGATACAGGAGGTTACTCTATTAAAACAAAAACTGGTATCGTTGGTATGAAGGGCGATATGGGTGGAGCAGCAGCAGTTCTAGGTGCTATGCAAATTATTGGTGAGCTTCGTCCAAATAAAAACGTTATAGCTGTAATTGCTTCAACGGACAATATGATTTCTGGTAATGCATTTAAGCCAGATGATGTTATAACTTCTATGAGCGGTAAAACGATTGAAATTCTTAATACAGATGCAGAGGGACGTTTAGTTCTTGCAGATGCGGTAACATATGCAAAACAGCAAGGAGCTAATTACATTGTCGATGTAGCTACTTTAACAGGTGGAGTAATCACCGCATTAGGATTCGACAAAACAGGAGCACTAACAAACAATGAAGAATTCTTTGAAACCTTTATGGAATCCTCTTTGGAAACAGGAGAGTTTGTATGGAGACTTCCGTTAACTGAAAATGATAAGAAACGCATTCGTAAAAGTGACGTTGCAGATCTGAACAACTCTCCTGGAGGAGATGGTCATATGATTTTCGGTGGTGGTTTCGTTGGAGAATTTGTAGAAGATACACCATGGATTCACTTAGATATCGCAGGTACATCCGATGCAAAAGCAGCATATGATTTTGGACCAAAAGGCGGTACTGGTGTTATGGTACGTACTCTAGCAACGCTTATTGAAAGAATGGCAGACGAAGAGTAGGATAAACGCACAGGACACTTATCCCACATAGCATACACTGTGTTGAAAGGAGGGACATTATGGTTAGATATCAACGCGGTGGTTATGGGGGTAGAGGTCCAGGAGGTCCTCGGGGTCCAGGAGGATATGGAGGTTACGGAGGTTATGGTGGTGGATTTGGTGGATTTGGAGCTCCGCTATTAGGAGGCTTTGTGGGAGGGCTTTTAGGTTCTTCCATCATTGGATTTGGTGCAAGACAACCATATCCATATCCATATCAACCTTATCCATACCAGCCTTATCCTTACTACGGTTCACCATACTCCCCGTACTATTAACTAGTATAAAAAAGCTTTTGCAATTCGTGGAGGATCACGTTTTGCAAAAGCTTTTTTTATGGAAGGTATTTCACCTCGAATATAAAAGATGAGCAATGGAGCTAAGTTGTACAAAATATAAAAAGTGCAGGCAAAGCGTTAACCAACTTTGCTTGCACTTTTTTGTTAAGCATGAATTCGAAGCTAATTCGTATCTGTTTTTACCTTCATATTCTTTCTTTTCTCTTCCACAACTTCTTCTAAATCATCTCGCACTGTAAGGTCACAGCATTCTACACCAGAATAATAAGCGGCTCTTCCCATCATATGACCTCCGACTGGACCAGTAATGAAGAGAAATAAGATACCAAGTAAAATTCGAGAATTAAATGTACCTTCGATTAACCAAAAGTGAAGGAACACTCCTATTAAGATGCTCATCACTCCGAGCGTTGCACTTTTGGAAGCAGCATGGGCTCTTGTGTAAACGTCTGGTAAACGAAACAAGCCTATTGCAGTCACTAAGATGAAAATAGTTCCAAAGGATATAGTACCTACGATGAATATATTAGCTATTACGGTCACGTTGAATGATCTCTCCCTTCTCCGTGAACTTAGAAAACGCTACAGTCCCAATGAAGGAAAGTACGGCCAATAAGAGGATGACCTCTAAAAAGAATGGAGTGTCAAATAAGATTGAAATCAGGCCGATTAATGAGATCAGGCCAACTCCAATTGCATCCAAGGCAATAACCCGGTCTGGAGTAGTAGGCCCCTTTACAAGACGATAAATGAAGCCTAGTAAAGCAGCGCTGATAAGCACGACAATTACCCATAAAAAAGTTATCATGATCTACTCACCTCCAATATTGCTTTCTCAAAAGTATCGCGTATGGAGTTCACTGCTTCGTCTATATTGCTAAACTCAATAGAGTGTATATATAACGTTTTATTGTCATCCGAAACATCAATAACTACCGTACCAGGTGTTAACGTTATAAGGCTGGACAGCAAGGTTATTTCCCAATCCTCGGTCAATACCGTTTCCAACGCAAAGATGGCAGGACTTATTGGCATCTCTGGCTTCACGATTAATTTTAAAACAGAGAAGTTAGATAGTATTAGCTCCTTTAAAAATAAGAAAGCTAATTTTATAACTGCCAACACTCGATCCATGTAGAAACGTGACTTAAAGGATTTCCTTAGCATGAAAAGCATTAGCAATCCGAGTAAATATCCTACTATAAAGGTAGTAGGTTTAAATGATATCGATAAAAACATCCACGTGAGGGCAATAAATACATTTAATAAAATTTGAAAAGCCATTATTTCACCCCTTCAAAGACAGCGTCCACATATAAGGAAGGATCTAATAATACATTGGATGCATCAGTCATTAGTGGCACTAAAAATTCGGCCCCAACTCCATAGAAAACAGTAATAGCAACCAGAGCTATTGTTGGAACTAATAAACGCTTGTAGGACGTAGTATCCAAGTTAGAAGATTCACCTTTAGGCTCACCCCAGAATGCATAAATGAAAATACGAATAGCCGAAAGTAAAACGATGAGACTAGACAGTAGGATAAAAATACTTTGCCATAGTAACTCGCCTTCGAAGCCACCTTGAACGATTAGCATCTTACCAATAAAGCCACTTAACGGAGGAATTCCAGCTAAACCAAATGCCGCGATTAAATAACTCCAACCTAGAAGTGGGAATTTCTTAATCAAGCCACCCATTTTTCGTAAATTGGAAGTACCTGTAATTTTAATGACAATTCCGATAAGCAGGAACAGAGCTCCTTTAATTAAAATATCATGAATCAAATAAAATACAGATCCAATCATTCCATTTTCATTCATAATAGAAGCGCCGAATAGAATTACCCCAACGGCAATGACGATATTATAAATAATAATTTGCTTTAAATCAAAGTAGGCTAGTGCACCTATACATCCAACGATGATTGTCACAATCGATAGAATCATGAGCAGTTCATGAGTGAATCCTATATCAGTTGTGAAGAACAAAGTATACGTACGCATAATCGCATATACTCCCACTTTAGTAAGTAATGCGCCAAACAAAGCTAGTACAGGAACTGGTGGTGCGGCATAAGAGCCTGGTAGCCAGAAGTAAAGAGGGAAGATACCGCCTTTTATCCCGAACACGATCAAGAATAATACAGCGATTACTGTTACGATACCTACCTCACCATGCTCGGCCAACTTAACGGAAATATCAGCCATGTTTAACGTTCCTACTACGGAATATAAGTATGCTACTGCAATAACGAATAAGGAGGAAGAGACAATATTGACTATTATGTATTTAATAGATTCTTTTAATTGTATTTTTTCTCCACCCAACACGATTAGTACATAGGAAGCCATTAATAATACTTCAAAAAATACAAAAAGGTTAAAAATATCACCTGTAGTAAATGCTCCATTAACACCCGTTACCATAAATAAGATAGCTGGATAGTAAAACGACTTTTCTCTAGCTTCATCTATGTAAGAAAAGCTATACCATACAACAAATAAAGTGATAATTAGAGAAGAGGTTACTAAAAGCGCTGAAAACATATCTGAAACCATTGTAATCCCAAATGGTGGAGCCCAGCTACCAAGGGTAAGGGTTTGTACACCATCTGTTTTTACTTTAAAGAGTAAGGTAAAGGCGGATACTAGTGCCGCCAGCAATCCAACAATAGTGACAATTCGCTGGGCTTTTATTCTTTTAGGGAAAAATAAAAGAATTGCCGCAAATAAGAAAGGGATGAGGACTGGGAATAATAGTAGGTTAATCATTGTCTTCAGTTCCTTTCATAAGTTCCATATTGTCTGTTCCCACTTCTTTATACGTTCTATAGGCTAAAACAAGTGAGAATGCTGTAACACCGAAAGCTATTACAATAGCCGTTAATATTAAGGCTTGCGGAAGTGGATCAGCATAGTCGGTTACTCCATCAGCTAAGACCGGAGCAGATTTTCCTCCAAGGCCTCCCATTGTTAAAAGAAGCAAATGGGTTCCATGGCTCAGTAGACCAGTTCCAATAATAATCCGAATCAAACTACGGGAAAGGATTAGATAGACTGCTGCCATAAATAGAAAGCCGATTAAAATGGACATCATAATTTCCATTATTCATCTCCTCCTATCATTTGAATAATTGTCATGGTAACACCCACAACTACTAAATATACTCCGGTGTCAAAAAACATAGCAGTATGGATGGATGTTTTCCCGAGTAAGGGAAGATTAAAATAGTCATATACGTGGGTGAAGAAAGGTACGTTAAAAAAGATAGATCCTGCAGCAGTTGCTAAAGCTATAACAAGTCCTACTGCAGTGACAACCGTGTAATTGAAAGGCAGCATATCCTGAACTGTTTTCAAGTCGAAAGCCAGCAAAAGAAGGACAATCGCGCTGGACATTAACAATCCTCCGACAAAACCACCACCAGGTGTATAATGTCCTGCAAAAAAGATGTGGATGGAGAAAAGAAAGATGATAAAAAAGACTACCTTAGTTGTTGTTTGGATGATTAAATCATTTGTTTTCAACTTTTCTTTCTCCTTTCTTTTTTGCCAATCTCAGTGTAATCATTGCTATTATTCCAAGAGATGCAATAGTAAGTACGCTGATTTCAAACAATGTATCAAACCCGCGATAATCTACTAAAATTACGTTTACTATATTTCCGCCTCCTGCCTCACTATATACGGTTTCTTTGTAGTATTCCGATATAGAAGGAACGAGTTTTTGAGAGTGTGCAGAAATAGCAATTAAGGTAACCATTATCCCAACACCAAGGGCAATTAGAAAGTTAGTTAAACGGAATTTGCGATCTTCTTTGCCTTTTTCATGCTTGTTTAATTTAGGTAGGTGATAAAATGCACCTAAGAATAATGCAACAGAAACTGTTTCTATTACTAGCTGAGTGAGGGCTAGGTCAGGTGCTTTGAAGATGATGAAAAACAACGCAACTGTATAGCCGACAGCACCCAATGCAATAATCGCAGTGAGTCTCGATTTAGTAATTAATATTGTTAGTGTTCCAATAATAATTAATAAAGATAACAGTACTTCAAAAAATTTAATAGGCGCCAAGTTATCAAAGCTAATGACAAAGGCTTCCTTTATCCACAAAGTGCTTGCAAGTAAAATAATAATAGCTCCAAAAATGTAGACTAAGTAAGAGCGGATGGAACCTTTCATGTATAAAGAGGACACTTGATTGGCGCCGCTCTCTGAAAGCATCATTAACCAATCATAGATGCCGTTCAATGTAACCTTGGCTGGCATCTTCGAGTAGGCAACGCTCCATTTAGGTAGTGTTTTGTATAATAGATAGCCGACAAGGAATATTCCCAACGTCATATATAGCGCTGGCGAATCAAATCCATGCCAAGCCTTAATCTTAAACCCAACCTCTGAAGGTAGAGCATATGCGTTCGGTTGGATAGCTGCTACAGCTGGTTTAATAAATGTTTTTCCAAAGACATTTGGAATGAAAAATATCACGATTACAAGTGTTGCTAATATTCCAGGAGAAATAAGCATCCCAATAGGCGCCTCATGTGCTTTCTTTGGTAGCAACTCAGGTTTATGCTTTCCGCGGAACGTATGGAGGACAAAGTACAAGCTGTAAACGAATGTAAAGACACTCGCGATCCAAGCAACTACTGGAATCAATATCCACCACGTATCCATAGAGTATAGTTCAAAATGTTGTAACGATAGTGTAGCATCTAAAAACATTTCCTTACTCAAAAATCCATTGAATAGGGGAATGCCCGCCATAGAAAGGCTGCCAATCATCGCAATTGTAAAGCTAATAGGCATTAGGCTCATTAGCCCTCCAAGCTTACGAATATCGCGCGTACCGGTTTCATGATCTACAATTCCAGCAATCATAAAGAGACTTCCTTTAAAGGTAGCATGATTCAATAGATGGAAGACTGCAGCGAATGTAGCGAATGTGTAGGTCGTTACTAAATCTCCTGTAACGTGATACGCAATAGAGCCAATTCCTAGTAGTGACATGATTAGGCCAAGCTGACTTACTGTAGAAAAAGCCAAAATTGCTTTTAAATCAGTCTGTTTTACTGCAAAGAATGATCCCCAGAATAGTGTGAGGATACCAACACCAGTAACTAACCATACCCAAACTTCAGAAAGTGCGAAAATAGGAGTAAGTCGTGCAACTAAATATAACCCTGCTTTTACCATAGTTGCTGAGTGTAGATAGGCACTGACAGGCGTTGGTGCTTCCATAGCATCCGGTAGCCAAATGTAGAAAGGAAATTGTGCAGATTTTGTAAATGCACCAAGTAATATTAGTACTAGGGCCCAGACGAATAGATCATGCTCGGCAATAGTAGCTGCTTGTGGTATTAGTTCCCGGATGGAGAAGGTTTCTCCCATAATGCCAAGCAGTAAGAAACCACCTAGCATCATCAAACCACCGAATACTGTAATCATCATAGACTTCAATGCACCGAAGCGAGAACGATCTCGAGTATACCAGTAGCCAATCAGTAAGAATGACGATATAGAAGTTAACTCCCAGAAAAAATATAAACCGATTAAGTGGTCGGACTGAACAACTCCAAGCATAGCTGTCATAAAAATTAATAAGTATACGTAAAAATTCCCTAGATTCTCTTTATCCTTATCTAAATAAAAGATAGAGTAAAGAACCACGAGGGATCCTATCCCAGTTATTAATAACGAAAAAAGTAAGCTAAGGCCATCTATGTACGAGACAAAGGAAATATCGAGTGATGGAATCCAAGGCATTTCTTCTGAAAAAGTTTTTCCATCCATTACAGAAGGGATATACATTGCATATAAAACTACTAAAAGTAAAGGTGCGATTAACACAAACCAGCCTGTGTGGATTTTTTTAGCTCTTTTATACAAGAAAGGTATAAAAATGGCTAAAACAATAGGCAAGAAAATTGCAAAAACCATGGACATAGGAATCCTCCTTCCAACATTATATTTAAGTATATAAATAAAATTATACTCCAAATATGCTGTGTTTGCATGGCTTATTACTTCCTTCCTATATATAAGGAACAGTGAAATAGATATTAAAAAACAGAAGAATAAAAGAGCGTATGTAATGCTATTTTTTTTATTCACTTATTCTAAATTGTGGAGAATATTTTGAGAGGCTCTTGCGAAAATAAGATAGCATCCGATATGATACTAAGTATCATCATTTACCTACAGATTAGAGGAGCAACAATGAAAAATCCTTATGTATTTGGCTTTCTCCCGTTAATTACCATCATTTTGTTTAGTTTAACTTTTTCTACCTACACTATGTTTAAAGCAATTGAATTGTTTAAAGTCATTGGTGTGTATAGTGGGATGAAAGAATTCCTGACAGATTTTGAGATAAAGCTATTCGTTTTAATTGTTTTTGCCCTTATTTATTTCATGCTTTTTTCTGCCCTAAAGTTAATCGCGGAGACTATTCATGAGATTGGAATGTTATTCTTTTCAAGGGATTACGAAGGAAAAACAATGGCACAGGCTCGAGGGGGCTATGTCATTTTTTTAGGTGGAGCAATTATTTCAGCTGTCGGCTTTCAATCCATACAAATTCTACTGCTTGTTTTTTTAGTTACAGCCTTTATTTATTTTATCTATGTTGTATTTAAGTTAAGCAACTCGATGACACTCATCGGCACTCTAGGATTAGTTATGTTTGAAATAATTGTATGGAGTTTATTTCTCGCATTAGTTATTTATGTGATTATTAAACTTTATAATGGGATTATTGCCAGTCTGCCATTTTTATAATCGACAAATATTGCCTAGGAAATATTGTGTGTTCATATAGTAATATAATTTTAAATATATGTATCGCGAGGAGGCAAGGATTTGGATACTGTGTTTGATAAGATGAATTTCCAAACAAAGAAAAAAATACAACAATCGTTCCTTTCTATATTGAAAGGAAAAGAGTTTACAAAGATATCCATAAAGGATATAACAGACAGCGCTTGTATAAACAGAGGAACTTTTTATTTACATTACCTTGATAAATATGATTTGCTTGAAAAAGTGGAAGAGGAGCTTTTGGAAGGGCTTCGTATACATATTGCAGCTATAGATTCCGAATATAAAGTAGAGATGGTGGAACAATTACAGGTTGCAGGATTTTCGATGGAAGTATTCCGTTATATCGAGCAGCATGTGGATCAATTTATCGTTTTGCTGTCCAAATATAATACGTCTGGCTTTCACTTAAGGCTAAAAAACTTCTTCATAGAGCAATTTGAAGAGAACTATCACTCATCGGAGATGTCTTCTATTGACCCAACGATCCCTACGGACTATTTGTCTGCATTTGCAGCCTCTGCCATATTAGGTCTCATTGAGCAGTGGCTTACGCGTCAACAACGTGAAACACCAGAAGAGGTAGCTGAACTATACTTAAAAATATTGAATTTCATAAAAAGTGTATAAACAAAAGAGAAGCCCGGTAAAGGCTTCTCAATTTTTTTTATCCATAATTCGATTAAAAATTCGGTGATGTATTTTGTTAGATTCTATACTTTTCATATTTTTAGGCATATCATATCCAATCCATACTGCTGAAGTATACGTATCGGTTAGGCCCGCTAGCCAGTAATCATAATACTCGTTTGTTGTACCTGTTTTAGCACCAACGTAAGATGAATTGACAGAAATACCTTTTCCAGTACCATTTGTAACTACCTGTTCAAGCAATCCTCTCATCGTTTGAACCGTTTTGTAAGACCATACTTCCTTGTAATCTTCCTCCCAAGCGTATAAAACGTTTCCTTCTTTATCTACGACCTTCTGGATAGCATGTGCTGGCTTATAAATTCCATTGATAAAGCTAGTATAAGCATCTGCCATTTCTAGCACGGTGACACCTTTAGTTAATCCACCCAATGCAGCCGAATACGTATGATCTTTTTGTTCTATAGATGCAAATTGAAAAGGAGATAGTCTTGTAAAAGCATTATCAATTCCTACTGTGTCTAATAATCTAACAGCCGGGGTATTATGGCTTAGACGAAAAGCATCCTGAATGGATACATAACCATAAACTGCACCCCCATAGTTTTGCGGGCAGTAAGAGCCTATGCATAGCTTCCCAGCATTTATAGAGCTATTGGGAGTATACGTAGTCGTTTCAAACAATGGAGCGTATACTAACAGGGGCTTAAAGGCTGAACCTGGCTGACGGATTGCCTGGTAGGCTCTGTGGAAGTCTAGCTTTTTGTAATCCTTCCCACCATAAACACTTACAATCTCCCTTGTTTCGTTGTTAATGACCACAGAAGCTGCTTGTAAATCCGACTTTTTACTTAATAGGCTATTAATATACCGCTCATCTTCGTCTTGCTTAGCAGGATCTAATGCGGTATAGACAGTTATACCATTAGAAATAATCTCATCGACACGAGTCTTTAGCTCATTCTCTATGAATTGTTTTTGCTGCTCATTTTGAGCATTTGCCATTTTATCCTCAAAGCCTTCTTTGTGAGCGATAAGGCTTTCTAATTCGTGTAGGACGAACGTGCTATAGGCAGGATATAATTGTTTTTTCGTTTTCGTCACTAGTTTAATTGGCGCTTGTTTTATTTCATTTGCTCGTTCGACAGTAAGTCTCCCGTTTTTAACGAGGACATCAATTAGAAGCTCCTGGCGTTTTTTAGTTGCTTCAAAATTAGTGAGCGGATTATAAATGGTTGGATTATTAGGGATTGCACTTATAAAAGCCAGTTCTGCTTCACTCAATTGATCAATGGAGCGTCCAAAATAGAAAGTGGAGGCTGCTCCTATTCCATATACTTGATTGCTGAAATAAATTTCGTTTAAATAATTCGTGAAAATATCCTCTTTGCTCGTTTGTTTTTCCATTTCATGCGCATATAGTAATTCCGTTAGCTTTCTTTCATACGTTTTTTCAGTTGACAAATAACGGAGACGGACAAGCTGTTGGGTAATAGTGCTTCCACCTTGTTCCATTTGCTGAGCAGACGCATTGGCAAAGACAGCCCTAAAGATAGCAGTAAAGTTAAAGCCTATATGATTGTAAAACTCCTCGTCTTCACTTTGAAGAAATAGTTCCTGGGCAAATAGAGGGATCTCTTCTAAAGTAAGGGGCTCTCTCCATTCGATATAATCCTCGGAGAATAGTTTCCCTCTATTGTCTAAGAGCACTATAGGAGAGGTTATAGTAGGATTCGATAGCTGAATGGAGCGTTCTAAATCCGACTGAAAGGACGCTGCCGAAAGCACCTCTGTATGGATAAAGGAATATAAAATCCACAGTATCGGAAAACATAACAAGATGACTAAAAATCCTATACCTTGTCGCATCATTTGCACTCCAGTTCTTGTAATCTAGTTAATTAGCATATTCCATGCTTTTTCTATCGACCAAATGGTAGGTAGTGTGAAGTATAAAGTTAAGGCTATGAAAAAGAAAAGGTCGATTATACGTAAATGCACAGGATAGACCGTACTACTGACTGTTAAAATGGTTATTTATGTTAAAATTTATGCTAGAGTATCCTAAAAAATTTAAAGCAAAAGTTAGGGGAGCAAGTAAAATATGAAACCATTACAAGGGAAAATTGCGGTTGTTACAGGCGCATCCCGAGGTGCGGGCCGAGGAATTGCTTATCAGCTAGGAAGTGCTGGTGCAACGGTGTACGTAACAGGCCGGAGTGTGAAGGGGAATACAACTGATAACCGACCAGAAACCATTGAAGAAACTGCTGATGGCGTAACTTCAAGAGGAGGAAAGGGCATCTCGATACAATGTGACCATACAAGTGATAGTGACGTAAGAAAGCTATTTGAGAGAATTGAAAGGGAGCAGGGTCGTATTGACATTTTAGTTAATAGCGTATTTGGTGGGTCCGAAAGCTCGCTGCCATCAGGAAAAGGACGACATTTTTGGGAGCGTCCATTGGAACACTGGGATGCAATGATGGTTGCTGGACCACAAGCCTATTTACTAACTACTCGATACGCTGTGCCTTTCATGGCCAAGCACCAAAAAGGGCTAATTGTAAATCTCACATTTTTTATGAAAGACCAAGTCTCTAAAAATTTATATTACGATTTAGCTATGAATGCTATTAATCGAATGACATTAGGTATGGCAAAGGAATTAGAAGAATACAATATTTCAGTGGTTGCTGTTTGCCCAGGCTGGATGAGGACGGAAAGAGTAATAGATTCAGGTTTTGGACCCAATGATGGAGCTACGGAAACAACAGGTTATGTAGGTAGAGCGGTTGTGGCATTTGGCATCAGACACTACTGTATCTAAGTTATCTGGAGAAACACTAATGGTAGCGGACCTAGCAAAAAAATATGGTTTTACGGATGTCGATGGAACTCAACCTTTGCCGTTTAAATGATAATCAGGAATCTTTATATATAACAAAAAGGCTTTCGACCTTTAACGTCGAAAGCCTTACACTTATTGTGTATTAGCGTGTAACTCTTCCTCATGGAGCACTTCTTCAAAGTCTTGTACAGGCTTCTTGCCTGCGAAATAGAGAATGAAGAAAGCTATTAGGAAAAGCGCACCTGTAACGAAGAACACAGATGATATACCGATAAACCCACTGATAAATCCACCAAACATCGGACCAATAATATTACCTAAGAAGCGGAAGCTTGTGTTGTAGCCCATAAGCTCTCCTTGAACTTCGATTGGTGCTTCTCGTCGAATCAAGGCAGTGGTCACTGGTATTAGACCACCAGAAGCAATCCCAAATAAGAAGCGTAGAGCCATCAGTTGCCATAGCTCGGTAACAAAGGCCTGTGGAACAATGAACACAAATGCAATGAGTAGCAGCATGGATAGAACTTTTTCATAGCCGATAGTATCCCCAAGCTTCCCCCAAGTTCTTGCGAAAAGAAGACTACCTACACCTGTAGCACTAAATGTTATGCCGGCTAAAAGAGCAACATCACTGGAGTCAGTTAAGTGGGAGACATATAGCGAGAGAAGGGGTTGAATACTAAAAAGTCCAATCTGTATAAGAGACGTGATCATTAGGACATTAAGAATTAGACGATGATGGAATATACCGGAAACGACCGTCTTTCTTGAATATTCATGCTCATCCTTCGCTTTGACACGACGTTGTTCTCTAATTCCTATAATAACTAGGAGTGCAGCGATCGATACTGCGGAAGCTGTGATGATAAATGTGTATTGAAAGCCAAACGTGTCTGCCATAAAGCCACCTATTACAGGGCCAAATAATGTACCTGACACACTTCCCATTTGTAGTGTTCCCATCGTTTTGCCTGCTACATCTTTGGCCGTCTGAGAGCTTATAAAAGCAAGTGAAGTAGGGATAAAGCCAGTTACAACACCCATAAACAAACGAAGAACAAAGAATGCTTCTACCGAATTAATAAATCCCATTAAAAGCACGCTGAGTGCAATTCCGAATCCATTAATGATTAAAATTGGCTTGTAACCGTATTTATCAGCTATTCGCCCCCAAATAGGAGACATAATAAGTGCAGAAACAAAGGTAGCTCCAAATACAAGACCAGACCATTTCTGTACATAGGCATCCGTAAAGTCGCCCATCGTATTAATATACAAAGATAGGAAAGGCATGATCATCGTCATGGTGCTAGATACTAAGAAAATGGAAAACCACATTATAATAAAGTTACGTTTTTGTACGCTCATTGAAATCCCTTCTTTCTTTTGACACGTACTCTTACTTAGATTATAGAACATTTCGGGTGACTAAGGAAGTTGATTGTAAGAACTTTGTCACTGAAAAGTATGTTTAATTATGATAAACTGTTTTGGGGTGATTATGTTGAAAAAATTAATTATATTATGTTTATTTACTATGCTCTTCGTTTCAGCATGTGGAAGTAATTCAACTGAAACTGAAAAAGACAATAAAAAAGAGACTACAAAAGAAGAATCTGCTGTTACTACTGATACCCAACAAGAGGGAGAATTAATCACGTATCCGCAACTTTCCACAGAAGTGGCGGAAAATGAAGCTTTAGTACAAATGAACACTTCTTTAGGAGCAATTAAAATTAAATTGTTTCCAGAAGAAGCACCCAAAACAGTGAAGAACTTTTTAACTAAAGCAGAAGAAGGCTACTATGAAGGTGTTATATTCCATCGTGTCATTGAAGACTTTATGATTCAGGGTGGAGATCCAACTGGAACTGGAGCAGGTGGAGAGAGTATTTATGGTGAGTCATTTGAGGATGAATTCACGATGAACCTATTCAACTTTAATGGAGCACTTTCTATGGCCAACGCGGGTCCAAATACGAACGGCAGCCAATTTTTTATTGTACAAGCATCACCACAACAAGGTATGGCTGAACAGCTTATTCAAGGTGGTTGGCCTGAGGAAGTAGCGAAGGCTTATGAAGAAAAAGGTGGAACACCACATTTAGATCAAAAGCATACTGTCTTTGGACAAGTGATTGAGGGTATGGACGTAGTCAATGAAATAGCTAAAGTGGAAACTGGTGAAAATTCCAAGCCAGTAGAGGATATCCTTATTCAGTCCATTGAGGTTCTTCAAAAATAAAGTAGGGAAGTGTTAGTTTTGTTAAACTTTCTTTCATTAGGCTTTTTATATTTATATTTTCCAGATGATAAAACAGAGTATATACCAGTAGTTTTAGAATTTATTATGGTATTTATTCTATGTGTGTTATTATTCCGATGGTTTAAAAAGAAATCTGCTAAAGACGCAGCAAAAGCGAAGGAAATAGAAGATCGAGTACTACAGGCTAGAAAAGAAGAAGCAGAGAAAAATGTAACTTCTGAGTGACGTTGTAATAGAGCGAGCAAGTAAACGGGTGATCGTTTGCTTACTCGCTATTTTTAGTTTTACAAGTTGTTTACGACAATCATCCCGTAAATTACTACAATCCACTGATACCAGCTCGTCCGATCCCAATCACCTCAATCTAAAGCAGACTAATTGATAAATTGATAATAAATTACCAGTCAATCATACTTGCTACTCAAATTATAGACAAACTGACTCACATCTTTTAAAAAAGAAATAAAAAAGCCCCTATGATTGTTAAGGAACTAGCATAGGGACTAAATATGAATTTTTCTAATTTAATTGGCTCGTATTCTGATGGAGGAAGCTTATTTTTATTTTTCATGAAGAAAGATTAAAATTTTGCCATTTTCTACATCAGTAGAGTAGCGTTCAGCATCATCAGCTGGAACTCCAATTTCCATGAGTGCATGCTTTAATCCGCCAGCAGATGAGTTCGCTCCAACGACTGCTCCTCCAATTGTTGTGAGAATAGGACCCGCAGCCAATACGGCACCAATTCCAGGTACCAATACTGTTGATAACCCTGCTAATACTCCAGCTAATCCTATAGCTCCTCCCGTGACAGCACCTGCAATTGCTCCATCCTTAGTAGAAGGTTTTACTTCCTGTGTTACCTCTGAAACTCCGTTTGTATTTTTCGCAATAACTGAAATTTCCTCAACTGTATAGCCTTTATCTTTTAACTCTTCCATAACTTCTTTCACTTGTTGTTCAGTTTCATATACGCCAATAACATGTTTTGTCATTAAAAATTACCTCCTGTAGTTTCAGCGATTATATCTCTTTACCCTTACTTTCGTTTTTCAAGACATATTTTGCTGTTAAAATAGTTGGTAATAAGTGGGGCATTACAAATAAAAAAGCCGATCATGCAGATAGTCATGACCAGCTTATACAAAGAATAGTCTATTTGGATAACGCGAACTTGAATCTTGCCACTCCGTCTTCGACTGTTGCTCTTGGACAAGCTATATTCATACGAAGGAAGCCATCTCCGCCTTCTCCATACTTCGTGCCAGGCTCTAAAGCGAGTTTCCCTTTTGTTAATAAAAGGTCCATCATATCTTTCTCGTTCAAGCCAGTTCCTCGATAATCGATCCACATTAAATATGTGCCCTCGGGCATCGAAACTTTGATACCTTCAATAGCAGATAATTGCTCCACTACATATTTCATATTACCTTCAATCACTTCTAATAGACCTTCAAGCCAGGATGCTCCATGTTCGTATGCAGCTTGCATAGCAGTTAGCGAGAATACATTCAATCCCATCTCACCACGTCTAGTTGCTCCATTCTCTAAAACTTTTCGTAGTTTTTCATTTGGTACAATCGTTGCTGCACCTTGAATACCTGCAAGGTTGAATGTTTTAGTTGGTGCAAAGAAAGTTATAATATGATCTGTTTCTTCAGCTGCCACTAAGAGTGGTACGTGTTTATTTGGCTTAAAAACAAGGTCTGAATGTATTTCATCTGAAAGAATTAATACATTATGTTGCTTGCAAAGGGCAGCCATTTTAGTTAAATCCTCTCTACTCCAAACCTTGCCACCAGGGTTATGAGGATTACAAAGAATGAATATCTTGATATCTTGCTTAATGCATTCCTCAAAGGCTGTCCAATCGATTTCGAAGGAGTTCCCGTTTTCTATTAGACGACAGGTAACCACTTCTCTCTCTAGATTACTTGGAATGCCTTTGAAAGGCGGATAAACCGGTGTATGGACAAGCACTTTATCTCCTTTTTGAGAAAAAGCCTCAACTGCCTCCGCCATACCAGGTATTACACCATGGCGAAGAAGAATCCAATCATTTTGTATTTCTAGTTGGTGTTTAGTAGATACCCAGGTAGATAATGCATTTTTTACTGCTTCTGAAGGAAAAGAGTAACCAAAAACTGGATGTTCCAAACGCTTATGTATAGCTTCCTGTATAACTGGAGCAAGTGCGAAATCCATGTCTGCTACCCACATTGGTAGCACATCTGTGTCATCCTCGATTGCATATACCTGTTTTAGCATATCCCATTTTGCGGAAAAAGTGTTACGACGATTGAAAATTGTTGAAAAATCTGACAAAGTAAATTCCCCTTTCAATTTTAACTTATTGTGTTATTATAACCCTAACTAATAAAAGTAGTAAGGTGAAAAAATAATGGATACAGTACAAATGAATAGAAAAGCAGTTTGGATACTTCAGGAATGGGATCCTTTCCAATTTGGTATGGATGCATACGAAACGGAGGTTGCTGATGTTGTCGCTGCTCTTCACGATATCGATCATCCATCCGATCTTGCTAGAAAAATTCAAGAAATCTATGAACATTCCTTTGAACAGTGGATTCCACTAGAAAAGTGTGTGGAAGTATCTTATAAGCTAATTGCAGTAAAATATGAAATGAAATGTATTATTTAACATAGCTATTTCACTCTTTATGATATAAGTCAAAAAAAAGCTTTCGATTCAATCAATCGAAAGCTTTTTTCTATACAATTCTTATGCTTCTTGAAGGCCATCCATTAAATTGGAGGCAGGTACTTCTAAGGCGTTAGACAGTTTTAAAATAGTTTGTGTTGATGGGATTTCAATACCAGATTCATACGCTTCCAATTTTCCAGCGCCGATTCTTGTTTTTAAGGAAAGTGTTTCTAAAGAAATATTGCGTTCTTCTCTTAGTTGTCGCAATTGCTCATGTAATTCTTTTTTCATGATTCCATCCACCTCGTTAAAAATTCTTCACATCTTACATCGTATTATAACACAATTTATTTGAGAACTGGATTCTAACAATTGTCAGAAAAAGTACAATTTTTGATTTCTTAATAAAAAATCTATTTTAAAAAATTCCAGACACCTTGTATAAATACTATTAAGATGGCAATCGGAGCAGCATATCGGACGATAATTCTCCATGCGTTCAATAAAAATCCATTTGAGTCGAGCTCATTCGAAATGTCGGCTTTAGTAAAGTGATACCCAGCGAATATGGATATGAATAAGGCTCCTAAAGGCAAACCAATACTACTAGTAAAAAAGTCAGCAAAATCAAATATAGATAGCCCTAAGATTTCAACGTCCTGCAGAATCCCAAAGGAAAGTGCACTAGGAATTCCAACAAGGAAAATTAAGAAACCAAAAATCCATGCAGCTCGTTTTCGACGATCATACTTAGACTTGATACCGATAGAAACAACAATCTCTAACATGCTGATGGAAGATGTCAGGGTAGCAAAAAGTAATAGTATAAAGAATATGATTAAAAAGAACTGACCAAAAATAATTTGTTCAAATACTGCAGGTAAAATGATGAAAACCAAACCAGGTCCTGCATCTGGAGAGAAACCTAATGCAAACACTGCCGGGAAAATAACTAGACCGGCCATAATGGAAATTCCAATATTCAGCACGGAAACACTTAAAGCAGAACTGCCTAGCTTAGTTTCCTTCGGTAGGTAAGATGCGTAGGTAATCATTCCTGAAACACCTACACTTAATGAAAAGAATGCCTGTCCCAGTGCTAGCAGCGCTGTGTCCCAAGTAAAGTAAGACCAATCGGGAATTAGTAAAAACTTAATACCTTCCATTGCTCCATCTAAAGTTAATGAACGGATAGCTAATACTACAAAGAAAATGAGTAGTAAGGGCATCATCCACTTACTAGCTTTTTCGATTCCACCTTTGATACCGCCTTGAACGATCCAGACAGTTAAAAAGATAAAAGCTCCCTGGCCAATTAATACTTCCCATGGATTTGATATAACTGTATTAAATAAGTCCTCATAAAAATTATCTGCACTACCGTTCAAACTAAGTGTAATAGACCGGAATAAGTAAGATAAGATCCACCCACCAACTACACTATAAAAGGAGAGTATGATAAATGAGAAGAAAAAGCCAGACCATCCGATTAAAAACCATGGCTTGTTAGGAGCCAGTTTTTTAAAACCCGTTACTGCGTCCGCCTGTCCTTTTCTCCCAATGATAAATTCAGCTAGTAAAATTGGTAACCCTATTAGAAGAGTACACAGGATAAAAAGCAAAACAAAGACGCCTCCGCCATTTGTTCCTGCCATATATGGAAACTTCCATATCGCCCCTAACCCAATAGCACTTCCGGCTGCAGCCAATATGAATCCGATTTTTGATCCGAAATGATCTCGAGTTTTCATATGTATTCCTCCTTCGTTGCTTTAACGATTTAAAGTGATAGTATACTATTTTACCTCTAAAAAATAAATGGTAACTTATATTAAACGTAAACCCTTAACTATATACAAGTTATTTAAAAATTAAAAGATTAGTGTAACAATTAAAGGTGAACTTACGTTACACCTATAGCAAAAGAGAGAGCGAGGGGGAACAATGATTGAGAACGAATTGATCGAACGCGCACAGCAAGGCGATCAACTAGCATATGGGGAGCTCATTCGCTTACATCATCGAACCGTAGAAAAATTTGCATTTCAATGTGGAGTGAGAGTGCAAGATATACCTGATGTCACACAGGAAGTATTTGTAAAGCTTTACCGTTTCCTGCATCAATTCCAGAAAGAACGATTTACAACCTGGTTATATAAAATTACATTAAATGCAACGAGAGACTATTATCGTAAGGAAACAAGGGAAGTACAAAAAGAAGTAAAGCTTCAGGACAATTCACCAGAAAATTACATAATGAAATCTGCCGAAGAAAAGGTATTGGTATTTGAAGAAGATCGAGAGCTTCACGAGGCAATACAGTTATTAGATGAAAAATATCGACATCCAATTATCCTTTTCTATTTCCATGACATGTCTTATGGGCAAATAGCAGAAGTACTAAATATCCCAATGTCTACCGTTAAGGTTCGGATGATGAGAGGAAAGGGTCAATTAAAAAATGCTCTACAAATAAGTGGAGGTGAAAACCATGGACGATAAAAAATTGGAAGATCGACTAGCTCTTTTAAAGTCATCCTACGATCGACTTCCTTCAACGATTGATACAGACGATATATTAAAAAAAATAGATAAAGAAAAGTTTGTTGAACCAACTCCGGTTAAACGAAATAAAATAAACTGGCAAAGATTTGCTGTATGGGGTGTTAGTGCTGCAGCAATACTTGTCATCGGAATAATAGGAGCAAGCTTTCAAGGAGAAAATCCGCCTTCTAATGCAAATCCTTTAGTAAGTAATGGTGAGGAGGAAAACATTCAATTATCAGATGCCTCTCAAGAGTTTATTGAAAGGCTAAAAAACAATTACGGTCAAGAACGTGAAAAACGTAGAGTAATGTTACATCTGACGGAGGAAGAATTCTCAAAGCTGCCGTTTATTAAAAGTGCAGATACACTTAATAAACATTATACAGGAGAGAGCAATTCTTCATTGTATGAAAACATCCTCTCCATTTCAGATAAAGACTCACTAAATATGAGATATAACGAACTAATTCATTCTCTTTATCTACCGTCTGAAATGATCCAGGAAGTAATAGATAATGGTCATTCGTTATCAGAAGAGGAGACAGCTGAGTTTTTTAATACTTATCTCAGTAGGATAAAGGAATTGAGTGAGTACTTTGCGGAAAAGGATGATATTTCAAAAGAGCAAATAACAGCCTTAAATAAGGAAAATCTATATCCAGCATCAGATATGAACATTCAGTTTAAAATGAATGAAGAGCAGTTAGCCAATTTAAAAGATTTATTAGCTCCCTCATTTATTGGATACTATTACATTCTTGAAAAAGTACCGTTTACTTATGCAGGGGAATTAACCTACAGCTTAGATGAATCGGTAGCTATTTTAATGTATCTTGACGAATTTCTACCTCATAGTTCCGATTTATATACCGATAAGAATTTATTGAAGTTGTACTATACCGAAATATTTTATGCAGTAGTTAAGGGGACTAGTGATAACCCCGTGTTTGAAAAGGGTGTTGTAAAAAAAGAATATCAAGATATTTGGAGCGATATTGTGAATGAATCTTATAGCTCAAATATCATACAGTTTTTATTAAAGCCAATCGTGAATGAATTTGAAAGCAATGGTTGGACACATTCAGAAAGCTGGGAAGACTTAGATCCTGGAGATATCGATGACGCTCTTCATTTAGAAGGTAATGGGGATTTGGAGCAGTTTGTCGAATGATTGTTAGCTAATTAGTAATAACCCTAGTTTTTTTGAAAAAGGTTTCAGCCCTAAAGCCTGCTTCCATACACCATTGCGATTTTTGGTCATATACTTTCTGATATGTTATAATTTAACATGACAATATCGTATATAAGAAAGTAGGACGGCATATGACAAAAACATTTAAGGTAGGAGATGTGGTTACTGGGAAAGTGACAGGTATTCAACCATACGGTGCGTTCGTAAGTCTAGATGAACATACACAAGGTCTAGTACACATATCAGAAATAACATATGGCTATGTTAAGGAAGTAGGAGAATTCTTAACGGTAGGTCAAGAAGTAGAAGTTAAAATTTTAGATGTTGACGGGGAAGCAGGGAAAATCAGTCTTTCTATTCGTGAGCTTCAAGAAAAGCCCACTAGTCCAAAGCGGGATGACAAGCCCCGTAAAAGCCTGCAGGCACGTGTTGATGAGCATGACGAAGAAGGATTCAACACGTTGAAGGAAAAATTAGCCGGGTGGATTCAACAATCCATACGATAATAGAAAAAGGTGAAGAAGGGCGAACTCTTCTTCACCTTTTTAATGTTTTTAGATGTATTCTTTGATTTAAGCATTTTTAATCTTTCGCAATCTGTATTGCAAATTTTGTCTGCTCATTCCAAGTGCCTCAGCAGCTTTCGTAATATTGTTATTATATTTTTCTAATGCTTTTTGTAAATAATAGGTTTCGGCCTGTCTAAGGTATTCATCTAGCGGAAGTAAATCTTTTTCTGCAGAAACTACGAAGTCTTCCGCATTTTTCATCGTTTCATTTAATCCTTGTATTTTTAGCTTAAAATGCAAAGGTAACATATTAAAGCTCAGTGTGCTTTCGGTAGTGACCATAGAAGTGATTTCATCTAGTAGGAGCTCCAACTCCTTTAGATTGCCTGGCCAATCATAACTTTTAAATGCTTTTATGACTTGAGGATCGAATTCCTCTAAAGTAGAGGCATAACGACTTAAATGTCGCTGAAAGTAGTCATGTACAAAAGGCATAATATCCTCAGGTCTGTCACGGAGCGGAGGAATATTAATCGTTACGGAAGTAAAGTAATAATAAAGCTCTTTTGCCAACTGATTATTAGAAATCATTTCAATAGGGTCTTCTCCAATGCTAGCTATAAATAAATTTTGGTTCGATCCATTTTCTTTTAATACTTCAATTAATTTATTTTGTAAATCGATGGATAATAAGTCTATTCTTTCACAAAATATAGTGCAGTTACGGAGGCTTTCAATTTCCTTTTCAAATTTACTAATAATTTGATCGTCCGCACTATAGCAATAAAGGGTTATAAATTGCTCGTTTGGTGGAGAGAGCTCATGATGAATTCCTTCCGCTATTAAATCTTTACCTGTTCCTGCTTCACCTATTAAGAGAATAGGCATACGGGCTTTAGCTGCTTTTATAGAACGCTCTTTAACATTCTTCATCAGTTGGGATTCTGCGGTCAATGTAGAAAGCGTGATCGACTCGTTGTATCTTTTTAAGGGCTGAAACAATAGCTTTTCTAGAGCAGTAATATCTCTTGAGAACTCAATTGCTCCTATTAAGGTACCATCTTCAAAGACAGGGTATGTGTCATTTATTGTGGTGATCTCTTGACCATTCCTACTCCAGTAAGTTTGTTTCGCTCTTAGGACGGGCTTTTCACTATGTAGAACTTTTAGCAGTGTGCTCTCGTGCTGTTCGAACTGGAATAGCTCTAGAATGGAACGATCTTCAATGTCCATGGAGTTTAATCCTTCTATTTCTTTCATTTTTTCATTATATATAATGGTTTTTCCCATTAAGTCTATAGCGTGAATGCCTACAGCAACCTGCTCTGTGGCAAACTTATAAAATGGAAGCAGCTTACTGAAAATACTAGTCAAACATATCACCTCAAAAAAAATTTTAACATTTTAGTTAATTTTACTTGAAAAACGCAACAATCTTTTGCATTATTATAAGGGAAGAAGTAATATTAGTGCAAATTTTTTTTGCGTTAAAACTTAAAGGAGGATTTACATGTTACCATACAAACACGAACCTTTTACTGATTTTTCCAAAGAAGAGAATAAAAAAGCTATTAAAGAAGGATATAAAATTGTTGATGCATATTTAGGTCAAGACTTTCCATTAATCGTTGGTGGAGAAAGAATTACTACGGATAGTAAAATCGTTTCTTATAATCCAGCTAAAAAAGAAGAAGTGGTTGGTAAAGTATCAAAGGCTTCTCAAGAAATTGCAGAAAAAGCACTTAAAATCGCTGATGAAACTTTTAACACATGGAAAAAAGTTAAGCCAGAAGTACGTGCTGATGTATTATTCAAAGCTGCAGCGATCATTCGTCGCCGTAAATTTGAGTTCTCCGCTTTATTATCAAGAGAAGCAGGAAAAACTTGGGTTGAAGCAGACGTAGAGGTTGCTGAAGGAATTGACTTTTTAGAATACTATGGTCGTCAAATGCTGCGTCTAAAAGATGGTCAGCCTGTAGAAAGCCGTCCAGGTGAATATAACCGTTACGACTATATTCCACTAGGAGTATCTGTTGTTATCTCTCCATGGAACTTCCCATTTGCTATCATGGCGGGAACTACTGTAGCAGCTATGGTTGCTGGTAACACCGTGCTATTAAAACCAGCAAGTACTACTCCTGTTGTGGCTTACAAATTTGTAGAAGTTCTTGAAGAAGCAGGAATGCCAGCAGGCGTTGTTAACTTCATCCCTGGTTCTGGTGCGGAAATTGGTGACTTCTTAGTTGAACATCCACGCACTCGTTTAATCAGCTTCACAGGTTCTCGCGACGTTGGTCTAGGAATTGTTGAGAAGTCTGCTAAATTAGCTGAGAAACAAATCTGGATCAAGCGCACTATTCTTGAAATGGGCGGTAAAGATACAATTGTCGTAGACAAAGAAGCTGATTTAGAGTTAGCTGCTCAATCTATCGTTAGATCTGCTTTTGGATTTAGTGGACAAAAATGTTCAGCTGGTTCACGTGCTGTCATCGTAGAAGATGTGTATGATCAAGTACTTGCTCGCGTTAAAGAATTAACTGAGGAATTATCGGTTGGTATTCCTGATGAAGACGAGCATTATGTAGGTCCAGTAATTGATGGTTCAGCTTTCAAAAAAATCATGAGCTATATGCCAGTTGGAAAAGAAGAGGGCCGTTTGATCACTGGTGGTGAAGGCGATGACTCTAAAGGATTCTTCATTAAACCTACAGTGTTTGCTGATTTATCTCCAACAGCTCGTATAATGCAAGAAGAAATCTTTGGACCAATTCTTGGTGTATGTAAGGCAAAAGATTTCGACGAAGCAATTGAAATTGCTAACAATACGGAATATGGTTTAACAGGTGCTGTTATTACTAACAACCGTATGAACTTAGAAAAAGCACGTGAAGATTTCCACGTAGGTAACTTATACTTCAACCGTGGATGTACTGGTGCGATTGTTGGTTACCAACCATTTGGTGGATTCAACATGTCTGGTACAGATTCAAAAGCAGGCGGACCTGATTACATTCAACTTCATATGCAAGCTAAAACAACATCTGAAATGCTTTAATATTTTGTACTAAATAATGAAATGGCTGGCAGTTTTATTTTGTCCAGCCTCTTCATTTAATAGGGGGAAAATGAGATGTCAGTATCCAAAAAATTGATTGAACAAACAGATAAGTTTGGTGCAAATAACTATAATCCACTTCCAATCGTCATTTCTGAGGCTGAAGGTGTTTGGGTAAAAGATCCAGAGGGTACTAAGTATATGGATATGCTTTCTGCGTATTCAGCAGTAAACCAAGGACACCGCCATCCAAAAATCATTCAAGCGTTAAAAGACCAAGCAGATCGTGTAACTTTAACTTCTCGCGCATTCCATAACGACCAGTTGGGTCCATGGTATGAAAAAGTAAGTCAGTTAACGAACAAAGAAATGGTTTTACCAATGAATACTGGAGCTGAAGCTGTAGAAACAGCATTTAAAGCAGCTCGTAGATGGGCTTATGATGTTAAAGGTGTTGCTGAAGATCAAGCTGAAATTATCGCTTGTAACGGTAACTTCCATGGAAGAACGATGGGTGCTGTTTCTTTATCTTCAGACCCAGAATACAAAAGAGGTTTTGGTCCAATGCTTCCGGGTATTAACTTAATTCCTTACGGTGATTTGGAAGCGCTTAAGCAAGCCATTACTCCAAATACAGCAGCATTCTTAATCGAACCAATCCAAGGTGAAGCTGGAATCATTATTCCACCAAAAGGATTTATGAAAGCTGCACTAGAATTATGTCGTGAAAATAACGTGTTATTTATCGCTGATGAAATTCAAGCTGGATTATGTCGCACAGGTAAAATGTTTGCATGTGAGTGGGAAGATATTGAACCTGATATGTATATTTTAGGTAAGGCATTAGGCGGGGGAGTATTCCCAATTTCCTGTATCGTAGCTAATCGTGATGTTCTAGAAGTATTTAATCCTGGTTCTCATGGCTCTACTTTTGGCGGAAACCCTATGGCATGCGCGGTTTCTCTTGCAGCACTAGATGTATTAATAGATGAAAAACTTGCAGACCGTTCATTAGAGCTAGGTAACTATTTTATGGATGCTTTAAAAGAAATCAATCATCCTTCTATTAAAGAGATTCGTGGTCGTGGTTTATTCATAGGAATGGAATTGACAGAAGCTGCAAGACCATACTGTGAAGAACTTAAAGAGCTTGGTTTACTATGTAAAGAAACACATGATACCGTAATCCGCTTTGCTCCACCTTTAGTAATTACAAAAGAAGAACTTGACTGGGCAATTGAGAAAATTAAAAAAGTATTTACTATTTAATATTTGTATCCCAAATTGGAAATGAATTGTGTTACAATTATTTCCGATGAAATCATTATGAATTAAAGAGGCGAAATAATAAATGGCTGAAAATCTAAACCTGTTCACATCAACGCAGGCTGTCATTAAAGAGGCTTTGCAAAAATTAGGCTACGACGAGGCAATGTATGATTTGTTAAAAGAACCACTTCGTATGTTAGAGGTAAGAATTCCAGTAAGAATGGATGACAATACTGTAAAAGTATTTACTGGTTACCGTTCACAACATAACGATGCGGTTGGACCAACAAAGGGCGGAGTACGTTTTCACCCAGGCGTAACACCCGAAGAAATGAAAGCACTTTCTATGTGGATGACTTTAAAAGCTGGAATCGTTGATCTTCCATATGGTGGAGGTAAAGGCGGAGTAGTTTGTGATCCACGTGAAATGTCTATGGGAGAAATTGAACGTCTAAGCCGTGGCTATGTACGTGCAATTAGTCAAATTGTTGGACCAACAAAAGATATACCTGCTCCAGACGTTTTTACAAATGCGCAAATTATGGCATGGATGATGGATGAATATAGTCGAATGGACCAATTTAACTCACCAGGATTTATAACTGGTAAACCTTTAGTTCTTGGTGGCTCTCAAGGTCGTGACCGTGCAACAGCACAAGGTGTTACAATTATTATTAATGAAGCAGCTAAGAAACGCGGCATTGATATGATGGGTGCTAGAGTGGTTATTCAAGGTTTCGGAAACGCAGGAAGCTTCCTTGCTAAGTTCTTGAGCGATCAAGGTGCAAAAGTAATTGGTATTTCTGATGCTTACGGTGCTTTACATGACCCTAATGGCTTAGATATAGATTATTTATTAGATCGTCGTGATAGTTTTGGAACAGTGACAACTTTATTTGAAAACACTATTTCTAATGAAGAGTTATTAGAGTTAGATTGTGATATTTTAGTACCTGCTGCTATTGAAAACCAAATTACTTCTGACAATGCGCATAATATTAAAGCGAATATTGTAGTAGAAGCAGCAAATGGTCCAACTACTTCAGAGGCTACTAGAATTTTATATGAACGTGGAATCCTACTTGTTCCTGACGTATTAGCTAGTGCTGGTGGCGTTACTGTATCCTACTTTGAGTGGGTACAAAATAACCAAGGCTATTACTGGACAGAGGACGAAGTAAACGATAAGTTAGTGAAAAAAATGGTGGATGCATTTGAAAATATTTACGAAGTAGCTTCTACTCGTAATATAGATATGCGTTTAGCTGCATATATGGTTGGTGTACGTAGAACTGCAGAAGCTTCACGCTTCCGTGGCTGGGTATAATCAATAGGTTGAACCGCTTGTATTTTGCAAGCGGTTTTTTATATGATAAGTATTGTAAAGAAAGGGGATAAAGAATATGAATGCATTTTCTTTTTATAATCCGGTCAAATTAATTTTTGGAAAAGGACAATTATCCAAACTGCCAACGGAGCTTTCAGTATTCGGTAAAAAGGTTCTATTAGTATACGGTGGTGGAAGTATCAAAAAAAATGGCTTGTATGATGAGGTAATGAGTCATCTAAATGAGGCAGGTATGGAAGTCTTTGAATTAAGTGGAGTGGAGCCTAATCCTAGATTGTCTACTGCAAAACGTGGTGCTGACCTTTGTAAGTCTGAGGGAATCGAAGTGGTACTAGCAGTAGGAGGCGGTTCTGTAATAGACTGCACAAAACTTATTGTTGCTGCTGCCAAGTATGACGGAGATCCATGGGATTTAGTTACGCGTAAAGCATTTCCAAAAGAAGCGCTGCCTTTCGGAACAGTTTTGACTTTAGCGGCAACTGGCTCGGAAATGAATTCCGGTTCTGTTATTACAAATGAAGAAACACTTGAAAAGTATGGATGGGGGAGTCCACTAGTTTTTCCGAAGTTTTCCATACTTGACCCTGTCAACACGTTTACAGTTCCATTAGATCAAACGGTATACGGTATTGTTGATATGATGTCACATATGTTCGAGCAATATTATAACAATGCTAGTAATACCCCAGTTCAAGATGAAATGATTGAGGGAACTCTACGTACAGTCATAGATGTTGCTCCTAAGCTTATAAATGACTTAGAAAACTACGAACTAAGAGAAACTATACTATTTGCCGGCACATTAGGTTTAAATGGATTCTTACAAATGGGATATAACGGCGACTGGGCGAGCCATAACATAGAGCACGCAGTATCAGCTGTTTATGATATTCCTCATGCTGGAGGATTGGCAATCATTTTCCCAAGATGGATGCGCCATAACCTTCATGTAAATCCTGAACGTTTTGCGAAACTAGCAGTAAAAGTATTCCAAGTAGATCCTACAGGCAAGACAACGGAGGAAGTAGGATTAGAAGGTATCGAAAAGCTATCTGCATTTTGGGCTTCATTAGGGGCTCCAAAAAATCTATCAGATTATAATATAGACGACACTAATATTGATTTGATGGTAGAAAAAGCAATGGTACGTGGTGAGTATGGTAATTTTAATAAGTTAAATGCTAATGACACAAAAGAAATTTTATCTGCTTGTCTCTAACTATAGAAGAAAGTCATTTATAAAGGCATTTTTGTAATAAAATAAAGCACTGCATTT
>JBEMAY010000029.1:0-36918 GCA_040274765.1 Psychrobacillus sp.
AAAACATTCCATCACGGTATTAAATAGTCCGGGAACGATAGATGAGGGCTATAGAGGGGAAGTTAGAGTCATATTAATAAACCATGGTTTAGAAGACTTTACAGTTGAAAAACATATGAGGATCGCTCAAATGATTATAGCTCCAGTTTTACAAGTGAAAATCGAGCAAACGGAAACGTTAACTGAATCTGATAGAGGAAGAGGGGGCTTTGGTTCATCGGGAAAATAGAGCTTAAAGACCATACATAGATAGGAACTTTATAGATTGTCTTTTATTTAGTATATAGAGTTCTCCAAAATCAAAGATTATAAAATACCTCGAGGGATTCATTTTCGAGGTATTTTTCATTAAAAGTTGTAGGAACTTATTTATTAAAAATGAAACTTATTTGTTTTACTTTCCGTACGATAGTTATCTTGGAAGTAGTGGGAGGTTGTCATTTGAAAAAGCTTATTATTCCATTATTGTTATTCATGGTAGCATTCCTTTCTTTTAGTCCCATCGGAGAAGCAAAATCATTTAGCATTGACAAAGTACATATAAAGTCATGGATTCAACCAAACGGTGACTTATTAGTTAATGAAGTATTTACATATACTTTTAATGGTTCATTTCATAACCTTTATAGAGAATTTCCTGATACATACAATCATCGGATAGTGGATTTCTATTCGTTTGAGCTTACTAGTTTAAACATGGAGCCAGGATTTATAGGGGAAGAATCGATGTTACCATTAAATGTATCCTATGAAAATGGCTCTTTTCGCACAAAAATTGATAAAACTAATGAGAAAGTGTCATACTTCTATGCTTACACTTTAAAGGATGCTGTGAAGTCTTATGATAATTATAGTGAGATTAAGGTGACATATTTTAGCGGGGATGCACACGATCAAACTTACAATAATGTGACAATCGATTTTATCCTTCCACAACCACTAAATCCTGATTCTTTTGAGGGATTTATGTTTGATCGACATGCGGGGGAACGAGAAAAAAATCAATATGGTATACGATTTGTGTCCCCTAAATCGCAGGCGTACTCTACTACGGAGACTAGTTTCTATTTTCCTTCTTCCGTAATGACAGCAATGCCGAAAATTAAGTCCGCACAAACTTTAAGTGGAGCCGTTGCTTTAGAGCAAAAACAATTTAATAAGATGCAGAGTCGCTTAGATAACATTGAAATGGTAAAGAGTCTCCTCCCAAAAGTTATGATGGGAATGCTTATTGTCGCTGCCTTATTAATTGTTTTATTACCACAGAGACATTTTTGGAGGGTTGGCTCTAAAAAAGATGTGATAGAGACAGATGTATTATATATGTTTTTTGTTGATCAAGTTGGAAATAGACATAAAAAAAGCTTTTTGGCGGGGTTATTTTCATTAGTAGAAAAAGGAGCAGTTAAAGTAAGCAAAGGAAAAGGTGCAGTTCGTTTTCAAAATGATCCAAAGGCACCAAGAGAGACATTGGAATTTCAACTGGTCGATCGAAGTCTTGCAAATGCTGATTTCGAAAATATAATGGTAGATTGGCTATTTGGAGTAAAAAATGGATCAAATAAATGGACGTTTAACTTACACGATGTCGCTGGAGCAGCAAAAGGTGAGAAAAGGCAAAATGGCTATTTTGCTCATCGTAAAAAAATATTTAAAGAAAAGAAGAGGCAATGGGAGCTAGCAGTTGAATCAGAGATGATCGAGGCTGGGGCCTTAAATAACCGTATTCCACATGCGATTTTAAGTATAGCGACCATTATATTGGCTATACTATTTTCTATTGCATATTATGCAGATTTAAGAAGCATCTGGGGAATTGTTTGCATTATAACAATATCTCTTATATATATCGGAATGCTATGGTGGAAGAAAAAATCAAAACGATTATTATTTTTATATATAGGTTTCATGTTTTTTGCTAGTGTAAATTTAGTAGATGAAGTATTACTTAACCAAACGTATGATTTGTTACTTGCTTTCATTGTTTTATATTTTACTGTACCAAGGAATATTTTATCGATGAACGCAGTAAGAGCCAAGGATTCTATAAGGACTTTTAGAAAAGCACTAAGCAAACAGGATCATACTGTATTGCTCAAGGAAGATAAGTGGGTCATTCGAGCCTATTTGTTTAAACGTATTCAACGATCGTATCCACTAGATGTGGCTACTACTGTTCCGTTGGCGGGCTTGCTGTTAGCAGATCAGGACCCTATGAAATATGTCGAGGATTCATGGCGATGGACAAAAGGGTCTCTTCTTTCTGGAGACAGTTCCGCAGGGGGCTCATCTACGTATTCAGATAGTGGTGGGAGCTACGGAGGTGACAGTGGGAATAGTGGTGGCGGCGCAGGTGCCGATTAATTCAGATGTATTTATGTATCTTTAGAATTTTAAAAATATATTTTGAATAAGCATTCCATTTATCATATAATTAATTGGTGAGTATATTTAGGAGGGCGAAATAATGACAAAATTAGATGAAACATTAACAATGCTTAAAGAACTTACGGACGCAAAAGGGATTCCTGGTAACGAACGTGAACCGCGTAAAGTAATGGAAAAATATATTGCCCCTTATGCAGACAAAATTGAATATGACAACCTTGGTAGCTTGATCGCTGAAAAAGTGGGAGATGCTAACGGACCTAAAATCATGGTTGCAGGTCACTTAGACGAAGTTGGTTTTATGATTTCCAAAATTGATGACAAGGGATTCTTGAGCTTTCAGACGGTGGGAGGCTGGTGGTCACAGGTTATGCTAGCTCAACGTGTGACGATCGTTACTCGTAAGGGCGATACTATTACAGGTGTTATCGGTTCTAAACCACCCCATATTCTTAGCCCAGAAGCACGTAAAAAGCCTGTCGATATTAAAGAAATGTTTATTGACATTGGTGCTTCCTCTAAAGAAGAAGCTATGTCATGGGGAGTCCTACCGGGTGACATGGTCGTTCCGTACTTTGAATTTACTGTCATGAACAACGAAAAGCTTCTACTTGCAAAAGCATGGGATAATCGTATTGGCTGCGCAATAGCAATTGATGTATTGAAAAATCTACAAGGTCACGATCATCCAAACGTGGTGTATGGCGTTGGAAATGTTCAAGAAGAAGTGGGTCTTCGCGGAGCTAAAACCTCTACAGCAAAAATTAAACCTGATATCGGCTTTGCAGTTGATGTAGGTATTGCTGGTGATACTCCAGGAATCACTCCAAAAGAATCATCTAGTAAAATGGGAGACGGCCCTCAAATCGTACTATTTGATGCTTCTATGGTATCTCATAAAGGATTACGCGATTTTGTGGTGGATACAGCAGAAGCAAATAATATCCCTTATCAATTTGAAACAATTGCTGGTGGGGGAACAGATGCAGGGTCTATGCATATTTCCTTAAATGGTGTACCTTGCTTGTCAATCGGTGTAGCAACTCGTTATATTCATTCACATGCAGGAATTCTGCATAGAGATGATTACGAGAACACAGTTAAATTGATTGTTGAAGTTATTAAGAAGCTTGATCGTGATACAGTAAACAATATAACTTTTAACTAATTAAACAAAACTAATGAAGGATACAGCAGTATTCTTCATTAGTTTTTTTATGAATACAAATGTATATAAATTCGCTTGACTTTATAAATATTCATACTTATAATAACAATTACAGAAGATGCGGAAAAGGGGATTATAAGTATGAAATTATTGGAGTGGGTAAATCTTAAATTAGTTGATAGTTTAAAAGGAAAGGATCTTTTAACTCTTTTGGATTACTCCCAAGAAGAAGTGAGCGAATTACTAGATCTGGCGAAAAATTTAAAATCATTGACGAAGGCTGGGAAATGTCCTCCATTGTTAGAAGGGAAGACATTAGGAATGATTTTTGAAAAGCACTCCACAAGAACTAGAATTTCCTTTGAGGTTGGGATGAAGCAGCTAGGTGGAAACGGTATGTTCATGAATGCTAGAGATTTGCAAATTGGACGAGGAGAATCCGTCTATGATACAGCACACGTTCTCTCAGGTTATCTGGATGGCATTATGATTCGAGCTAACTCACATGCTATGGTTAAAGAACTTGCTGAGCATGCAACTATACCTGTTATAAACGGCCTAACAGACCTCTACCATCCATGCCAGGCGTTAGCAGATATCTTAACCGTGCAAGAGGTGAAAGGTCACACGAAGGGGCTGAAGCTTGCTTTCATAGGTGATGGTAACAACGTTGCCCATTCCTTAGTAATTGCGGCGGCATACATGGGGATGCATGTTACTGTAGCAACACCAGTAGGCTACGAACCGAATGAAGAAATAATGGCAAAGGCAAAGATAATTGCTCTTGCAAACGAAGGTTCACTGTTTGTTTCGAATGATCCACTAGAAGCTGTGGTGAATGCAGATGTAGTTTATACAGATGTTTGGACTTCTATGGGGCAAGAGGAGGAAGCTGTTAAGCGTCTAGAGGAATTTAAGGAATATCAAATCAATGATAAGCTTGTAGCCAATGCGAAAGCAGATTACATGTTTCTCCATTGTCTGCCGGCTCACCGAGAAGAAGAGGTTGCCACATCTGTTATAGATGGGCCGAACTCCTATATATTCCAGCAGGCAGAAAATCGATTGCATGCACAAAAAGCCATACTTGCTTCATTAATGGCTTAAAACTTTTGAATAAACTGTAACGACAGGGTGTGTCCTACAGTTTATATATATGCGATGTTGCTTATCTAGAAGGATGACCTCATCGCTACATAGGAAAAGTGATTCCGGGAGACGCTGGAATCACTTTTTATTTTATTGGAAGAAAAACAAAATCCTATGTGATGTATGATCATCTACAAGGACATCTTCTTTCTCTTCTTCAAATTTAGATAAACTCCTCAAATCTAATTGTAATTCTGTACACTTAGTCTATAACTATTTCCTCAATCTAATTAACCTGTTAGACAGCTTATTATTTTAGTATGAAAATATTCATCTAAAGTAATAGATTATAAAATTAGGAATGGCAGTGTGAACATCCACTGCCATTCCTATTTAAATCTGTGAAGGTTTTCCTTCTAATGGTATAACTTCCTCTTTTTCTTCCTCATGATCTCCTGCTGTCTTTGCCCAAATAGTTGCTATGATGGGTCCTGAAATGTTATGCCACACTGCGCCTAAGGCACTTGGTAGGGCTGCTAGTGGACCTAAATGGGCAGTTGCTAGTGCGACACCTAAACCTGAGTTTTGCATCCCAACCTCGATTGAAATGGCGCGACAGTCAGATTTAGATAGCTTCATCAGCTTCCCAGTGAAATAGCCAAGCAATAGGCCAGCTCCATTATGAAGGAATACTCCAACAAAAACTAATAGTCCCGCAGAAGCGATATTATTTACATTACCCGCGACTACTGCAGATACGATGATTATAATAGCCAATACAGAGATCAGCGGTACGATATTTGCGCTTTTTTCTACAGCTGTAGGTAATAATTTTTTAATAAGTAGACCAAGAACAATCGGAACGATAATTACTTGTACGATGGACATAAACATATCCATTACATTAACTGGCATCCATTGCCCTGCTAACCATAATAGTAGAATTGGTGTCATTAATGGCGCCAAGAGCGTCGAGAAGGAAGTCATTGTTATGGAAAGTGGTACATTTCCTTTTGCTAAGTAAACCATTACATTGGATGCAGTTCCACCTGGTACTGAACCTAGTAGTACTAGACCTGCAGCTAATTCATTAGGTAGCTGTAGCATGTAGGCTATTGCAAATGCAGTTAAAGGCATTATGAAAAACTGAGCTGCTACACCAATTAATACTGGTTTAGGATTAGTGATTATTAGCTTAAAGTCAACTGCTTTAAGCGTTAGCCCCATTCCAAACATAACTACACCAAGTAGGAGAGTTATATAACTGCGAAATGGTAGGAAGGTCTCTGGTATTAAGTAAGCTATTACAGCAATTAAGATAACCAAGAGAGCAAAATATTTTCCGGCAAAGCTACTGATTTTCTCTAAAGTTTTCATATTACTCACCTTCTCTTTCAAGTTTTACAATTTTGTTTGGATTTAAAATATTGTTGGGATCTAAAGCAACTTTAATCTTTTCCATAACTCGAAGTGCGTCCCCATGTTCTTCGGCTTGGTACTTTTGCTTCCCTACACCTACCCCGTGCTCCCCTGTACAAGTACCTTTACAATCTAGTGCGTAACGTACGATTTTTTCGTTATAGGTTACAGCCTTCTGTATTTCAGCGGGATCGTTCAGATCAATCATGAGAAGGGCATGGAAATTTCCATCTCCGACATGACCTGTAAGGCCTCCTATTAACCCGATAGCATCAAGTTCCTTACGTGCAAATAGGACAGCGTCAGCTAACTCGGAAATAGGAACACAAACATCGGTTACCATAAGCTTCTTTCCTACGTTTCCATGAATGTAAGCATAGGCTAGATTATGTCTTGCATCCCAAAGCTTGTTTCGAGCAGCGTTATCTGTTTCAAACTGAATATCCTCACTGCCATGGTCTTTCACAATTTCTTGAGTAAATTCTACATCTTGTGCAAGTCCAGCTTCATTGCCATGGAATTCTAAGAATAGAGTAGGCTTTTCAGCATAGTTAGTTTCACTAAAATGATTTACCTGGCGAATAGAGCTTTCATCTACAAGCTCTACACGAGCAATCGGAATACCTGCCTGTAGAATTGAGGTTACGGCCTCCACTGCATTTTTGACGGTTGGGAATGTTGCTCTAGCGGCTGTTGTAAATTCAGGAATGCCATATACCTTTAAGGTTAGTTCTGTAAAGCACCCTAACGTGCCTTCCGATCCTACAAATAATCCATTCAGATGATAACCAGAGGCAGATTTAGCAGCTAAATTGCCAGTATGTATAATTGATCCATCTGCAAGCACTACCTCTAGATCTCTTACTTGATCTCTCATAACTCCGTACTTCACAGTTGTAGTCCCGCTAGCATTGGTTGCAGCCATCCCGCCGAGAGTAGCATCTGCCCCAGGGTCTACAGAGAAGAATAAACCATATTTTTTCAGCTCTTTGTTAAGTTGTGTTCTTGTAACACCTGGTTGCACGGTGACGAGCAAATCCTGTTCCCTTATTTCTATTATTTTATCCATTAAAGAAAAATCAATGGTAATTCCCTTTTCATAAGGAATAATATGACCTTCTAAACTCGTACCACGTCCAAAAGGTACGACTGGTACTCCAAGTTTATTAGCAGTCTTCATGATATTGCTAACATCATTTGCGGTTTTAGGAAATACAACAATGTCTGGTAGGCTTACAGAATGGTAGGATTCATCTTGACCATGTAGCTCTCGAATAGTCTGGTTAATAGAAATTTGGTCCTCTACTAGGTGTTCTTTTAATACTTCTACAATATTTTCTACCATTATGTTCATATACTTCGCCTCTTTGCTATAATTTAAATAGAATGTTTTTTACAACTTTTCTAATTATTCAAACTCATAGGCTAATTATATACAGTATATCGCAGAAATCAAGGGTAAATTTTCTAAAAAGTAAAAATAATTTATTAGTTTAAAGTATTAAAATGAATAGATATATATTACACGGGTTAGGGAGATTATGAAGATGGAAAATAAGCAAATTGTTTATCATATAGTTACGAGAAAAAGGATGAAGGTGGGGCAGGTTATCGATTTTAGTGACAATCAAAAAAATACTTTATATCGTTTCTTTTTTGAAAGAGAGCAAATCAATTCCAAAGGAGAAGACTTTGTTCAAATTTTTCAAAACCAATACACACATGAAGGGGTGAACTTAACTAAAGAGGATGCAGAGGTTGGGCTCAACTACCTTGACCAAACTACTAGAGCGATTCGTGAAACGATAGCAGAAATGGTTAGATTAGAGGAATTTCCCCAGCACCCCTCAAGATTGTCATGTCTATATGCGACGAGAAGCTTAGAGCAAGCACTCAAATGGGTGGATTTATTTAACTCCTATAGTCGGCAGATTTTACAGCTTGTTAAACTTCGAGTGGATGGTAAAACTTTTGAGGGAGATGCAAGCCTTTTGCCAAAGGAAGATGGTGTACCTTTTGCACGGAAAATAGAGCAGTCAAGAGAGTATTGGAAAGGAAATATAATCAGTGGACTACCCGAGATGCTAGTGGATGGAAAAATAGAAGTGGTAGAAATTCTAGAAGAGTATGAATAAGGTTGGGAGGTTAACAATGATTCGATATTTGGGGTTTCTTATAATACTTCTATCTGTTGTTAGTTTATGGGGTTGTAAAGAAGAAAGTCAGGAAGAACGATTTGTAATGGAAGGGATAGTAGCTGAGGTTTCTGATGCTCATGTTTTTATATATGAGGAACAATCTGGTATAAGTAGAGTTTTAACAAAGGAGGAGGCTATATCAAAATCTATTCAATCTTCCTCCTTTGGATTTGATGATAAAATATCGCATATAGAGGTTGGGGACAAGGTAAAAGTCTGGTATGATGCTATCGACCATAGCTTACCAGCCTCTGGCCATGGCACTAAAATTGAATTAATAAAGAGACCGTAGTATATACGGTCTCTAGTAGCTAATACTCATTGAGCAAATGCAGTAGAAACATTATTAAGCATTGCCTGTTTGCTGGATTCATCAGCTGATTTCCACCATTTTTCAAAGATTACGCCTAGACCAGGTAGTAAATGTTCTTCTCCTCGGTTGATCGCATCTTCTACCACTTCTTTAATATCAGTAGCTGAATTACCCTTTAGGTTAGCTGCTATTGCTTCTCGAATTTGAAAATCCATTTTCATCACTCCTTGTCTTTATCTTGCCCCATGTTTCATCAGGTATACATAATTTTGTTTAAATGATAGAAGATAAATATGAACTCCCGAAAGAACGTGATATAATTTTTTTACAATGAAAAGATGCTAAAACTTTAGTTTTACAGCACTTTAGAAAAAGGCGGTACATAATATGAAACGAATCGAATCTCCTCAAAACTCCTTAGTAAAGCATTGGAAAAAATTACTCAGTGTTCGAAAAGAAAGAGATAAAACTGGTGAATTTATCATTGAAGGCTATCACTTAGTAGAGGAAGCAATTAAACAAAAAGAACTTGTCTTAACTATCATGTTAAGCGATACAAGTGAAATTCCTGCCAGCTGGGACGTTGATCATATAGAAATAGTGGAAATTAATGATGTTATTAAAAAAGAGCTTGCTGAAACTGAGCATACACAAGGTATTTTTGCACATTGTAAGCAAAGTACCACTAAAGCAGAAGAACAAGAAAATTGGAGTAAATTTTTATTAATCGATGCGGTTCAAGATCCGGGGAATATTGGAACGATGATCCGTACGGCTGATGCTGCAGGGATAAACGCTGTTATTCTTGGAAAGGGATCAGCAGATGCATATAATTCTAAAACGCTTCGCTCTGCCCAAGGCTCTCATTTTCATATACCTATTTTAAAAGGTGACTTAAGCTATTGGGTGGATCAGCTAAAAGAGAAAAATGTAAAAGTATATGGTACGGCTTTTGAAAATTCAACGCCGTTTCATGAAGTAGAGAAAAGCGATGCATTTGCATTAATTGTAGGTAACGAAGGTAGCGGTATACAAGCAAGTCTTTTAGAACAAACGGACCAAAATATCATTGTTCCTTTATTGGGCCAAGCGGAATCGTTAAATGTCGCAGTCGCAACGGGAATTCTTCTTTATGGACTTACATTGAGATAAATACCCTTGATGAAATGTTTAAAAGTCCGTATAATAGATAATAATTTGATAAATAAGAAAAGCTGTCATCGGGAAAAGTATATATGAGTATTCAAATGTAGGGATTTTGCGCCTAGACTGGAAGCGTAAATGGAGAATTCATATAGAAGTTCACCCCGTTAGCTGCCACCGGGACCAGTATTTACTGTAAAGGTGTGCCGGTGTAGAGCCGTTAGTCGAATTGAGTGATTGCACGTATAGTTGTGCAATAATCAGGGTGGTACCGCGAAATTAGTCCTCGTCCCTTTTATAGGGGCGGGGATTTTTTATTTTGTCAATTAGGAGGGATTTTTCAAATGGAAGCACAACTTCAACAGTTAAAAGAAGAAGCATTACAAAAAATTGAAGCTTCACAAAACACAAAAGAGTTAAATGACGTGAGAGTAGCGTATTTAGGAAAAAAAGGACCGATTACAGATTTATTAAAGGGTATGGGTAAACTCCCAGCTGAAGAACGTCCAAAAATGGGAGCACTTGTCAATGTAGTGCGTGAAGAGGTAACTGCCGTTTTAGAAGCACGTATGACATTACTTCAAGAGCAAGCGATTCAAGAACAGCTTGCAAAAGAATCCATTGATGTAACATTGCCGGGAAGACCAGTGAAGACGGGCAACCATCATCCACTTACTCGTGTAGTGGAGGAAATCGAAGATCTATTTTTAAGCATGGGCTATGAAATTGCAGAAGGTCCTGAGGTAGAAAAGGATTACTACAATTTTGAAGCATTGAATTTACCAAAAGGTCATCCAGCACGTGATATGCAGGATTCCTTCTATATTTCAGAGGATATTCTTTTACGTACACATACGTCTCCAGTGCAAGCTCGCACAATGGAAGCAAAAGAAGGGCAACCGATTAAAATTATTTGTCCTGGTAAAGTTTATCGTCGTGATAATGATGATGCAACGCATTCTCATCAATTCACTCAAATTGAAGGTTTAGTCATCGGTGAAAATATTCGTATGAGTGATTTAAAAGGTACTTTATCTTTATTTGCGAAGAAAATGTTCGGAGAAGAACGTGAAATTCGACTGCGTCCAAGTTTCTTCCCATTCACAGAGCCTTCTGTAGAGATGGATATCTCTTGCTTCAAATGTGGAGGAAGTGGTTGTAACGTATGTAAGAAAACAGGTTGGATTGAAATTCTAGGAGCAGGTATGGTTCATCCTAACGTATTAGAGATGGCTGGTTATGATTCTAAAAAGCTTTCTGGTTTTGCGTTTGGTATGGGACCAGAGCGTATTGCAATGTTGAAATATGGAGTGGAAGATATTCGTCATTTCTATACAAATGATGTGCGTTTCTTATCGCAATTCCACCGAACAGAAGTGTAAGGAGGAAATGACATGTTAGTATCAACGAAATGGTTATCAGAATATGTAAACACACAAGGGTTGGATCCAAAGGACTTAGGTGAGAAAATCACGCGTTCTGGAATAGAAGTAGATGCAGTTATTGACCGCTCTCTAGGCATGACAAATGTTGTTGTTGGATATGTAAAGGAAAAAGTGAAGCATCCAGAAGCAGATAAGCTAAACATCTGTCAGGTGGATGTAGGAGATGAAATCACTCAAATTATTTGTGGTGCTCCTAACGTGGATGCTGGACAAAAAGTTATTGTTGCTCGTCCAGGTGCAGTTTTACCTGGTGGCATTAAGATTAAAAAAGCAAAGCTTCGCGGTGAAGTGTCTAATGGAATGATTTGTTCACTTCAAGAGCTAGGAATTGAAGGTCGCCTAGTAGCTAAAGCTTATGCAGAAGGCATTTATGTTCTTCCTGAAACAGCAGTACCAGGTGAAAGTGCATTGCCTTTATTAGGTCTGGACGATGTTGTGCTTGAGCTAGGTTTAACACCAAATCGTTCTGATGCACTAAGTATGCTAGGAGTTGCTTATGAGGTTGGAGCTATTCTTTCGGAGGATATGAAATATCCTGAAGCTACTTACACTGAAAGCAATGAAAAGGCAGAGGACTATTTAAAGCTTCGTGTCGATGCAATAGAAGAAAATCCAATGTATATTGCAAAGGTTGTTAAAAACGTACAAGTAAAAGAGTCTCCACTATGGCTACAAAATCGTCTGATGGCTGCTGGAGTTCGTCCTCATAATAACGTAGTAGATATTACTAACTATGTATTAATGGAATTTGGTCAACCACTTCATGCATTTGACTATGATCGCTTAGAGACGAAAGAGATCGTTGTTCGCCTTGCGAATGAAGGAGAAAAAATTGTTACTCTGGATGATCAAGAACGCAAACTTAAGTCTAACCATTTAGTGATTACTAATGGTAAAGAGCCAGTTGCTATTGCTGGAGTAATGGGCGGAGCTAATTCGGAGGTGCACGACGGAACGACAACTGTAGTCATTGAGTCTGCTTACTTTGCAGCAGGTTCTGTCCGTCAAGCATCTAAAGACCATAACCTACGTAGTGATGCAAGTGCTCGCTTTGAAAAAGGTGTGGATCCAAACCGTGTGATGATGGCAGCTGAACGTGCAGCAAGTCTATTAGCAGAGCTTGCAAATGGTGAGGTGCTAGCTGGTTCTGTTGTAGTAGACGAGTTAGATAAATCTCCAGCTGAAGTCATCGTTTCACCGGATTTCATAAACAGCCGTTTAGGAATGAAGATATCTTTAGAGGATATGACATCTATCTTGTCTCGTTTGAAATTTGAATTCCAAGCAGCTAATGGCTATTTATATATTAAAGCACCTACTAGACGTCAGGATATTAAAATTCCTGAGGACATCGTGGAAGAAGTCGCTCGTATGTATGGTTACGATGAAATTCCAATGACATTACCAGTGGAAGAGTCTAAACCAGGTGGTTTAACATCCTACCAAGCAAAACGTCGCCAAGTGCGTGGTTTTATGGAAGGCGCAGGACTTTACCAAGCAATTACGTACTCATTAACTTCTAAAGAAGTAGCACAAAAGTTTGCTTTAGAAACTGCTCCTGTAACGGAACTGTTAATGCCAATGAGTGAGGAGCGTAGCACGCTACGTCAAAGCCTAATTCCCCATTTGCTAGAGGCTGTAACGTATAATACTGCTCGTCAAGCAGATACCGTTGCATTGTATGAAATTGGTTCTGTCTTCTTAGGAGAAACAGCATCTGGATTACCTCATGAGCAAGAGCATTTAGCAGGCGTTATTGCTGGTAAATGGGTTGAGCATAGCTGGCAAGGGGAGAAAAAAGCAGTAGATTTCTTTGTTCTGAAAGGAATTGTTGAAGGCTTAATGGATTTACTTGGACACACAGCTGAGCTAACATTTGAACGTAAAGTAGTCGATGGAATGCATCCAGGAAGAACGGCATCTATCCAATTAGCTGGAGAAGAATTCGGTATGATCGGTCAATTACACCCATCAGAACAAAAAGCTCGCGACTTGAAAGATACGTATGTATTCGAGCTGAATTTAATGAAGGTATTAAACAAAGATGCTGGAACACTGTATTATTCACCAGTTTCAAAATTCCCTTCTATTACTCGCGATATCGCATTAGTAGTTGATAAAGAAAAAGCTACTGGAGAGCTGCAAGCAATTATCCAGCAATCTGGCGGTAAATTATTGAAGAACGTTCATTTATTCGACTTATATGAGGGAGAAAAAATGGAACCAGGCAAAAAATCGGTTGCCTTTTCTCTAACGTATTTCGATCCCGAGCGTACATTAACTGATGAAGAAGTAGTTAATGCACATAATAAAGTTCTAAAAGCATTAGCTGAGCAAGCAGGAGCTGAACTGCGAGGATAATAGTAGAAAACCTTGCGGAGAATAGCTTGAACCTTGCAGAGATGGTCGTCAACCTTGCAGAGATGAGCCCAAACCTTGCGGAGACCGGTTAGAACCTTGCAGAGAGTATAAAACCTTGCAGAGAATATAAAACCTTGCAGAGAATGGCTTGAACCTTGCGGAAACGGGTCAGAACCTTGCATAGATGAGCCCAAACCTTGCAGAAACAAAGAAGAACATTGCAGAGAGCAGAAAGCTCTATAGAGCATGACTAACATAACTAAATAAATGAAAAAGGAGCAGCACCAAAATAGGTGCTGTTCCTTTTTTAAACTCTGAAAGTATAAGTATATTTATGTTAAAATAGGTATTAATAGGCGTACAGATTTGGGGTGAGTGAATGGGTACTCTTGATTCAAATAACAATACATACATTAATGAAATATTAGAGAAAAAGCTAATACTATCGAAGTCTTTAACTAAAAGTGAAGAGGATAACTTCCTACCGAAGCTATGGTTTTGTAGTCTGGATGTCGGAGAGTGGGAAGAAGTAGAAATATTTGTTCAAGGTGACGATGAAAAGCCAAGTAAAGCTTGTATTGAATTGGCAGAGGAAATCTTTAAAGAAATTTCTCAGCATATTAGCCGTGCATTAAAGTATTTGATGGAGTTTTTTCCGAATCAAAAATCAGAGGACTACTATTTATCAACGATTTCATTTGGAAAAATGATTAATTTTGATGATCATCTGTTTACAGGTTTTACAATGGCTTTTTATAGTGAACAACCATATGAATTTCAATACAAGGTGAAATTTAAAGCAAATGGTTGGCCGATTGGGTTTGAGGGTGGACCAATGTAGAGGAAAAGAATGGAGAATAAGAGTTAAAACAGAATAGAAAATACTTCGCAAACGAAAAAACCAACTTATTAAGGATGGTGGAAAAATGGGTTTTTTTAATCGCTTTTTTAAAAAAGTAGAGGGTGTTAATAAAGGAGAAGTAGGAGTTTCGGAACTGGAATCAGAATTTTATATCGAATCACCTGTAAATGAAGCCAAGGATTATTGGGTGGAAATGGCTCAGAACATTATTGTAAATACGGTTAAGGCAACGAATAACACTGTTGATCGAGCATTTGTATTAATAGATTTTGGAGAACAACCTTCTTTTGATATTTTTTATCAGGTAGATGGTAGCTTGATTATGTGGGATCAGCTTGAGGATCAGGATGTAAAGCAGAAAATTGAAAACGAACTTCTACCTCAAGCATCAGATGTTGTGAAAGCCGTAAATGATAACTTCATACAAGCAGAACATCCTACGATTGCGTTTGCGGAGCTGCAATTTGAATGGCAAACTGGCGCTTGGTTTTCTCATATAATATGGGAAGACGATGAGGATTCAAAGCTAGCCAAGGACGAAATGTTAAAAAAGTGGTTTGATACATTAAATGTAGAAATAAAGGATTTGCCATTAGATAGTGACACTAAGCTGTCCTGGTATCCATAAATTTAATAATACACATAAACAATGAGCTCGATGGTATAATTCCAAGCTATTTGTTTATGTGTATTTTTATTAATGATAGCTATAAAGCTCTACGCCTTCTTGAAACAAGAACTAGTAGAGTAATTTTTGGCATTTTTGTTTTAATGAATTGGATATCTATTGAATTAGACTAACCGTTTAGATTTCAGATGGGTAAGAACTACAGTAAGTAGTCAGGTGGTAATCCCCTAATAAAATCAATGCCTCCCTTAAAAAGAAGGATTTCTTAAAGTCTAGTGGTGATTTATGTACAACCTTAATCAGAAAGTATTGTTGATCCGCGCTAGTTAGGCGCTTTATCTTAGTGTGAGCGATAAGCCATCATCCATCGCCAAACAAAATTTTATTAATATAATCATTCTTTTAATATGGTTTATAACTAGTAAGTCCGGGGTACTAAAGTAATAGCAAAATTTTAATAACTTACTTATTTTATTATTAATGTTTGCTAATTCATTGAGTGGAGGGGTTAGATGGGTTTAGCTTTTTGGACATGGACAGTTACCATCATATTATCTTTCGTCTTTATCGGAATGTCCTTTCTATTTAAGAAGAAGGCAGATGCGAGCTTTGCACATTATGCAATTGCAGGTGGAACGTTACCCTTTTTCTTATTATTGTTTACAGACATAGCGACTATTATGGGAGTCGGCAATTTCGTTGGACATTCTTCAAAGGGATATGAGATTGGAATTGCCAATATTCCATTCGTAATAGGAGAACAAGGTGCTAAAATATTGTTTGCGATTGTATTTGCCGGATTTGCTGCAAAATTTACATATAATACTCTAGCTGAAATGATGGATGATTTAATCATAAGAGATAGATTGTCTCGCAGTTTAATAGCCATCTTAACTTCATCTATTATGATTGCCTGGGTAAGTGGACAGGCCATGGGGATGGGAGCTCTATTCTCGGCTTTTACAGGAGCTGATCCTCTTATGATGATTTTAGTGTTTTCAGCTGTATTCATTATCTACACAGCAGTTGGCGGTATGTATTCAGTTGTATGGACTGACCTTATACAAGGAGGAATACTCATTGCTATCGCTGTTTGGTTTTACATACAAGTATTCAATAAAGTTGATTTTAGTTTTACTACCCTAAAAAATGGGTTGGACAATGTGGGAGCTATTGAGTTAGCTCAAATGAATCTTTCAGCAATGGAGGTTATTTCTCTATTTGTAACAGGTACTCTAGGAATATTGGCTGCGCAAGTATATTGGCAGCGGTGTTTCGCTTCTAAAAACCCGAAGTCAGCAAGTAGAGCCATGCTTATAAGCGGGATTGTAGCAATAGTATTTACTATTTTTGCAACAATAGGTGGTATGGTAGTAAAAATGCAGAATCCTAATTTGGCTGCTGATGAGGCGATTTCCTGGCTAATTTTAGAAGAGATGACACAATTGGCTGCTCTTGCCTTTTTTATCATGATCTTTTTAGCGGCCATCTCGAGTGCTTCCTCTCTTTTACATTCGGCTGCGGTTGTCATTGTGAATGACTTAGTGATTCCAAATATGAAATCAAAAGAAGATTCCTATTATTTGAGATTAACGAGAATTGGCGTAATCGTTATTGGAGTGTTTACTATCGCAACAGCTATTTGGGCAGACTCCATTATAGATTTATTCTCCTTGGCTTATTCAATGGCTGGTGGAGGAGTTGTACCAGTATTAGTTGTCGGCCTGCTTTGGAAAAAGACGAAGGGGCAAGCTTTTACAATGGGTACAACTAATAGTCAAGTTTCTGTTTGGGGAGCGAGGACTGGCATTGTGGCTGGCTCTGTTGCATCGCTAGCCTTAGGAATTTTATGGGGTGTTTTAGTATCTGTATTGTTAACTATAATCATTTCCAAAATGGTTCCTACTTCAAAAGAGACGCCTTTAGAGGTTTAACATATTCATACCGCTATACCAATCCAGCGATCGGTATAGCGGTATTCTTTCATTTTAAGCTCGAAATGTTGCAATGAATAAACCATTCGTTAAAATAGAAGTATTGAATAAATCATTTGAATAGGTGAGAATATGCCAGCAATAACGTTTGAACAAGAATTTATATTAAACGAACACCGAATATATACGACTAAGCCGCTCCGAACACTTTTCACATTAGAACGCCTCAGTAAAGAATTCTTCCAGGATGATTTTGCAAAGTTAATGCAAGGGATCACGGACGCTGGAAATCAGGTTGCTGCTGTTTCCCATTTCGCTAAAAGATATAGTATGTTTGTTGCCAATCAATTTTATATGTTGGCCGCTTATGACATGGTTTGGGATGGCAAGCAAACAGAGCTACATTTTGATGTAACTAAGGAGTATGGTGCTTACACTTTAGCCATGTTTATCAACCCAAATGATTTTCGATATGTGAAAGATTTGGAACGAGAAGAAGTAATAAAGAAAATATTACATAAACAAGGACATGAAATTGTCCAGCATTTAAGAAAGACGACTAGTATATCACCACTGGTTATATGGGAAACCTTCTTCGTTTCCATTGTTAAAATATATGACAAGTTGCTAGAGGATCCCTCTACAGCTTCTCAGGCAATGGATGATATTGAAGTATTAGAGAATGTCGAGGTTTGGAGTTCATTCTCCACTAAATCGAAATTTTATGAATACACGCAAGGAAGAAATCCATCGGTGCTTGTCAATAAGCCAATACGCAAAAGCTGTTGTATGTCTATGGATTTACCGGGTCAAGGAGCTTGTGGATACTGTCCTAAATCTAATCTATAAAATTAGAGCCCTGCCATAATAGGCAGGGCTTGTTCTATGGAGAAATTTTTTGTTGACTGATCCACCAATCTATATGGTCTAAATTAAAGGCTATAATATCTCCGATTGGTCTAAGATGTGGTATTTCTTTATTTAGCATAAGTTGATGGATTTGTTCTTCTGTCAGCGGATAGCCAACAGAATCTAAATATGTCGTTAATTTTTTTACTCCATAGACTCTTCTCAACTAATCACCTCCCACCAAAAGCTCTTTCATGCTAAGAAAAAACGCTTAGTGAGATGTATTAATTGTTAAATAAATATATTAATATATACCCGTTTCTCTAAAAAATAATCCTAAAGACTCGGAACGTAGGTTTGATAAATTTTCTAAAATTTCAGAACGATAGGTCTATTTTTTTGTTATAATTTCTTTAATAAGGCAGTGCGATTGCTTAAACTGACAAAACAAGTTTATGGTTTCTTTCCAAGAAGTCAGTGGCAGCCTTCTATTTAAAAATTGAGTTTTTTTAAGGAGAATTATAGATTGAAAAGAGTAGACGTCGTATACGGCTTAATAACGGATGAGTATGAAGAAAATATACTAATGGTCAAGAATAAGGGAGCAGGCTGGACACTTCCGGGCGGGACAGTCGAGCCTGGCGAGACTTTAGAACAGGCCATCATCCGGGAGGTTCAAGAAGAAACGGGCTTAATAACAGAAGTGGAGAGGGTAGTAGCACTGAACGAAGCGTTTTTTACACACAAGGATAGCCAGGTGTTATTTGTAACATTTAAAATGCAAGTACTTCATGGTAAATGTAGCATACAATATCCTGATGAAATAGAGGAGTTAAGATGGGTGGACCAGCAAACAGCTAATAAATGGATGCCCTATCATCCAAGAGGGGTTGCCAGCTTGTTAAATTCAACAGCATCTTATACTTTTCAAAAAAATTAGGAGGTATTGGAAGTGTTTCAGTTATTTAAAAATAATAGTATACAAACAGAAAATGACCAAAGTAATACGGATTGGAACGATGATAACGATGACTTAGGGGTTGGCATACTCATTCACTTTACTCCGGCTGCTACTTATATGTATCTATCTACCGACATACTAATAGAAAAAGGAGATACGTTGTATGATTCCAAGCATAGAGAAATTATTGTGGAAGGGAATAGTGTATCAATCACTCTAAATAATAGAAGTGAAATTCCAGAAATAATTGATTTATATGGGTTAAACAAGATGAATTTACCATTAATCACAATAGAAGTGACGTTATCCTACTAAAGGAGAATTTTAATGGCTATTAGAAAATACGGTGAACGCCCAGGTTGGTCAAGGATTTTAAAACGGCGATATACTTTTGTAGAAATTATTTCTGAGCAATTTACTGGAGGGGCTTCCCTTCTACACTTAGTGGAGACGGCAAAACCGCTGTGGGTTAGTTATGATAATAAGAAAATTTGTATTGTTGACCATGGATATATGTGGCTGCAACATTTCCCAAGGCATGAAAGCTATACGGTAACGACTATGTTCGATCATAACGGAGAAGTAATTCAGTGGTATATAGATATATGCGATAAACATGGTATAGACGACAATGGCCCTTGGTGGGATGATTTATATTTAGATATTATAGTCCTTCCAACCGGAGAGTATTTTCTTGTTGATGAGGAGGAGTTGGAAGAAGCTTTACTTACTGGGCAAATAAATCATGAAAAATATAATTTAGCTAAAACTGTAGCTCAAAAAATGATAAATCAGCTAGAGGATAATAATATGAGCATTTTAGGATTAGCTTTACGTCATAAAAACGAGTTGATAGCACTCCTGGAATAAAAGTGAGGATAAAAAATGAGAAAAATAAAAGTCATAGAGTTTTCAAAAAAATGGGCTGCAGATTTTCAGCAGGAATCAGAGTTTTTACATGATATTTTCGAGGAAGAGATAATCGACATTCACCATATAGGGAGCACCGCAATTGAAGGTCTTTCCGCAAAGCCGATTATTGATATCATGCCAATTGTTCGAGATATTAACCAAGTAGATTTATACAATGAAAAAATGATTCAGCTTGGCTATACTCCAAAGGGAGAAAATGGCTTGCCGGGTCGACGCTATTTTCAAAAAGGGGGAGACAATAGGACACACCATGTCCATATTTATGAGCAAGGTAATCCTGAAATCGAGAGACATCTTGTTTTTAGAGATTATTTAAGAAAACATTCTGTGGTGGCAAAGAAATACGGTGAGCTAAAGAGAGCTCTTGCCCAACAGTTTACTTATGATGTGGAGAGTTATATTAATGGTAAGGACAATTTTGTGCAAGCAGTAGAAGGGAAAGCCAAACGTTGGAATAATAGAATTCAGTTGAATTTTCATAGAGCGTTTGGAGTGTATGGGATCTGTATACATGAAAACAAGCTTCTAGTTATTCAGAAAAATGGTGGCCCTTATATCAACCGCTATGACCTTCCAGGTGGGAATTTAGAAATAGGTGAATCGCTGCAAGAGGCAATTGAAAGAGAATTCCAGGAAGAAACAGGGTTATTAATCGATGTGCGAAAACAGATTGGAGCAGCTGACTTTATGATTCACACCGATTGGAGAGAAGGCACGGCAGTACACCACGTAGCCGTTTTTTATGAAGTAGAGCATGTAGGAGCTTCATTATCTGAACCACTGCAGTTTGAAGGACAAGACTCACTAGGAGCTGTTTGGATTTCGGAAAAGGAAACATCTATGGAAAACTCCTCTCCCTTAGTCTTAAAGGCTTTTGATTGGTTGCGAACAAAAAAGATATCTGTAGAAGCTACTTATTATGAGCAGTGGAAAATTAAAAAGAACTGAAATAAGGAGGTTTTCTATAATGGGAAATAATTTTTTGAGGGCATTAGATTTAAAGTCCCCAATCATTCAAGCACCAATGGCTGGAGGAGTTACGACTCCTGAGCTAGTTAGTGAAGTCTCCAATCAAGGTGCACTTGGAATGATTGGTGCAGGATATTTAAAGCCTGATCAATTACGAATGCAAATAAATCAGGTGAAGGCACTTACGAATGCAAATTTTGGAGTGAATTTGTTCGTTCCTGAGCATTTTGAAATAAATGAGGGCCAGGTTGAAAAATCTAAGCAGCTAATAGACCATTATGAACTCCTTCTAAATCATAAAATGGAAGCAGCTGACTTACCTACAAAAGAATTAGAAAAGAAAACATATGAGGAACTTTTAAAGATTGTCATAGAAGAAAGAGTGGCTGTTTGTTCTTTTACATTTGGAATTCCTTCCAAAAAAACTATTGATAATCTTAAACAAAACGGGATTATGACAATAGGGACAGCTACTACTGTACCAGAAGCCATAGCTGTCGAACAGGCGGGGATGGACGCGGTAGTTGTCCAAGGTATTGAGGCAGGAGGGCATCGCGGGAACTTTTTAGTAGATTCCCCTAACAGCATGATTGGCTTAATGGCACTGATTCCACAAGTTGCTGATCAGGTGTCAATACCAGTTATTTCAGCAGGAGGAATAATGGACGGCAGAGGACTATCTGCTGCATTGTGTTTAGGAGCAGATGCCGTACAAATGGGAACGGCCTTCTTAACCTGCAAAGAAAGTGGGGCACACCCAGTGCATCGACAAGCCGTACTGCTAGCGAAAAGCGAGGACATAGTGAGTACGAAAGCATTTTCCGGGAAGGAAGCAAGAGGAATTGAAAATCGTTTTATGAAAGAGATGAGACTGCATGAACACAAGCTACCACCCTTTCCCGTCCAAAATGCCCTTACCCAAAAGATAAGAAAAGCAGCTGCTCAACAAAATAATGCAGATTTCATGTCTCTCTGGTCGGGCCAAAGTCCAACATTAGCGAGAGAGGAAACGGTTGAACAACTTGTTCGTCGGGTTGTAGATGAGGCTAATCTAATATTAAATAATAAGGCTATAAAAACATGGTGATTTGAAATTAAATAAAGAGGAATTTCATAGTATTCTCACGAAATTCCTCCATTAAAGCCTATTACAAGCTATTGTGACATAGTTTCTTCGGCCAATCTACATTCATACACCGGCTCCTCCTGTTGGGTATCATCAAACCATTTCAATCCCATATAACTAAAACCGACTCGTTCTAAGATTTTAAGAGAACCATTGTTTTCTTTGCTTGCGGAAGCAGATACTAGTTTAACCTTTGGATGAAGTTTGACGAAGTCCATACAAGCCCGGACTGCTTCCGATGCGTATCCTTTTCCCCAAGATCTTTTATTGAAATGATAAATTAATTCTACTTCCTCAAGTGTACTTTCCACATTGAAGCCAGCTGCTCCGATTATTTCTTCTGTGCGCTTTTCCATAACAGCGTAAACAGATATATTGTTCATTTCATGACATGTGCGATAAAACTCGATAGTTTTAGGCAATATTTCGAAGGAAGCTGGGCCACCACATAACTTCATCACTTCTTTGTCTCCCCAAAAGAGCTTGGCTGGTTCTATGTGGCTAGCTTCAAATACAACAAGGTATAGCCTTTCTGTTTCACCTATTATCTTCATTCATATTCCCATCCTTTAGAATCTTCTTTTTTGCGCAAGCTTCATGGCTTTTTGTGTATTCGCAAAATGCCATTTCGTAATTGACTTAAGGAATTCTTCTCCATGCTTCAAGTATATTTTTGCCGCAATCTCATCGACTTTTGCGCTAGCACCTTTAGGAATTGGAGTTTGTGCTATCTCTGTGAGACGGTCCATTTCCTTTAAGAAAGCATATCTTGCTATAATAGATGCTGCAGCAACAGAAACGTGTAATTGCTCTGCTTTTGTAGAAAATAAAACATTTTCGCGAATGATCTCCTTTTCCATTTTAATATGGTTATAGTAAATACCACGCTCTGCAAATTGATCGATTAAAATGTAAGCGGGCTTTTCAGGATTCATTTTTGTCAAAACGTGCTTTAAGGCTTGGTTATGCATCATCGCTTTTATCTTACCTTGTGACCAGCCACGACCTTGAATTTCGTTATATTTTTCATTTTTTAATACGAGCACACTATGTGTTAAGGTATTCATCAAATCTGGAGCAATCCTACGCATTAAATCGTCTGTCAGCATTTTGGAATCTTTTACCCCTAGCTCTTTTACAAGTTCTACTTGGTGGGCGGGTACATAACAGGCTGCCACTGTAATTGGGCCAAAGTAATCACCAGTTCCAGTTTCATCTGATCCAACGACAGATAGGGAGTCAAATTTTTCAGGTAGCGTGTCTCCTTTAGCTGAACTGCTTTTTATAGAGGTTGTAGTAGAAATGGATCCTGTCCAAAGGGCTGCCTCTCTAGACGCACCATTTCCTTGGAACATAACCTTCCCAGATTTATAGATGGTGATGGCTGTATCTGCTAGCTTAGCAGCGAAAACGACTCCCGGTGCAGAGCGTTCAATTCTGTATTTTAAGTAATGTGCCTTTACTTTTTCTATTTCATTAGCAGGCATTAGTAAAACTTCATTTGACATTCATATGTTCCTTTCTTCACATCGTAATCTATTTCGTGTTATTATTATACATAGGATTTTCTGGGGGAGGGTTTGTCTTTGTCAGAACAAGAGAAAACAAGAATTTCTGTTGATATCTATGGACAGAATTATAAAATGGTAGGTACTGAAACTTCTGGTCATATGAGACTCGTTGCCTCCATGGTAGATGATAAAATGAGAGAAATACATTCTCACAATCAACAGCTAGACATCGCAAAATTAGCAGTGCTTACCGCTGTTAATGCAGTAAACGATTACATAAAAGTAAAAGAACAATTAGAACTTCTAGAAGAAGAATTGAAAAGGCTAAAGGACTGAAAAAATGTTAGATTTAATTATCCTGATTTTATTAATTGCCGGTTTTGTAACTGGTGCTAGACGTGGGCTAATTGTACAGCTCATTCATATGGTAGGCTTCATCATTGCTTTGATCGTTGCTTATACTTATTATAAACCACTGGCAGACAAATTTGTTCTCTGGATACCTTTTCCGGCAGTTACCTCAGAGTCCACATTTACAATAGCAGTAGAGACTTTGGATCTCGATCAAACGTTTTACCGTATTATTGCATTTACTTTAATATTTATGGTAGTTAAGTTCGGGTTACAATTATTAGCCTCTATGTTTGATTTTTTAAAGTACTTGCCTATACTAGGATTTATCAGCACTGTAGCTGGTGCGGTACTAGGGTTCATTGAGTTTTATTTCATTTTATTTGTGCTTTTATACGTCGTTGTGCTTTTACCGATTGATTTTATACAAACAGCTGTATCAGGCTCATTCTTAACTTCATGGATGCTTGAGCATACGCCAATCCTGTCTGAGATGGTTAAAAATTGGTGGTATATTTATTTGGAAAAGTAACAATGTCTAAGATAAACTTCTCTCAGTAGAGGGAAGTTTTTTTAAATAGTTAACTTATAATTTGTGAAGGACTTATGTTTTCTTATTAAAGGAGGTCTACTCGTGGATAAAAAGACGATAATAAAAACATTAGAAAAAATCGCATTATATATGGAGCTTCAAGGAGAAAATCCTTTTAAAGTATCTGCTTTTCGTAAAGCAGCACAAGTTTTAGAGTTAGATGATCGTAGCCTATCTGAAATGGATAATATAACCTCGCTTAAGGGGATCGGTGCAGCGACTGGGTCCGTGATTACAGATTTGATGGAAACTGGACAATCTTCTCTTCTTCTAGAAATGCAAGAGAAAGTGCCAAGTGGACTTTTGCCTATGCTTAAAATTCCTGGTCTAGGTGGAAAGAAAATTGCCAAGCTATATAAAGAATTAGGTATTGAATCCATTGAACAGTTAAAGACTGCCTGTGAGGAAGGGAAGGTCCGCGGACTTGCAGGATTTGGAGCTAAAACAGAGGAGAAAATACTTGCTCAGCTGGAAGTTTTTCAAACAAAACCGGAAAGAACTGCTATTTGGCAGCTTGAACCGATTGTTACTTTTATAGAAAATACATTAGCAAATATAGAAGAAGTTGTGAAATATTCTGTTGCAGGCTCATTTAGAAGGGTTAAAGAATCTAGTAAAGATATCGATTTTATCGTTGCGACAAATTCACATCAAAAGGTAAGAGAGGAATTACTAGAGAAGCTTCCCCTCTTAAAAATAATTGCAGCTGGGGACACTAAAGTATCGGTAACCTTAGATGTCGAAAACGAAGTGGATGTAGACTTTAGGTTAGTAGAACCTCATCAATATGCTTCTGCACTACATCATTTTACGGGATCTAAAGATCATAATATTAAAATGAGACAAATTGCCAAGGAAAAAGGGCTGAAGATTAGTGAATATGGTGTAGAGCACGAGGATGGCTCCGTACAGTCTTTTGAAACAGAGGAAGACTTCTATGCTTTCTTCGATTTACCATTTATACCTCCTACTATACGGGAGGATGGAACAGAAGTGGACAAGCTCGATAAGATTCCAAATTTAGTAACAGTAGAGGATATTAAAAGTGATTTGCATATGCACACCACATGGTCAGATGGTGCCCATTCTATTGAAGAGATGGTGGAGGCTTGTCGAGCAAAAGGGTACTCCCATATCGTCATAACAGACCACTCTAATTACTTAAAAGTTGCAAATGGTCTTTCCAGAGAAAGACTACTACAGCAAATCCAAACGATTCAAGGATTGAATGCCAAGTATAACGATATTGAAATATTAGCTGGAACAGAAATGGATATACTTCCTGATGGTTCGCTGGACTTTGATGACGAGCTACTAGAGCAGCTAGACTTCGTAATCGCTTCTATACACTCTAGCTTTAGTCAGTCACAAGATAAAATTATGGCAAGACTTCGTACCGCAATGGAAAACCCAAACGTTCATATGATTGCACACCCTACCGGAAGAATTATTGGAAGTCGTACAGGCTATGATCCAGATGTGCCAACATTAATAGAGTGGGCTAGTGAATTTGGAAAAATACTAGAGCTCAATGCAAATCCACATCGACTAGACTTAGAGACAGAATACTTGAAGCTGGCACAGGAAAAAGGTGTTAAGGTAGCCATTAATACAGATGCCCATCATATCGATCAATTAAGATATATGGATGTAGGCGTTAAATATGCTCAAAAAGCATGGCTGAAAAAGGATAATGTTGTTAATACATGGACATTTGATAAATTCAAACAGTATTTGAAGAAAAAATAGGAGGTGCCTAGGTGATAGCCGAAAGAGCACTGAAAACGTTAGAGTATTACAAAATCAGAGAAGAGGTAGGGAAGTATTGTACTTCTTCTATCGGAAAAACTCACATAGAAAAATTAGTCCCGTCTGTTGATTACGAGGAAGTTACCAAGCTCTTAGAAGAGATGGATGAAGGACTTACTATACTTCGATTAAGAGGCAATGTCCCAATGGGAGGAATAGTCGATATACGACCTCATGCTAAACGAGCTCAAATCGGTGGTATGTTGAGCCCAATGGAGCTTATGGAAACTGCTAGTACTATTAGAGCTAGTAAAATTCTTCGAAATTTCTTGGAGAATGTTGAAGAAGCAGAATCAGTAGCAATTCCACACTTCCTTTCTAAAAAGGACTCATTGCCAGTTTTAACAGCTTTGGAGCATGAGATAAACGACTGTATTGATGAAAACGGAGGTGTACTAGATAGTGCAAGCAGCACGCTACGTTCCATTCGTCAGCAGTTAAGAATTCAAGTAAGCCGAGTACGGGAGAAGCTAGAGAGCTATACAAGAGGGGCTAATGCAGCCAAAATGCTTTCCGACTCGATTATTACAATTAGAAATGACCGATACGTTATTCCTGTTAAATCTGAATATCGCAGTCACTATGGTGGGATTGTACATGATCAATCTTCCTCTGGACAAACATTGTTTGTTGAGCCATCAGCTGTTGTTCAAATAAACAATGACATTCGCGCACTAAAGGTAAAAGAACAAGAAGAAATTGAACGTATTCTTATCCGTTTGTCAGGCGAGGTTGAGGCTGTTGGACATGAGATTTTCCTATTAGTTAATATCCTAGGTGAAATTGATGTGATATTAGCAAAGGCGAAATATGGACAAGCAGAAAAATGTACGATGCCATTAATTAATAACAATGGCTACATCCGTTTGGTGAAAGCGAGACATCCTCTTATTCCAGTAGAGCAAGCCGTTCCAAATACAATTGAATTCGGGAAGGATATTACTGCTATTGTAATCACTGGTCCAAATACCGGTGGTAAAACTGTTACATTGAAAACAGTTGGTCTTTGTACCCTAATGGCTCAAAGTGGTATACCGGTTCCAGCATTGGATGGGTCAGAGCTTGCGCTATTTGAGTCGGTCTTTGCTGACATTGGAGATGAACAATCCATCGAGCAAAGCCTAAGTACATTCTCCTCTCATATGGTCAATATTGTGGATATTCTAAAAAAATATAATGATAAATCATTGATTTTGTTTGATGAGCTTGGTGCTGGAACCGATCCTCAGGAGGGGGCAGCTCTTGCTATCTCTATTCTTGATGCAGTTCATGGAACAGGTGCACGTGTCATGGCAACTACTCACTATCCGGAGCTAAAAGCATATGGCTACAACCGACCTGGTGTGGCTAATGCAAGCGTCGAATTTGACATTGAAACTCTTAGTCCGACGTATAAGCTTTTAATAGGGGTACCAGGGCGAAGTAATGCATTTGAAATTTCGGAGCGTTTAGGCTTACCAAACCATATTATCTCACAGGCACAAACCTATACGGGTACTGATCGTGGCGAAGTAAACTCTATGATTGCTTCCCTAGAGGATAGTCGTAGACAAGCTGAGAGAGATGCAGAAGAAACTGAAGCTGAGCTAGAAAAGGCTAAGCATTTAAAGGATGATTTGGAGCAAAAACTTGCTGAATACGAGGAGAAAAAAGAAAAACTAGAACAAAAAGCGAAAGATAAAGCTAGAAAAATCGTAGAAGAAGCAAGAAGAGAAGCAGACGAAATTATTAGCGAGTTACGCAAAATGCAAGCTAATACACATAAACTTGTTAAAGAACATGAATTAATAGATGCTAAGAAACGTTTAGACGAAGCCCTTCCGAACAATCCGGTATTGAAAAAACAGAAAAAAATAAATGAACGAGTAAAAGAACTTCAACCGGGTGATGAAGTGAAGGTTCTAAGCTTTGGTCAAAAAGGGACCTTACTTGAGAAGGTATCCAAGTCAGAGTGGTCTGTACAAATAGGAATGCTCAAAATGAAGCTAGACGAAGCAGACCTAGAATTTATCAAACCCGAAAAGCAGAAACAGAGTGTATCAGTGAATGCTGTAAGAGGTAGAGATTCACATGTGAAGCTTGAGTTAGATTTACGTGGAGAGCGTTACGAGGATGCCATAATTCGTACGGAAAAATATTTAGATGATGCTATTTTATCTAACTATCCAAGAGTCTCTATTATTCATGGTAAAGGAACGGGTGTCCTAAGACAGGCGATTCAACAGTATTTAAAAAATCATTCACGAGTAAAAAGCTATCGCTTCGGTGAAGCAGGAGAAGGTGGCCACGGCGTTACAGTAGTGGAACTAAAATAATAAGAGAAGGAAGGAGCAGCAAGTGTCATTTACTTTGTCTTCTCTTTCCCGCCTATCTTTAATTGCTCATGTTTTATACAGGACAATAATTATAAAAGTCGTTTAGCTATTTGAAAAAAATGAAACCTTCCTATCTATAAATCGTAAAGATAGAAAAGTTTGAGGGGAGCCTTATCATGCTGCTAGGTAGTTTTTGGTCAAATCCATTAGTAGAATCTGCAGGTTATTTTAGCGTGGTTATATTATGTTTAATAGTTTCCATGGTCGTGTTTGAGATCGTGACCAAATATAAAAACTGGCAGGAAATTAAAAACGGGAATGTGGCAGTCTCGCTGGCTACGGGTGGTAAAATATTTGGTGTATGTAACATTTTTAAATATTCAATTGAAGAGCATAATACGCTTTTTGAGATGATTGGTTGGGGACTATATGGCTTCACTTTACTAATTATCGCGTATTGGCTATTTGAATTTTTTACTCCAGGCTTTAACGTGGATAAAGAAATAGAAAATGATAATCGATCTGTTGGATTTATCTCATTAATTATTTCTGTAGGATTATCATTTGTTATTGGGGCGAGTATTTAATTAGGAGAGATAGAAATGGAAAAATTATCAAAAGTATTGATCGTAGTGGGAATATTTTTTCTGGCTATAGGCATACTATATATAGTAAAAAATTCATAGTATTATATAAGCTCCAGAGGAGGCTGTAATAATGCGTTAGTAAATTCAAATGAATGAATTAACGAATTGATTCAGCCTCTTTTTTTATTGTTATAAGTTGATTTTGTTAGCGTTTCTGGTTTGTGAGGTCTATTACCTTCTTTAGTGTATTGGAATGCAAAGTGACTACTACTTTTCTTTTTTTATGAATTGAATTGTCATTCATTTTTATCTATAATAAAAAATAGGAATATTCACTCTATTAAAATCATACAAAGGGGGCAAACAAATGATTGAAAAACCATGGCTTTCTCACTATCCGCCGGAAGTTCCACACACGCTTGACTATGAAACTATTCCTGTCCAAGAGTATCTTACGAGAGCGTACAAGAAATTTCCGACGAAGATAGCCATACATTTCATGGGGAGAGATGTGACTTACAAAGAGCTTTACGAATCATCGATGAAGTTTGCGAATTACTTGCAGTCATTAGGCCTGCAAAGAGGGGACAGAGTAGCAATCATGCTGCCAAACTGTCCACAAGGGGTTATAGGTTATTTTGGAACTTTATATGCAGGTGGTATTGTTGTACAAACAAATCCTCTGTACACGGAACGAGAGATAGCGTACCAGTTAAAGGATTCTGGGGCAAAAATCATTTTGGCTATGGACATTCTTTTTCCTAGAATAACTAAGGTAATTAAAGAAACAGATTTAGAAAATATTATTATTACTGGAATTAAGGATTACCTACCGTTCCCTAAAAATCTTATCTATCCATTTATACAGAAGAAGCAATATGGCTTTAGTGTAAAAGTAGAGCATCGAGGTATGAACCATCTATTTACTGAAATTATGAAGGTCGGTAAGACGGATACTATCGATTTAACGTTCGATTTTGAAGAGGATCTAGCTTTGCTTCAATACACTGGCGGAACTACCGGTTTCCCTAAAGGTGTTATGCTTACACATAAGAATTTGATATCCAACGTTTCTATGAGTAGAGCATGGTTGCATGAATGCCGTGAAGGAGAAGAATCCATTCTAGGTATCTTACCTTTCTTTCATGTATATGGAATGACTACTGTAATGATTTTTTCTGTCATGCAATGCAATCGTATGATATTATTACCTAAGTTTGATGTAGAGACGGCACTAAAAACAATTGATAAACAAAAACCAACATTATTTCCAGGCGCTCCAACTATGTACATCGGTATTTTAAACCACCCAGATGTTAAAAAGTATGACTTATCTTCTATCGTAGCTTGTTTAAGTGGTTCAGCAGCTCTACCAGCCGAGGTTCAAGAGAAGTTTGAAAAAATAACAGGCGGAAGACTAGTGGAAGGTTATGGTTTAACTGAAACTTCACCTGTAACACATGCAAATTTAATATACAGTGAGGACAGGGTAAAAGGATCCATTGGTGTTCCTTGGCCAGATACAGAAGCTACCATTTTTGGACCAGAATCTACGAATCCATTACCGCATGGTGAAATAGGTGAAATTGCTGTCAAAGGCCCGCAGGTTATGAAAGGCTATTGGAATCGCAAAGAAGATACGGAAATGACGATGCGAGACGGATGGTTATTAACAGGTGATTTAGGGTACATGGATGAAAACGGTTTCTTTTATATTGTAGACCGTAAAAAAGATCTAATAATCGCTGGTGGATATAATATTTATCCGCGTGATGTTGAAGAAGTATTATATGAACATCCAGCTGTTCAAGAATGTGTAGTAGCTGGAGTACCTGATCCATATCGAGGGGAAACAGTAAAGGCGTACATCGTATTAAAAGAGGGTATGACTGCGACAGAGGAAGACCTCAATACACATTGTCGTGATAACCTTGCTTCCTTTAAGGTTCCTAGAATTTATGAATTTAGAGATGAGCTTCCTAAAACTGCGATCGGAAAAATCTTAAGAAGAAATCTGATAGAGGAAGAAAGAGAAAAGTTAAAGAAGGTAGCAGTTGAGAGTTAATTGTTTATTGACAATATAAAAAATTGAATATAAAATAAAAATATGAATGAATCATCATTCATATTTTTATTTTTGGTGGTGAATTCATTGAAGAAAGACAAACCTAAGTATAAACAAATTATTGACGCAGCGATTATAGTTATAGCTGAAAACGGGTACCATCAATCTCAAGTTTCAAAAATCGCTAAACAAGCTGGTGTTGCAGATGGAACCATCTATTTATACTTTAAAAACAAGGAAGATATTTTAATATCGGTTTTTGAAGAAAAAATGGAAGTGTTTGCAGATAACTTGAAAGAAATTTTAAAAGAAGATATCAGTGCATCTGAAAAATTATATAAGATGATTGAAAATCATTTTAAGGTACTTGCAAGTAACAAGCATCTAGCAACCGTAACCCAATTGGAGCTACGCCAATCCAATCTAGCCTTGCGATTGCGAATAAATGCGATCTTAAAAAATTATTTGACATTACTCGACACCATCTTAAAAGAAGGTATAAAAAATGAGGAATTCGAAAATTCTGTAGATATTCGCTTAGCAAGACAAATGGTTTTTGGTACAATTGATGAGACGACTACTTCCTGGGTGATGAATGAGTATAAATATGACTTAGTCGGATTAACCGAGAAGGTACATCGTTTATTATTAAAAGGGATAACAACCTAAAAAGGGATGTGGATAAATGGAATTTTTGTCATGGAATGTCGAAAATCATGTAGCAACTGTTACTTTGAATCGTCCACCAGCGAATGCATTAGCAAGGGGCGTCATTTTAGAGGTTAATAGTTTGTTAGACGAAGTAGAGCACGACGAAAACGTTCGTGTCATCCTTCTAAAAGGGGAAGGACGATTTTTCTCAGCAGGGGCAGATATTAAAGAATTTACCACAGTGACTACTGGAGAAGAGTTTTCGAAGCTAGCTTCTAGCGGACAAACTATATTCGAAAGAGTCGAAACATTCCCAAAACCTATTATTGCTGCTATTCATGGTGCAGCACTAGGCGGGGGATTGGAACTAGCGATGAGCTGTCATATTAGACTAGTTGCTGAAAATGCCAAGCTTGGATTACCAGAGTTACAGTTGGGCTTAATACCAGGTTTCGCTGGTACTCAACGTCTTCCACGTTACGTTGGATTTGCTAAAGCTGCTGAAATGCTACTTACAAGCGATCCGATTAGCGGAAAAGATGCAGCTGTATATGGTCTTGCTAATCATGCTTTCCCAGAGGAAGAATTGTTTGAAAAGGCTGGGGAGCTAGCAAGTAAGATTGCGAAAAAAAGCCCTGTCGCAGTAAAGGCAGCATTGGAGATGCTTCAATATGTTAAGCCTGCATCTTACCATGAAGGGGTAAAAGCAGAAGCAAATGCTTTTGGAACAGTTTTTGTTTCAGAGGATGCAAAAGAAGGTATTTCAGCATTTATTGAAAAAAGACAGCCTGAATTTAAAGGTAAATAATAATATGGGGAGGACTTCAACATGAATATTTATGTTCTAGTTAAACGCACGTTCGACACAGAGGAGAAAATTGTTGTAAGCGGAGGAAAAATTCAAGAGGATGGCGCTGAGTTCATCATCAACCCTTACGATGAGTATGCAATCGAGGAAGCAATCCAAGTACGCGACGCACATGGTGGAGAAGTAACAGTTATCACAATGGGCGGTGAGGATGCAGAAAAACAATTACGTACAGCATTAGCGATGGGTGCTGACAAAGCAGTGCTTATCAATACAGAAGACGACATAGAAGAGATGGACCAATTCACAGCGGCTCATATTATATCCGAATACTTAAAAGACAAGGATGCAGATTTAATCCTAGCGGGTAACGTTGCAATCGATGGCGGTTCAGGACAAGTTGGACCACGTGTTGCAGAACTATTAGGTATAAACTATGTAACTACGATTACAAACCTAGAAATCAATGGTACAACAGCTACAATCAAACGTGACGTTGAAGGAGATACAGAAGTTTTAGAGGCTTCATTACCTCTTTTAGTTACTGCACAACAAGGGTTGAATGAACCACGCTATCCTTCTTTACCGGGGATTATGAAGGCGAAGAAAAAACCTTTAGAAGAACTAGAATTAGATGACCTTGATATTGACGAAGATGATGTAGAAGCTAAAACAGAAACAATCGAAATTTACTTACCTCCTAAAAAGGAAGCTGGAAAAGTATTAGAGGGAGATCTGGCTGATCAAGTGAAAGAGCTAGTGAGTCTTCTTCATACAGAAGCGAAAGTAGTATAACATTTAAGTTTCTAGTAATCTATGAACATCTCGAAATTAAAGAGGGTTCGAATCATTTATAAAATGGGAGGAACAAATCATGTCTAAAAAAGTATTAGTTTTAGGGGAAGCACGTGAAGGTGCACTTCGTAACGTTTCATATGAATCAATCGCTGCAGCAAAGCAAATTTCTGACGGTGGAGAAGTAGTAGCGGTATTACTAGGAGACGCAGTTCAAGATTTAGCTGTTGAGCTAGGGAAATATGGTGCTGACCGAGTAATTACAGTAGAACATCCACATTTAATGCAGTATACTTCTGATGGCTATGGTCAAGCATTTATGGCGGTAGTTGAACAAGAAAATCCTGAAGCTATTGTGTTCGGACATACTGCTTTAGGAAAAGACCTATCACCAAAAATTGCTGGTAAATTGCAAATCGGATTAGTTTCTGATGTAACGGCTATTGAAGGAGAAGGGGATGATGCGGTTTATATTCGTCCAATCTACTCTGGAAAAGCTTTTGAAAAAGTAAAAATAAAAGACGGAATTGATTTTATCACTGTTCGTCCAAATAACATTGCACCACTTGCAAAAGACGATAGCAAATCTGTAGACGTTTCTTCTTTATCAGTAGAAATTACAAATCTTCGTACTGTTATTAAAGAAGTGGTACGCAAATCCTCTGAAGGTGTTGACTTATCTGAAGCGAAGGTTGTTATTGCTGGTGGTCGTGGAGTGAAGAGTGAGGAAGGCTTTGGACCATTAAAGGAGCTTGCTGACGTATTAGGCGGTGCAGTTGGAGCTTCACGTGGAGCTTGTGATGCTGACTACTGTGATTACTCACTACAAATCGGTCAAACAGGAAAAGTTGTAACTCCGGATTTATATATCGCTGTTGGTATTTCTGGTGCCATCCAACATTTAGCAGGTATGTCTAACTCAAAAATTATTGTAGCGATTAACAAAGACCCAGAAGCAAATATTTTCAAGGTCGCAGACTATGGGATTGTTGGGGACTTGTTTGAAGTACTTCCTATGCTTACAGAAGAGTTCAAAAAACTTAAAGTAAATGCTTAAGAAAATACTCGGCTCATAATGGGCCGAGTTTTTATATGGATAGGAGCATATACAAGTGTGTAAGCTAAATTGTAGATGTAGTATTTTTTGTCTGCTATAATCAATAAAGAGTTACTAAAGGAGGAATTATTTATGGCAATTGTACACGGAACAGATCAAACTTTCTCTCAAGAAGTAGAAAAAGGATTAGTATTAGTAGATTTTTGGGCAACATGGTGCGGGCCTTGTAAAATGATCGCTCCAGTTTTAGAAGAGATGGACGCTGAAATGAGCGATAAAGTTAAAATCGTAAAAGTAGATGTTGATGAGAACCAAGCGACTGCTAGTCAATTTGGAATCATGTCTATCCCAACATTAGTGTTATTCAAAGACGGTCAACCAGTAGACAAAGCTGTTGGTTTCCAACCAAAAGAAGCACTAGTTCAATTCGTTGAGAAAAACGCATAATAATAAAAACCGGGTCCTCTAAGGTTCCCGGTTTTTTTAAACAGGTGATGAGATGAACGAACTTATACAACAAAAATGTGCAATCCTACCAGATCAACCTGGCTGTTATTTAATGAAAGACCGGCAAGGTGTCATTATATATGTAGGAAAAGCAAAGATATTAAAAAATCGTGTGCGATCTTATTTTACGGGATCACATGACGGTAAAACTCAAAGATTAGTACAAGAAATAGTTGACTTCGAATATATCGTAACATCGTCCGAGCTGGAGGCACTAATCTTAGAGCTTCATTTGATCAAGAAGCATGATCCAAAATACAATGTTATGCTTAAAGACGATAAAACGTATCCATATATAAAAATTACAGCAGAAAAAAATCCTAAGCTTATTATTACAAGACAAGTTAAAAAGGATAAGGGTAAATATTTTGGGCCATACCCAAATTCTCATTCTGCCCACGAAACAAAGAAATTACTGGATAGGTTATATCCATTAAGAAAGTGTCAAAAGCTACCTAGCCAAGTTTGTTTGTACTACCATATCGGGCAATGTCTTGCTCCATGCGTGAAAAAAATCGAAGAGACAACGTACACGGAGATTATCCATGGAATTTCTAGTTTTTTAAACGGTGGCCATGCTACGGTCAAGAAAGAGCTTACTGAAAAAATGAACGTGGCAGCGGAACAGCTGGAATTTGAGCGTGCAAAAGAGTACCGTGACCAAATAGCGCATATCGATCAAGTGATGGAAAAACAAAAAATGACGATGAATGACTTCACAAATCGTGATATTTTTGGTTACACCGTCGATAAAGGATGGATGTGTGTACAAGTATTTTTTGTGCGACAAGGCAAATTGATAGAAAGAGATGTTTCACTTTTTCCAATTTACCGTGACCCGGAGGAAGAATTTCTTACCTTTTTAGGCCAGTTCTATTCAAAACCAGAGCATATCAAACCTAAGGAGATCTTTGTGCCGAATACGACTGACTTAGAGTTAGCCTCTAAGTTATTAGAGATGAAGGTTATTATTCCTCAAAAAGGTGCAAAAAAGAACTTAGTTGATTTAGCTCAAAAGAATGCTGCAATTGCTTTAAGAGAAAAATTTCATTTGATTGAACGACAAGAGGAACGAACAGTAGGGGCAGTAGAGGAACTAGGTGAACTAATGGGAATTGCAATGCCAAGTAGAATTGAAGCCTTTGATAATTCTCATATACACGGGACCGATGCTGTTTCGGCCATGGTAGTATTTGTGGATGGCAGAGCATACAAGAAGGATTACCGAAAGTATAAAACGAAAACTGCAGCAAAGCATGATGATTATGGAGCAATGCGTGAGGTCGTACGTAGACGTTACACTCGTGTTTTAAAAGACAGGTTACCGCTTCCAGATTTAATCATTATTGACGGAGGTAAAGGACAGATAGAAGCAGCACGAGAAATTATTGAGGATGAACTTGGCTTAGATATTCCTATTGCAGGACTAGCGAAAGATACAAAGCACCAAACCTCCTCCTTGATATATGGAGATCCATTAGAGATTATCCCTATGAAAAGAACAAGTGAAGCATTTTATCTTCTTCAAAGAATTCAAGACGAGGTCCATCGTTTTGCAATTACGTTTCACCGACAGCAAAGAGGGAAGCATACAATTGCCTCTTCGTTAGATGGCATTGAAGGAATAGGTCCAAAACGTAAGAAAATGCTTCTTAAGCATTTTGGCTCACTCAAACGAATGCAAGCTGCCTCAAGGGAAGAGCTAATTGAATCGGGACTTCCTAGTAAATTGGCAGACAATCTAATGGCTCATTTTCAGAAAAATTTATTGTCTTCTGAATAGTCTTGTGTTATCTTTAATCTAATTTAATATTCACTATTCAAACAGTGAAGATAGAGGTGCAAATTGCAATAGTACTAATCGAGAGGATGAAAGGATCCTATGACCGTTTAGGAAAGGGCTGTTTGCCGAAATATAGAAAAGCTTTTCCTTTTCTATGTTGGTTCTGTATTTAAGAGATGCAGGACTGTCAGAATATATATTCTGGAGGGCTATCTCACATGGGCAATCTTTTTTTTGACCGTGTATGAGAAGAGTTAGCTTTCCACTAATAGGTGGGAAGCTTTTTTTTATTGTTTAGGAA
>JBEMAY010000030.1:0-8945 GCA_040274765.1 Psychrobacillus sp.
CGAGCAATCGGCACTCATAAATACTCGGGCGGAAAATATCACGAAAATATTGTTATTAGAAATAATAAAATAGAAAAAATGCGTCAGGATGCCATACGCGTCATGAACTGGCGCAACTCAACAATAGAATACAATATCATCAAAAATGTCGACCCAGGTGAATACAACTCGAATAGAGGAATTATGGCTAGCGGCGCCCTTAATCCTACCTTTCAAAATAATGTATTTATAGACCTACCGCGAGCAATCCAATTTATAGCTTGGAAAAACGATGATTCCGGATCTGAGTACGATATAACATATAATAAATTAACGGAGAATAATAAAGAGGTACTTTCAACAAACATCGTTTTTAACTCGGAGGAGGACTTTATCCGTATTAACCCTAAATTTAAGAAATATGATGCTGCCCATACGGATTTTATCCCTTTAAAAACAACACTACCTCCTGCATTACCTAAAGTATCGACTCTCACTCCAAAAATATGGAGTCTTATAGAACAAAACAACGACGATAACGGATCAAATAATTCCTCCACTTTTTATGAAGATCTATTTACAGCAGAGTCGCTACCTATATCTTTTCAGAACTATCGGAGTATATATGAACTAAATATGCCAAATAAGTTAGAGAAATTTAAATAGACATCAGATTTATATCATATAATTTGAGAATTCCTTATATTTCAAAACTCATAAAACCTTAAGATTTATCCTTATATTCCCTTAAGATTTATTGGTTACCATAAACATACCAATTCATTTTAGGAGGTTAGGTTCCAATGGATTTAATAAGTATAGTGTCTGGTCTTTTACCGTATGTAAAATATTCTATTTTTATTTTCATTGCCTTAATTATGGGGTTCTTCATTTTTAAAAAGGTTTTTCAGGGAAAATATCCAATACGCCTGTCAAAATTCATTTTAATTCTTTTACTGATTTGCTGGGGAACCGTTGTATTAGGTATCACTACCTTAAGTAGACCAGCCATGTTTATTGGTCAGTTTAACCCTAGTCTGTTCAGTAGCTATGTGAATGCCTGGAACAAATGGTCCATGCCTGAATTACAGTTAATCATCTTTAATATGTTCATGTTTGTTCCATTAGGTTTTTTATTGCCATTGATCCATCCAAAAATGAAGTCATTTTGGAGAGTATTTATTCTTTCGATTGTATTTACACTCTGTGTAGAAATTTTCCAGTACATTTCCGGAAAAGGGATTTTTGAATTGGATGACCTTTTGCATAATACAATCGGAAGTTTAGCAGGCTACTTTATAGTCATGGCCATAGTGACCAGCATCGAGAAACGAAAGTTAAAATTAGCTCCAATTGTAAGATCACTTGCTATTCCACTTAGTTTTGTTTTTTTATTCGGCATAGCAAACGCTGTATATAGTGCACAAGAATATGGGAACCTGCCATTCAAGCCTGCACAAAAACAAAATATGGAGCAAATTGATGTGAAACTCGAGACACAGCTTTCTAACGAACCGTCTAACGCTTGTATCTATTACAATTCAAATGTTAGAGATATAAATAATTTAAAAAACATCTCACAATCCATCGCTCAACAATTCGATTTACAACAGCAAGGTGGCATACGTATGGAAGGGGAAAATCGCCAACTACAACTGATAGATGAGGAAGAACATACCTATTATTTAACCTATTTTATGTCCAATGGTTCCTGGTCCTTTTCGTCTGATATTTATAGTGAAGAGACTCCAAGAGTGGATATTCAACAGCAAAAGCAGTCTATGGAAGAGTGGCTAGAAGATGAAGACTTATTCCCTATTAATGCTACCTATCAGCAGCAAGATGAACGTACCATTCGTTGGGATTTAGAGGAGCCAAAGAATGCACAATCTACATGTGAGGATTTTTCTCAAGGATTTATCATAGTTAACCTTTCTGATAAACAAACTCCTGATGGCATCACTTATGAGGTGAGTAATAATAAAATGGTCAAGGAGAAGGTAATTATATCCCCACAGGAAGCATATGAAGCATTGTTAAGCGGAGAGTTTAGCTTATACAATTCTTTGCAAAAAGGAGATACATTAACTGTAACGGAGGTTCGCCTAGACTATACTTATGATACTAAAGGCTATTATCAGCCTGTCTATGTCTTTACAGGTGCCGTTAACGCACCAGACCTTACTGTTGAAATTTTAATACCAGCTATCAAATAAACAAAACAGCACTTACTCTAGGATAGCTAAAGTAAGTGCTCTTTTTAATTTAAATATTACATTTTAGTGTTGTTGTTTCCATTACCGCCATCTACCACTTCTTCTCCCGCTTCTTTCACTTTTCCACTTATTTCTTTTATATCAGAAGTGATTTCTTTAGCACTCGAAATAATTCCACTTGAATCTTCCTTTACTTGACTCACTGGTGCAAGAATGTTCTCGTTTACTTTTTCATATAGAGATTGCGCGTCGTTTATCGCATCTTTCAGAACCGTAGAGGCAGATTTCAGTCGCTCTTGTAAATCGTTTTTCACTTCTCCTGGATTGTTTCTAACTTGGCTATACATATCCAACGTTGAGTCTTTCACGTTTTTAGTTGTGGATGTTACTTTGTTTCGTGTATTGGAATCAAGCATTGCAATAGCTGCGCCGATAACAGCCCCCACTACCAAGCCCTTTAAAAGCTTTCCATTTTTTTCTTCCTCGGTATTAGTCATTCCGTTGTTATACGTAGCAATTTGGGTCATTAATAATTCCTCCTGTCTGTATTTTTAAATTTGTTTCCTTACTACTTTAAATGCCCTTTTTTCTTTTGTTTAAACTATTTGATTACATTCCAATTCCTTTTGTCAGCTAATTAACGTACTCTTTACAATTGAAGAAAAAAAGCATGGCAAGTATTAGATAGGAAAACAAGTAAACTCCTGTTCTAATATTATTTATGTATTTCACCGATAAAAGACTCAATCATTTAGAACGATATATCTCCACTTAAAGAAAATAAGCAAGAAATAAAAAAAGCTTCCCACTAGTTATTACAACTAATGAGAAGCTTCTTTATAAATAATCCTTTATGTTAACATTCAACTTCAATCTATAATATTAACCCCTATAAATCAAGGGTTAAAGCGGCTTATTACATCATGCCGCCCATTCCGCCCATGTCAGGCATGCCCATTCCGCCTGCTCCTGCTGGTTCTGGAATGTCTGCTACTACAGCTTCTGTAGTTAAGAATAGAGAAGCTACAGATGCAGCGTTTTGAAGAGCTGAACGAGTAACTTTAGTTGGGTCTACGATACCAGCTTCGATCATGTTAACCCATTCGCCAGTTGCAGCGTTGAAGCCCATGCCGATATCTTCGCGTTTTAGACGATCTACAACGATAGATCCTTCTAAACCAGCGTTGTTAGCGATTTGACGAACTGGCTCTTCTAAAGCACGAAGAACGATGCGGATACCAGTTGCTACGTCGCCTTCTTTTGTTTCTGCAAGCTCAGCAACTTTGTTGTATACGTTCACTAGTGCAGTACCACCACCAGATACGATGCCCTCTTCAACAGCTGCGCGAGTTGCGTTTAGTGCATCTTCAATACGAAGTTTGCGTTCTTTTAGCTCAGTTTCTGTTGCTGCTCCAACTTTCACGACAGCTACTCCACCAGCAAGTTTAGCAAGACGCTCTTGAAGTTTTTCTTTATCGAATTCAGAAGTTGTTTCTTCTAATTGGCCACGGATTTGAGCAACACGGCTAGCGATGTTTTTCGCATCTCCGTTACCTTCTACGATTGTTGTGTTGTCTTTTGTTACTACTACTTTAGAAGCGCGTCCTAATTGAGTAATGTTCGCAGATTTAAGGTCTAGGCCTAAGTCTTCTGTGATTACTTCTGCACCAGTTAGAATAGCGATATCTTCAAGCATAGCTTTACGACGGTCACCGAATCCAGGAGCTTTAACAGCTACTGCATTGAATGTACCACGTAATTTGTTTACTACTAGAGTAGCTAACGCTTCCCCTTCTACATCCTCAGCGATTAGTAAAAGTGGTTTACCTTGTTGAACTACTTGCTCAAGCACTGGTAAGATTTCTTGAATGCTTGCAATTTTTTTGTCTGTGATTAAGATATATGGGTTATCTAAGTTAGCTTCCATTTTATCTGAATCAGTTACCATGTATGGAGATGCATATCCGCGGTCGAATTGCATACCTTCTACTACATCAAGCTCAGTTGTGAAACCTTTAGATTCTTCGATTGTAATAACTCCGTCGTTACCAACGCGCTCCATTGCCTCAGCGATTAACTCACCAACTTCTTCATCACCAGAAGAAATAGCAGCTACTTGAGCGATTGAATCTTTACCTTCGATTTGTTTAGAGATTGCTTTAAGCTCAGTTACAGCAGAAGCTACAGCAAAGTCGATTCCTTTACGGATACCTACTGGGTTAGCACCAGCTGTTACATTTTTAAGTCCTTCACGAATCATAGATTGTGCAAGAACAGTCGCAGTAGTTGTACCGTCACCAGCGATGTCATTTGTTTTAGAAGCAACCTCTGCTACTAATTTAGCACCCATGTTTTCAAAAGCATCCTCTAGCTCGATGTCTTTTGCGATTGTTACACCATCATTCGTGATAAGTGGTGAACCAAATTTTTTCTCTAAAACTACGTTACGACCTTTTGGCCCTAATGTTACTTTAACAGCGTCTGCTAATTTATCTACTCCACGCAGCATTGCACTACGAGCGTCTTCACTAAATTTAATTTCTTTTGCCATGTTAATATGCCCTCCTAATTTTTCTTTTTAAGTTCTTTTATTAGCCGATTACAGCAAGAATATCGCTTTCGCGTAAGATTAAATAGTCGTGGCCTTCATATTTTACTTCAGTTCCAGCATATTTAGAGAAGATAATACGGTCCCCTTCTGTTACGTCTAATTCAACGCGGTTTCCGTTTTCTAGTACTCGTCCAGTACCTACTGCAACGACTTTACCTTCTTGTGGTTTCTCTTTAGCAGAGTCTGGAAGTACGATGCCAGATGCTGTTTTTTCCTCAGCTTCGATTAATTCGATTACAATACGATCACCTAATGGTCTTAACAAGTGAAACTACCTCCCTAAAATAAGTTGAATTTAATATTTATTAGCACTCTCACACTTTGAGTGCTAACACACTTATAATAATAATTAAACTACGTAAAATTTGCAAGTCAGAACCTAAACTTTTTTTAAAATTTTATTATCTTCTTTCTTCTCTTAGATAAAGAGTATTTCACCTTGCCCTTGTGTGAAAGCAAGTCCCTTTTAAATACGGAAACTATCCAAGAATAAAATAGCTAACAAGCGATTTTATTTTAGTTTTCCATTACAATAAGGCTAGTACATATAATAATTACTAGCATACTGTGCAATAGAAACTTTAAGGAACACAGAAAGGATATTTAGATGAAAAAACAAAAAACAGCCTTATACATATTAATCACCTACTGCGTCATGCAGCTATCCGGAATCATCTTTGCTTCCCTTCTTTTTATGATTTTTAAGTATAATAACTTAGAAAATCCAGAGTTCCTAGCCAATGGTTGGTGGACCTTCATCGGAATGGGAACCGCAACAATCATAACGTTGCTTATCATTCGAAAAGACAAGAGCTTTATCAGTCCTTTAAAGGGAAAAGCTTCAAGCACTCCTAAATCAATTGCCTGGGGAGTCTTGGGTTTCATAATGGTTTTGTATGGCCAGGCTCTTGCTGCTAACATTGAGATAAAGTTTTTCGGAATCGAGCCCGGTTCTGAGAATACACAAGATTTCATGGAACTAGCTAGTTCGGTGCCCTTTGTCTTTTTCTCTATTGTTCTCTTTGCTCCAATTTTAGAAGAGCTCATCTTCCGTCGTATCATTTTCGGAACATTATTACCTAAAACGAACTTCTTTGTGGCAGCACTTATAAGCTCACTATCCTTTGCAGTCATCCATTTTGAGTTTACGCACATACTAATATATGCTGTATCTGGTTTTATATTCGCATTCATTTATTATAAAACAAAACGTATCATCACTTCTATTATTGCCCATATGCTTTTGAATGGATTCGTAGTAATTGCACAGCTATATAATGAAGAAATTATTAACTTCTTCGAAAGATTAGCAGGAATGTTGTAATAAGGAGGAATCATGATGACTTTTTCATTTACGAAGTTTCCTATGATAGAAACAGAACGACTTATTCTCCGAAAGGCAACCGAACAAGACTCCGATGACATTTTAGAATTGTATGCCAATGAAAATGTTGTACAGCATATGCCACTCGATCCGTTTACTTCTATTGAAGATGCAAAAGGCGAGATTAGTTGGTACGAGAAAATATTTTTGGAGCAAACTGGTTTGCGTTGGGTAATAGAAGAGAAAGTAAATAAAAAAGTGATTGGTACGTGTGGCTACTTAAACTATGAGGTTGAACACAACCGGATAGAAATAGGATATGACCTCTCCCCTGAATCATGGGGAAAGGGAATTATGACGGAGACACTACAGGCTGTTATTCACTTTGCCTTTTCAGAGTTAAACGCAAACAAAATTGAAGCTCAAATTACGTCAGAAAATGATGCCTCCCTTCACCTAGTAAGTAAGCTAGGCTTTCATAGAGATGGTGTTCTAAGGGAACATGAATTTGAAAAGGGACGCTATATCGACCTTGTTATTTATTCCCTCCTGAAAAGTGAATATAAAAGGAAGCCTTCGACTTTAATTTAGTCGAAGGCTTTTTTAGATAGAATCTAGTAGTTTGTGATCCTTGCTAGTTGTCACTGGTTGAGAGCCCCATTTGCCTGTCGGGGCAGACATAGGCGGTTCCGCTTTTCTTGGTGTCTAGCTACTCCGCCTTGCCCCTCGGGGTCAAATGGATAAAAGCTCCGGTGGCTGAAGAGCTGCCTCCTCGCTTTTTCCCATTTGCCTGTCGGGGCAGACATAGGCGGTTCCGCTTTTCTTGGTGTCCAGCTACTCCGCCTTGCCCCTCGGGGTCAAATGGATAAAAGCTGTGGTGGCTGAGGAGCTGCCTCCTCGCTTTTCCCCATTTGCCTGTCGGGGCAGACATAGGCGGTTCCGCTTTTCTTGGTGTCTAGCTACTCCGCCTTGCCCCTCGGGGTCAAATGGATAAAAGCTCCGGTGGCTGAAGAGCTGCCTCCTCGCTTTTTCCCATTTGCCTGTCGGGGCAGACATAGGCGGTTCCGCTTTTCTTATATATCGTTTCGAATCATATAGATTAGTGTTTGAAGTTCTACGGAAAGGTCTATCGTATGTACGCGAATCTCATCAGGGGTGCTGATTGGAACTGGGGTAAAGTTTAAAATCCCTTTTACATTAGATCCAACTAGGAGATCAGCTACCTCTTGGGCAGAACGACTTGGAAGGGTGAAGATTACTAATTCAATTCCATATTCATCCAGTTTTTCTAGCATTACACTGGAATGAAAAACTGGGATATCACTGATAATCGTTCCTTCGAGTGGCGCCTTCGTATCAAATGCTACTACTATTCTAGTGTTATGGTTTTTTTGAAAGTTATATTTAACAAAAGCTGTACCTAAGCTACCAACACCTATCAAGGCAACTTTAGCCGCTTCGTCTTGGTCCAGTGTCTTTCGGAAGAATTCTAGAAGGTGTGGTACATCGTAGCCATAGCCTTTCTTACCTAATGCACCAAAATGAGAAAAGTCTCTACGGATGGTCGCCGAGTCAATTTTCATAGCTTCACTTAACTGCTGAGATGAAATACGTTTATGTTCTGCATTGTGAAAGCTTTGCAAAAATCTATAATATAAAGGAAGTCGTTTCATTGTCGCTTGAGGAATGCGAGGTACATCACGTTTCATAAGTATCCTCCTAATTGTATAAGGCAAATTCATTTTTACACGTCACCTTTCTTTCATTGTAAAGGGAGAACGTTGCAACGACAAGTCCTATCTATTACACTTAGGATAGAATTGAGGTGCAAATAATCGTGATTGTTTTACAAGTAAACCAAGTAACTAAATCCTTTAATGGGGAAGATATATTAACAAACGTAAAGTTAGAGGTCCAAGATCGTGACCGAGTTGCACTTGTCGGTCGTAACGGTGCTGGGAAATCTACCTTACTTAAAATAATTGCTGGAGAAATTTCCTATGATTCCGGTGACATTATCATGCCAAAAAATATTAGACTAGGCTACTTAGAGCAGCATGCCGGTTTAGAATCCAAGCTAACTATTTGGGAGGAAATGAAATCTATCTTCAGTCATTTGATAGACTCCGAAAAAGAATTGCGGTCATTAGAAGCCCAAATGGCTGATCCCGCTGTCTATGAGGATTCGGAAGCATACGCTAGAGTAGCTGCCACTTATGACGAGCTTCAGCTGGCATTTAATGAGGCTGGCGGCTACCGCTTTGAATCGGACATTCGTTCCATCTTACATGGTATGCAGTTTTTCCCAGGTGATTATGATAAACCAGTACAAGCATTATCTGGCGGACAAAAAACGCGTCTAGCATTAGCTAAAATGCTATTAAGTAAGCCAGATTTACTCATACTAGATGAGCCTACAAACCATTTAGATATTCAAACACTCAGCTTCTTAGAGAACTATTTAAAAAACTATAGTGGCGCCATTTTAATCGTCTCCCATGATCGCTATTTCCTAGATCAGGTAGTCAATCTAGTGTACGAGGTTTCTCGTCATAACGTTACGAGATATGTCGGTAACTATAGTGCCTATTTAACGCAAAAGGCCAAAAACTACGAGCTCGATAAAAAGAAATATGAGAAACAGCAAGAGGAAAAGGCAAAGCTAGAGGATTTTGTTAGCCGCAACCTGGCTCGTGCCTCCACTACGAAGATGGCTCAGTCTCGAAGAAAAGTGATTGAAAAGACAGATTGGATGGATGCACCAGATGGCGATGAGAAATCCGCGAACTTCGGCTTTACAATCGACCGTCCTAGC
>JBEMAY010000030.1:8955-36877 GCA_040274765.1 Psychrobacillus sp.
GTTGCAGTTGGCTATTCCAATAAAACCGTATCCTCGAATATTTCATTTTCTGTGTACAAGCAGGACCGTATTGCTTTAGTTGGACCAAATGGTGTCGGCAAGTCCACCTTGCTTAAAACAATTATGAAGCAACTTCCCATTGCTGGTGGAAATATACAATACGGGACGAATGTGCAATTTGGCTACTATGACCAGGAGCAGGCAGCTCTTTCGGGGAATAAAACAGTGTTGAAGGAGCTATGGGATGAGTGGCCTCTTATGAATGAAAAGGACGTTCGCAATGTGCTAGGTCGCTTCCTGTTCTCTGGAGATGATGTGCAAAAAACAGTTTCTACATTGTCCGGCGGGGAAAAGGCTAGACTAGCACTTGCCAAGCTTATGTTGTTGAAATCGAATACACTTGTTTTAGATGAACCTACGAACCATTTAGATTTAGACAGTAAAGAGGTGTTAGAGAATGCCTTACTCGATTTCCCCGGAACGATTATTTTCGTATCACATGACCGCTATTTTATTAACCGAATTGCAACAAAGGTAATTGAACTCTCCTCAACAGAAGCCACACTGTTCTTAGGCGACTATGACTACTATTTGGAGAAGAAGGAAGAGCTCGAGGAATTAGCAATGGAAAGCTCCGTGGCTCAGAATACAGTTATCCAAAAAGTTAATACCTCAACGATTGATAAAGAGGCGAAGAAAAAAGAACGACAGATTCGACGACAAATCGATGAGCTCGAGGAACAAATTCCACTCATTGATACACAAATTGCTTCGATAGAAGAAAAACTATGTGATCCAGAGATATTCCAGGACCATGAAGCAGTACAAAAGCTGCAGATTGAACTAGATCTATTAAAGGATCAACAAGACACCATCTCTAACGAATGGCTAGTGCTACAGGAACAATTAGAAGAAATTATAGGGTGAGCCGATTGAATCGGTTTACCCTTTTTTTATATGGGGAATAGTATATAATGTCGAACTATTTATTTTTGGGCTTAACTATTCAATTTATAAAGAAAACAGTCTAATATTTGGGACAAGCCAACCGATTATTAAAATTAACGAGTCGGTTTATGGTCCTAAGCTTATCGCCTCTTCTAACAATCTATGTGTAAGCCGTGTAGCATTTTGTCGAACGATGGCATATATAGGTCAACCCCTTTTTTCCTACAATTCTTTTTCCACATATTTATTAACATCAAAAGTACTGTCATATCAATCTATCAACAGGTTTATCCACATTGTCCACAGATTAAAAACTATGTTTTCCACAAGTTGTGAGTATAAATAACCACAATATATTGAAAACACACAACTTACTAACAAGTTATCAACAAATTGTGCATAAGTACGAATGTTCTCTATTGACAAGAGAAATAATACATGGTAAAAAATCCTCTTTTCTTGTCGAAGAAAAGAGGGTTCCGTTAATTCCAGCTATTTAATTCTAATCCAGGACGCCCATTCATGGCTAAACTGCCTGTTTGTCCTGCTGAAAATTTAGAGCTACCAGCAGCTGCAATCATGGCTGCATTGTCCGTGCATAACTTAATTGGCGGTACATAAAAAGGAATATTCTCTTTTTGAAAAGCTTCCTCTAATGCTTTTCGCAGTCCTTTATTTGCTGCTACACCACCAGCAGCAATTACTTGCTTCACCTTAAACTCTCTAGCCGCTCGAAGAGTTTTAGTAGTTAATACTTCAATCACACTCTCTTGGAATCCTGCTGCTAGATGGTTGGGATTGATTTCTTCCCCTCTTTGCTCTGCATTATGCTGATAATTGATGACAGCTGACTTTAAGCCACTAAAGCTAAAATCATAAGAGCCTTCTTCTAGCCAAGCCCTTGGGAAAGGAACTGCTTGATCGCTCTCATTCGCTAGACGATCAATATGTGGTCCACCCGGATAAGGCAGGTTCAAGACTCGAGCAACTTTATCATATGCTTCCCCAGCTGCATCATCACGTGTTTCACCAATCAGCTCAAACTGACCATCTTCCTTCATTAACACTAGCTCAGTATGTCCACCAGACACTACTAAAGCAAGTAAAGGAAATTCCATCGGTTGGACCAGTGCATTTGCATAAATATGCCCTGCTATGTGATGAACTCCTACTAAAGGCAAGCCGTTTGCAAAAGAAAATGCCTTTGCTGCGTTTATTCCTATTAATAGCGCCCCTACTAACCCAGGGCCTTCCGTCACTGCCACTGCATCTAAATCCTGAGGCGTCATGTTCGCTTGTTTTAAAGCTTCTTCTATGACAAGCGTGATTTGCTCCACATGATGACGAGAAGCGACCTCTGGCACTACTCCACCAAAGCGCTTATGACTTTCAATTTGAGATGCTACCACATTGGATATAATTTCTGTTCCATTTTTGACAATAGACGCTGCTGTTTCATCACAGCTTGTTTCTATCCCTAAAATATATTGATCTTTTATCATTTGAATTCCACCCACATTACAAGAGCATCCTCTTGAGTATCTGTATAATAGTTTTTACGAATGCCTCCATCCTGGAAGCCTAGCTTATAATATAAATTTTTAGCGACTGTATTGGATACGCGTACCTCTAACGTCATGAGTACTCCATTTTGCTCTTTTACAATACGAATTGCCTCTCGCATTAAGCCTTCCCCAATCCGATGACCACGCATACGCTCTGCAACTGCCACGTTCGTAATATGACTTTCATCCATGACAATCCACATTCCACAATAGCCGACGATATTCTTGTCTTCTGTCTCCGCTACTAAATAGTAGGAATATAGATTTGTCGTCATTTCATGCTCGAATGCCTCTCTATTCCAAGGATGAGCAAATGCTTCTTCTTCTATTAAAAGTACCTGATCTATGTCTTCTAGTGTCATTTTGCGATAGGTTATCGTTTTAGTTTCCATTTTTCTTCTGCTCTTTCATCCAGTTCGCCTCTGCCTCTGTTATTCGCAAATATTCTGGAACCGTTGTATGTACATCTATCGATTCCATATTTTGCGCAATTTCTATCAGAACTGCAGCATTAGGTAATGAAAACGCTGCACCTGCCTGCTGCACTTTGTCCCCGAGCACCTCTTTTATGTGGTCCCAATGAAGAGCTACATCCATTCCGACAAATAAAACTGGCTGCTCCATTTCATCTAACGTTTTTAACAGATCTGCCATAGACATATGGGATTCCTTTACCAATTCCCCGTCCGTATAAATTCCTGCAAACACATTTCCACGTCGTGCATCCATAATGGCACACACCGCACCTTGGAAATATGGTACGTTCCCCGCAAGAACCTGCAAGCTGGATACCGAGTAAATAGGAATATTGAGCGTCCAAGCGAGCGTCTTTCCGATCGTTACACCGATTCGCACTCCCGTATAAGAGCCAGGCCCTTTTGCGACCGCAATGGCATCTAGCTCATTCGGCTGGATACTAGCTTTCTTCAGGAGCTCCTCTATCGCTGGCATTGTTCCAATGGAATGGGTTACCTTCACAGAAGACTTATATTCTGCAAGCACCTGCCCGTCCTTTACGACTGCTACCGCAAGCGGTGTATGAGATGTATCTATTCCTAACCAAATCATTCAAAAAGCTCCTCACATAATTGTTCATATCTCTTCCCAAAAGGCTCAAACGTAAATTTACGTTTATCGTCTTCTAGTCGATGAATCTGTATTGCCAAGCGTTCAGGTGGCAAATCCTCTTGTATTAAATGAGCCCACTCAATGATACTTACCGCTTCACCGTAAAAAAGCTCGTCCCAACCAAGGTCCTCATCACTATCCGCTAAACGGTACACATCCAAGTGGTTTAAAGGCAGTCTGCCCTCATATTGCTTCAATATCGTAAACGTCGGGCTGTTCACATTTCTCGTGATGCCAAGACCCTTCGCTACACTTTTCGTAAACGTTGTCTTCCCTGCTCCCAAATCTCCCTCTAATGTAAGGACATCTGCAGGCTGTAATCTTTCAGCTAGCTGTCGGGCCAATACTTCCGTCTCCAGCTCCGATTCAATCAATCGCTCATACATCATCGATCGCTTTCCTTTCAAGTACAAATCTATTTGATTCTATTATAAAGAATAACCGTCCATAATGTAACTGTAGGACATTTATATGTACAGAACTCTTTGAATGAAGAACAGCTCTTACATATAGCTGGATTCATGGATTACGACAATCAACCACTCGCCCACCCTGAACTCGCTCTTTTTACTACAATGCTGGCCGAGTTTACGACAATCAACCTCTGGTTTACTACAATCACCCTTTAGATTACTACAATCCTCACATGGTTTACTACAATCCATCGCAGACTCGTCTACCTACTATCCATTTCAACACACTAGTCCGGTCTAATTTCTACCCCAGCAAACAAAAGGACTGCCTCAACTTATGCGAGACAGCCCTAATCTTTATTTTATTGCAACAATCGAAGTACTTTTTCGACTTCCTGCTCGCCTGCATGCTCCCAACGGTTTTTATCAGTGATGTTACCATCCTGATCAACAGGGGATTGAAATTGGTCAAAACCAGTTGTAGTTAGCAACGAGTTTTCATCCTTATCTAAGCCTACGTTTACCACATGCTTAATCAAATAAGGTGACTGGAATCTTATATGTGCCTCGTAATCATCAAGCTCTCCTTGGGTTACTGTAAAAGGGATTCGAAGATAGATGGTTTCTCCTTCCTCTCGACAAAGGATAGAGTCAAAGCTACCTTTATGATAATCCCAATTTCCTCCGATGGAATAACCTAGACTTGCAATACGGTCCTGTAAATCTCCAAAAAACGCCGTTCTACCTTCTAATTCTGTGTTTAACTGAAGCATTGCCATCACTCCTTTTATGAATACTCAAGTATAGAGTTTCCCAAAGTAAGTGATAACATACCGAGCCACCTGTTATTTTTCTTTTTCAAAAAATAAATCAAAGACCTTTTCAAACAAACCCTTCTTGGGTGGCTCCAAATTTATCTCCTCTAGTTTTTCAACAATCAAACTAGACAGAAGTTCATACCCTGCTTCTCCAAAATGAAGACCATCATCCTTTTCACCAACTAGCAGCTCTTTGTAATCTTCTCTTGAATACATAGCAGTAAAAAAATCTATGTAGTGACTACCTGTCTCCTCAGCTACCTCTCTTACAACGGTTGTATATTGTAGCAAGGTCTCATTAGAGCGATTCTCCTGCAAAGATTCGTCTACTGGAGGTGGTGAAATAAGAATAGTCTTATCTGGACCAATGACCTTCGCAAAGGTCGTTATATTACGCTTAAATAATCCTAAGTCTACTAAACGATATGTGGCGGAATCATTCGAACCAAAAAGAACTGTGACATAATCAGGTTTTTTAGCAATTACATCTGCTGCGAAGCGTTCGATTGCCTGCTCTGTTGTATTCCCTGAAACTCCGGAGTTGATAAAGTTATAGTTCGGTAATTTCTGAGATAGCTTATACGTAAGCGCGGGACTTGGATTACCTTCCTTTCTAGCGGTGATACTATCACCAAAGCAAACAACAGTTGGCATTTTTATCAAGCCTCCATTCTATTATTTTTTTCTCTCTTTAAGTTTATATTCACTAAAAAGTGGCTATACAAACATATGAGACGGCTATGGAGGAACATCATGAACAAGAAAAGAGTCACATGGGTAGACGTAACAAAGGGTTTTTTAATGATTCTCGTTGTTATCGGCCATTACCCTGGGGAGCTAGACTTCCCTCTATCCAAGTATATTTACTGGTTTCATATGCCAGCGTTTTTCCTTTTGAGTGGTATTTTCTTTAAGGAAATAAAAGAAGATACTTCATCCAATAAAACTGTCAAAAAAAGATTTTTACAACTAATGGTACCTTATCTATTTTTCCTTTTAACGATTACAGGTATTCGATATGGTATGGAAATCTCCCAAGGAAATCATGATTTTTCTTGGTATTTAAATGATTTATGGAAATTATTCATTGCCGGTAGATTTGTTCGAGGCGCTTACGGAGTTTTCTGGTTTGTCACTACTCTATTCTTTACTTATCTACTATTTATGTGGATGACAAAATATTTAAGCAAAGTACAACAAATAAGTCTCCTTGCGTTTTGCTATATTGCAGCGCATCTTCAAAGTATTTTTGCTAGAGAAGTAATTAGTGAATCAGCAGTAGAATCAGCACAATCGATCCCAATGGTATGGAATTTAGATGTCGTGTTGATGGCAGTCGTATACTTTTCATTGGGCTACTACGGTAAGTCTCTGTGGATGAATGTGACTAAGCCTTGGCTGTTCAGCGCAGGAGCGTTAGCTTTAGGAATGATTCTACTAGATCAAAATGGATTGATAAATTACAAACTGAGCATGAAATTTCTTCGTTATGATCATATGCTATTAGATTTAATCATCCCACTTTCCTTTATCATTGTAATCGTAGGCATTTTCCAGCGAATCACTAAATTTCTTTCCCTGGAATGGCTTCGAAAGATTGAAAATCATTCCATAGCTATTATGTACTTACATATTTTTACGGACATGATTTTGAACGATTACTTTGAATATGGAGTTGTCGGTTACACTATATTATGTACAGTTATTCCAATCATTATTTCTATTATCATTCAAAACGTTATCCCGTATGGTAAATTTTTGCTCGGAGATATCCGCGCGAAAAGACCAATGCAGATAGAGATTTAAAAACCGCCAATTGGCGGTTTTTTAATGTTTAAACAAATATCAGCTAAATAAAATAGAACATTAGTTCGTAAATATGTTATAATAGAAAGTGCAATTGCATACCAGGTTGGGCGGCGGTCACTTCTTTCAAAGGGGTGATGCCAATGACAATTTACGAATCGATTAATTTGTTAATGCAGCTAAGCGCTGTCTTCCTAACAGCTTTCTCTATCGTAGTGACATTGATTATTTTCTTCATAAAAAAGAAATAACCGTCCCCTGGCAAAGGTTTGACGGTTATTTCTGACCTAGGACCAACCGCTCTTTCTGCGGCTGCATATTGTAGGACTGGATATTGCAGTATCCAGTCCTTTAACTTGCTTATTTACTGTTATTATATACAGAATCCAATCCACATTCAACTCATTCTGGTCAAATATGCCTTACTTTTCTGCAAATCACTCTAGAATTATTATTACTTATGAATTACTTTATGATATGTAATAATTTATTATCGCGTTCATTCTTTCAATAAAAAAAGTAGACATGGAAACGTCTACTCTTTTATCCTTTATGCTAAGCTGTACAGTCGTCCTATATATCATTGCCAAAATACGTAGGAACTACCGTTTCATAAACTTGTCCGTCCAGTTCATGTCTCAGGCGCTTTACAGCTATTTGGAAATAATCAAAAATATTTTTCTCCGTCATAATATCAGAAACACTCCCAGTTATTACAGGCATTTCTTTCGCAACCATAAGTACTTTATCTCCTAGATAAAATGCATGATTTGCGTAATGGGTATTAATGACACAGGCCAAGCCTTTTTCTTTTGCTAATCTTTTTATTGTTTGCAGGATAACCTTTTGCTTCTGCATATCTAAATGGGATTCCGGCTCATCTAATACTAAAATCTCTGGATCTGCCACTAAAGTTCGGGCGATTAGCGCCAATTGTAGCTCCCCTCCGCTGACAGATGTGCAGGATTCCTCTGCCAAATGCTTGATGCCTACTGAGTCTAAGGCTTCTAAAGCCAAGGCATAGTCTTTTTTAGATGGCTGGGCAAAGGAACGAATATATACTGCTCTCCCCATTGTCACTAAATCCAAAATGGAATAGCTGAATGTCATACTGGATGCCTGAGGTACATAACCAATCTTTGTCCAAACTTCCTTGGAATTCATCTTAGAAAGTGGTTTACCATCTAGTAAAGTTTCTCCCCTTTTCCATTCCTGTAAGCCCATCATACATTTTAACAGCGTCGTCTTTCCCGCTCCATTTGGACCAAGAATAGACAAAATCTCTCCAGGACCAAGCTCAAAGTTAATATCATTCATATACAAGAAGTTTTGAGAATCAGGAGCCTTCACCTTTTTATAAAAGAAGTTTCCATCCTTCACCTGTAAAATCAATTCCAGCCACCTCCTGTTTTACGGAGTAAATATGCAAAAAACGGAGCTCCAATAATAGCTGTTAAAATAGAAAGTGGAATTTCAGCTGCCGTTAGACTACGAGCAAGGTTATCGATGAATAATAAGTACACCGCTCCAATGGAAATAGATGCTGGAAGTACATATTGGTTGTTACTTCCTACAATCATTCGAGCGATATGCGGAATGATCAGCCCTATCCATCCGATAATACCGGCAATGGATACTGCTGCTGCAGTGATTAACGTCGCACCCAAAATCACTAGCCATTTTAGCTTGTTAACAGATACCCCTAATGACAATGCCTCTTCCTCTGATAGTGACAGGATATTTAGTCTCCAACGAAGGACATATAGTATCAGTATCCCACTCAAAATAATTGGACCACCAATCATTAAATCGCTATAGCTGGCAGTACCAAGACTTCCCATTAACCAATATGTAATTGCCGGGAGCTTTTCCTCGGGATCAGCCAGGAATTTCACGAGCGAGATTAGCGCCTGAAACAATGCACTCGTGACAACTCCCGCAAGGACAAGCATAAATATAGGCATATCTCGTTTTACCCCACCTATTAGAAAGGTGAAGCCAATCGCTAGCATACCCATTACCAATGCCATAATTTGCATCGTGAAGCTATTACCAAACAATAGAATACCAATGGAGGCTCCAAATCCAGCTCCCGCAGACACACCTAGAATATCAGGGCTAACTAATGGATTGGCGAACATCCCCTGGAATGCTGCACCAGCGATGGACAATCCACCACCAATTAACATAGCCAATAAAATCCTGGGTAGGCGTACATTCATGACGACTGTTTCTTCCATGTTCGTCCAGGTTTGCTCCATCGGTACTATTTGAGAGAGCAGTATTTTTATTTGGACGATGAAATCAATTTGATACCGACCTACCCCAATCGAAATCAGCCCGACTATAATAGGTAATGTCCAAAGTAATATCTTGATCAATTTAGACTTCATTTATATAGACACCTTTGTATTAGTATTTTGCTGCTTCCGATGGTGGATTTAAGATTTCCTCCACTTGAATATCTGTTAACTCATAATTATAGTAGCGTTTGTAATAGTCTTTGATTTCCTCGTTCATATCATACGTAAATAGCTCTGGGTGATTTTTTTGTGCCATCCATTTTAGCATCAATGGTGCATCTCCACTTGGTGGATACCAGCGATAGATACCGAGCGGCATTTTATACACCTTTTTATCCTGAACGGCCTTTACTTCACTCCAGTCTTGGCTTTCAAAAACGTTGTTATACAAGTCCTCAGGCTGAGTTTCCGTAAAATTGGTAATATAAATGATATCAGGGTTCCATTTATAAATTTGCTCCATATTTACTGCTTTAATACCATCCACCTCTTCAGCTGCTACATCTGTTCCGCCAGTGGAGTTCAGCCAACGGTTTCCGTGCATTCCCGTTCCTGCCACAGAAATCTCTCCATCATTATGGTATTGCAATACCATCACTCGAGGCATGTCCTTCTCTTTAACACCTGCTTCATCAAGCGTATCGTTAATCATTTGTTGGTTTTCTTCACCTTCAGCAATAATGTCAGCAGGACGATCTGTTATACCTGTAATTTCTCCCGTTAAAGTTAACCAACGATTTAATGTATCTAACGGATTAAGTGAATCGGTTGCTGTGTCCAACGCAACAGTTGTTATTCCTGTATCTTCAAGCTTTTTCACTGTTTTTTCTTGGTTAGCTATCTCAAAATAGACATCTGGGTCTAAAGAAAGTAGCTCTTCTACGTTTACTTCCCCATTTTCAATAAAGTTCGTTTTAGCATCTAGTATAGATGGAGAAATTTCCTTCAAAATAGAGTGAGAGGCTGCATTATAAGAATTTGGATGAATCCCTGCAATCTCTTCCGTAGAATTAGTAGCGATAAACCAGGTAGAGAAGTATGGTAGAATTCCTCCCATTACAATATTGTCTAGCTTTCCAGGAATCTCTACCTCTCTATTTAATTCGTCTACAATTATCTTTGTTTCTTGACTAGCTTCTAAATCCTTGTTTTTTACTTCATTATTGTTACTACTGCAACCAGCTAGTAATAATGCGATAGAAGCAGAGGCAATTATGTATCTATATGGTCGTTTCTTCATAATATTCGTCTCCATTCTCATTGAGAATCATTTTCAATACGTAACTAACTTATAATAATTCTCCCGAAAGGTCAAGAAATCTTATTAAAAAAACAATTTTCAGATTGTAATATAGTAAAATTTTGCCTTTTAATTTTTAAAAGTTATATGTTATGATGCAATTAAATGAGAATAGTTATCAATTATTTCACGCGATGGAGGGCTCTTTTTGACTAACAAAAATAACATACTCTACTTGGATCCAGGTCATGCGTTCGGATTGTCCAACCGTACCAATCCTTTTATGAATGAGCATTTTACGATTATCGATCAATATCAATTAACCGAGCATCCGTTAGATCCGTACTGTTGTATAGTAGTACACGATTTTGCAGATCAAGAGTACTTATATAAACATAAAGCAATTATTGAAGAGTTTTTAGAAGCAGGAAAAATACTTATATTTGGAGGACACTTATTTAGAGAATGGCTTCCAGGTTGTCCTATTTTTACACCTAGAACGATTGAAAGCCATGAAGACTACCACGTTTATAAGAAAATAGATCACCCTATTTTCAAGGGTGTAGACACCGATGATATGACCTACAACAAAGGAGTAGCTGGCTTCTTCGCAAGAGTGACTCACTCCCCTGTCCCAAATGGGGCTGAGGTGCTATTAACTTTCCGCGATGGAATGCCTATTACATACATTGATCGCCAGTCAACGAATGGAACAATTCTAGTTCATTCCGGTCGCGATCTTTTTGCCCATCGCATGCAAAATAAATCAACGGATTTGATCAGCATTCAGCTTTTACAATGGATCCAAGATGAATATAAGGAACTACAAAAGGAGGGTAGCTCCAAATGAGAAAAATTGCTGTAATTTATAGTGGGCATGCACCTCATCATAGAACGTTCAATGAACCAAAGTACAAACAATATATCGATAGACTGATCTATTTTCCAGACTTCCAGAATGACTCTTTGGAAGGGGTAGATGTTTTGTTTGTACCTTCCCAACTTAATGAACATTTATTGAAGACTTCTAAGGAGAAAATTCATGCTTTTGCAAATGCTGGGGGCATCGTTGTAGCCTTTGGACCGCAACCATGGGCATGGCTCCCAAGCCAAAAATGGGAGGAACGAGAAACTAACTTTTGGTGGTGGCTCGAAAAGGATGCAAAGAGTGGATTAGTGCTAGCTGACCCAGATTATGATTTATTTAATTATATAACCTTGCAAGATGCGACGTGGCATCAGCACGGCGTGTTTTGGCCGGTGGAAGGCACTCAAAAGCTTATTACGACTGAGGATGGCGGTGCTGTTCTTTATGTCGACAAGGTGAGCACAAAGGGAACATGGATTATTACTACCCTAGATCCTGACTATCATTTTGGCTCTTACTTCATGCCTGCAACCGAACGATTCCTAGATGGATTTTTGCCATGGCTTGCTAAAGGAAATATATAATTTAAGAAGCTACAAGATAATTTACTTCTCTGTGGTTGAATACGAAAGAGCTTCGGACCACTGAAATATATTAGTGGTTCGAAGCTCTATTTATTAATGAAATACGATGGTTTTATTGCCCTCTACGATTACTCGGTTTTCAAGATGCCATTTTACAGCTCTTACAAGCACCCGACGTTCTATTTGTCTTCCGATTTTCTTCAGGTCATTCACATCATCCCGATGATTTACTCGTTCCACATCCTGTTCGATAATCGGGCCTTCATCTAAATTATTCGTAACATAGTGAGAGGTTGCACCAATCAGCTTTACTCCACGCTCATATGCTCGCTCATAAGGACCTGCTCCTATGAAAGCTGGAAGGAAGGAGTGATGAATATTAATAATGCGATCCTCAAAATGAGCAACAAATTCTGGAGTTAGTATTTGCATATATCTAGCTAAAATAAGTAAGTCTACATCATACTGCTGCATCAAGCGGATTTGCTCTTCCTCCACCTGCTTACGAATATCCTTGTTAGCCGGGATATAATGATAAGGAATTCCTAGTGCCTCTACCATTGGACGTGCAGTTTCATGGTTACTAATGACTGCCACAATATCCATGTCGAGATCGCCATTTTGCCACTCCCATAAAAGCTCTATTAAGCAATGAGTTTCTCGTGATACAAAGATTGCCGATCGAATACGTTCCGCAGGATAAGAAAACTTGTACTCCATTCCATGTGTGAGTGCTATTTCTTTAAAGTCTTTTTCCATCTGTTCTTTTCTAGCAGTTAATTGGAGACCATGATATTCAATGCGAATAAAGAATGTTCCATTTTCCGGATCACTCGAATATTGACTAGACTCAATAATATTGCAGTCATGCTTATATAAAAAAGTTGATAATACTGCTACAATACCTGGTTTATCATGGCATTTCACGAGCAGCCGCCCTTTATTTTCCTGTGGTTTTTGATATTTGTTCATATGAATTTTATCCATTAAGTATAACATCCTTTACTAAGGTATTAATTTTTCATTATCCTTTATTTTACTCATCTTCTCAAGTGCTTTTTATATAGTATGTAATGATAAAAACCCATGTAGAGTCACATGGGTTTTTACGTTAGTCTAATATGATGAGTTTAACTTGTTTTCTACCCCACTGTATAGCATTATCATAGGATGGTATAAATACGTCAATTTTATTCCCTTTGATAGCCCCGCCAGTATCTCCAGCGATTGCTTCACCATAGCCTTCTACCCATACCCTTGTCCCCAGGGGTATAATACGAGGGTCAACGGCTATTACCTTTTCATTTGGATTGGCCCTTAGATCAATTCCATAGGCAGTCGTTCCTGAGCATCCTGTACAGTAGGCTGTGTAGGCTGTGGCCTCCATTGTCATTTCAACAGACCCTTCTGTTTTAGGTTCTGCTGTTACTACTGGCGCAGATACGGCAACTTTTGTAGAGGCTGAACTCGATGGGGAAGCTGCAATTGGAGCTACTGGCTCAATTGGTGGAGCAGTAACTCCCATCACCTGTCTTTTCGGTGTGTCCTCTAAATGTCCCGTCCCTTGCTTTACAATGAGTTCGTCTCCCGGAAATATTAAATCTCCTGTTATATTATTCATATCCATAAGTTCATTGAGTGACAGATCATTGGCAAGCGCAATTCTATAGAGGTTGTCCCCCTCGGCAACCGTATAAGTCACTGGCTCGGAACGAAGCTTCATAAGCAATTTCATTGCATATAAGTCATCAAAGTGTATATTAAAGTCGTCCATATCGCTCTCTGAGTCAGCTTTTTTGTCTACTAAATTCCTGTGGTCTGAAGTGTCGGTAAGAAAAATCGATTCATCCTCTTGAGTTATAGGGGAGAATAGACTCTCTGCATGCGCTACTGTATTTGTCGATAACATCAATAGCACTACAAATAAAATAGTCCTAACCTTGAACATAAAGTTCCTCCTTTGTACCTCTTTTCGTAAACTCTTTAGAGTATTGCCCCAAAACTTCAAAAAACAAACCCTCTAAATAAAAAAATAGAAGTTTTCGTTCAAAACAACTAAAAAATTCAGAGAAAGGAAAGACTTTATATCATACTAGACTGAGAAATACTTCATCAAATGCCTATTAATTCCATAGCATAAAAATATCAAAAGACTGGTAGTGTTCATTACAAATACCACCAGTTTTTTTTATTAAACCTATGTCTAGCATGGATTCTGGGTTAAGGTTGGTTGTTTAGATGATCACCGCCGTTTCAAGGAATATTACCTCGTATGGGCTCCCTGCGCATATTTACGGGCGATTTTTGGATTTATGGGCGATTTTCTCCTTTTTATGGGCGCTACGACTCGCTTTATGGGACACTTTCTCCCCTCGTATGGGCTCCCTGCGCATTTACGGGTGCTATTTGGATTTATGGGCGATTTTCTCCTCTTTATGGGCGCTACCACTCGCTTTATGGGACACTTTCTCCCCTCGTATGGGCTCCCTACGCATATTTATGGGCGCTAATTGAATTTATGGGCGATTTTCTCCTTTTTATGGGCGCGCTGACTCGCTTTATGGGACACTTTCTCCCCTCATAAGGGCTCTAGCTTTGATTCATATAAAATGATTGCTACCGTCCTACGCTACTTTCCTCATTATTTATACAAACAAAAATCCAAAAAGAATAACGAAAGTCTCGTTTCTTTTTGGATTAGCTTATTATGTCCATTTTAAATTCTCCGATAGCTGATGAAAGCTTTCTAAAAAATTCTTCTTGCTCTCCTCGTTGTGTAAAGACTTAACGTCTACTCCGCTCATAAATTGTAAAATCTCCGGGTGATGATCCCAATCCTGTTCAAATTGACTCTTGAAATCTACATACCAGTCATATTGATACATCCTTTTCATATGTCGGACGGCCCTTCGACTCTCTTCCGTGACTTCTTCCTTTGTCCTTTCTCCTAAAATAAAAATGGATTCTGCCAACCTTGAAATTTTATTTTTATATTGGGTAAACGCAGTGGATATCCTTTTAATCATACCATTCCTCCCTGTCCCATTTACTATTATTATACGCGAAATCACATAAAAAAGATTAATTTTTCAGATTATTATTCAAAGAATTCCATTTATTCATGGCCGAACATATAACTAAAAGTCACTATAAAACTACCCCTATCTAAAAAGGTGGTTATGCTGCTTGGTCTCATCACAAAAGCGTTCAGCTAGATTCAGCCAAACGCTTTCTTTAATAATATTTCTCTATCTGACCGTGCAAGCGACGTTCCAAGCATCACCGTCCTTTACTGTCATATCCTACTTTGCCAATCATATGGTCGAGGGCTCAATCGGTACTTATTATAGTCCATCGGTAATCACTCCGTTGTCCATAACTACTTTTCCATTTTTGATAACCGTTTTTGTATGATTCATCCCGTAGAAGTATTGCAATTGCTGATAGTTTGCTACATTTAGAATAAGCACGTCTGCCTTCTTACCCACCTCTAGCGAACCGATCTCATCTCCACGATTTATCGCATAGGCTGCGTTAATAGTAGTAGCAGTGAGTACCTCCTCCATCGTCATGCCCATATTCATGCACGCTAAATTCATGATGAAAGGCAAAGAAATCGTTGGGGAAGAACCTGGATTAAAATCGGTCGATATGGCAACTGGCACCCCCTCGTCTACCATTAGTCTTCCGCGAGCAGAAGCTGCCTTTAGGAAAAATGCGGTCCCTGGCAATAAAACAGCAACAGTTCCAGCCTTCGCCATTGCTTGTATTCCTTTATCCGATGCTACCAATAAATGCTCGGCTGAAATAGCCCCAACCTCCGCTGCTAGCTCCGCACCCTCATACGGCTCTATCTCATCTGCATGAATTTTAGGGATAAGCCCATGCTCCTTGCCTGCCAATAAAATCCTACGAGACTGCTCGGGAGTGAATACCCCCTTCTCACAGAAAACGTCATTGAACTCTGCTAACTCTTGCTCCACAACCATTGGAATCATCTCATTCACAATCAGATCGACAAACGCATCTGGATTTTCTTTGTACTCAGCGGGTACCGCATGGGCTCCCATAAACGTCCGAACGACGTCGACCGGATGATTTCCCTGTAGCTTCTTTGCAACAAGGAGCTGTTTCTGCTCGGTTTCCCAGTCCAACCCATAACCACTTTTCGCTTCTACCGTTGTGACTCCATGGCGAAGAAAATCATTAAGATGGTTATATGTTTTCTCATATAAATGGTCAAAGGATGATTCTCTCGTTTTCTTTGTGGTCGCATGAATTCCTCCACCTGCATTCATGATTTCCATGTAGGTAGCACCGTTTAGACGCATGTGGAATTCATTTTCACGAGTTCCTCCGAAGACGAGATGAGTATGGGCGTCTACTAGACCTGGCATAACTATATGGCCTGATGCATCTATAATCTGTGCTTGCTCCATGAGCTCAGGATACTGCTCCTGAAGCTCTTCTTTTATCCCGATAGCAATGATTCGGTCTCCTTCTATTAATATACTTCCATTTTCTAAGATGCCTAGCTCGCTCATCTCTTTTCCTGTCCGTGCTTTTTTACTAGCCGATGCTAGTGTAATTAATTGGTTCGCGTTTGTGATTAGTAATGTCATGTATCCTCATCCTTTTTTATTTAGCATTGGTATATGAACATTCTTCTCCTGGGCAGTTTTAATGGCAATTTCATAACCAGCATCCGCATGGCGTGCAACTCCTAGCCCAGGGTCTGATATAAGTACTCGGCTAATCTTTTCTGCAGCCATGTCGGTACCATCTGCCACGAGTACCTGACCTGCATGCTGTGAATACCCCATGCCTACACCACCACCATGATGTACACTCACCCAGCTTGCTCCACCGGCAACATTCACTAGCGCATTTAAAATTGGCCAATCTGAAACTGCATCTGAGCCGTCCTTCATACCTTCTGTTTCTCGATTAGGAGATGCTACAGAGCCTGAGTCTAGATGGTCACGCCCAAACACGATGGGAGCCTTGAGTTCCCCTGAAGCGACCATTTCATTTACCTTTAAAGCAAAGCGATGGCGATCTCCGTAGCCTAGCCAGCAAATTCGAGCAGGGAGCCCTTGCCACTTCACCATTTTCTGAGCCATATCAATCCAATTTACTAAAGCCTCGTCTTTTGCAAACATTTCCTTAGCTAGCGCATCCGTCTTTAAAATATCCTCCGGGTCCCCGGACAATGCAGCCCAGCGGAACGGGCCTTTTCCTTCGCAGAACAGTGGTCTAATGTACGCTGGAACAAAACCGGGGAAGTCGAAAGCATTCGCTACACCCATTTCCTGTGCATACTTCCGAATGTTATTACCATAATCAAAAACCTCTGATCCCGCACTTTGGAAGTCAAGCATTGCTTGAACATGATCAGCCATAGCCTGTTTCGCCTTATACTCATATGTCTTCGGATCTTCCTTACGAAGCTTTAGCGCCTCCTCCAAAGACATATGATTTGGAATATATCCATTTAGCGGATCATGTGCGCTCGTTTGATCTGTCACTAGATCTGGAACGATTCCACGCTCATATATCTCTCTATAAATATCTGCACAGTTTCCAACTAATCCAATGGATGCTGGTTCTTTCTTATTCTGCAACTGCTTTACCATTTTTAAGGCATCATCTAAATCTTCTACTAAGTAATCACAATAGCCTTCTTTTATTTTTCGTTCAATGCGCTTCTTGTCTACCTCTACAACAAGAATGACTGCTCCTGCCATCTTCCCTGCAAGGGGCTGAGCACCACTCATCCCACCCATACCACCTGTTAAAATTAGTTTTCCGCGGAGGTCTGCACTACCAAACACCTTTTTACCTGCCTCCACAAAGCTCAAATAAGTCCCCTGTAAAATCCCTTGAGCTCCAATATATATCCAGCTACCTGCAGTCATTTGGCCATACATCATCAAGTCCTTATCTGCAAGCTCATAAAAATGCTCCCAGTTGGCCCAAGCTGGTACTAAATTAGAGTTCGCAATCAATACTCGTGGCGAATGCTCATACGTACGGAACACTGCTACCGGCTTACCCGATTGGATGAGTAACGTTTCATCATTTTCTAGTTTTTTCAGCGACTCAATTATTTGCTCATAGCTCGCCCAGTTTCGTGCTGCCTTTCCTATCCCCCCGTAAACGACTAGCTCATCCGGATTTTCAGCCACTTCTGGGTCTAAATTATTCATAAGCATACGCATTGCCGCCTCCTGCGTCCATCCTTTACAGGAAAGCTGACTCCCTGTTGGTGCTTTAATATTTTGCATAACATGTTCCATCACACAACACTCCCTTTAAAATAATAAAAACGCGATTGGTGTAACAATGATTAAAGTTAGAACAACTCGTTGGAACCATATACTCACCATCTGACGGATTGTCAGTGGAATATCAGTAGAGAGAATGACTGGAATAACAGCCGAGAAAAACAAAATAGCCGAAACCGACACAACAGCAACGATGAACTTCGTCATGGTCGTAGCAGAGGTTACTAATAACGCTGGAAGGAAGATCTCTGCGATAGAAACAGACAATGCCTTTGCCGTAAGCAATGGATCTGGTATTTGCAAAGCCCATGTAAAAGGTAGGAAAATATACGCCATCCAATCAAATACTGGCGTGTACATAGCTAGAAGTAATCCTAAAAGACCAATTGAAAGAATGGATGGCAGTACACTCATTGTCATTAATAATCCTTCTTTTAAATGCTGCAACAGGTTTTTCCATAAAGGAGGATTCGTTCTCACAGCCTGCATTACCTCTGACCATGCTGTCAATAGTCGGTTTTCAGTTACAATTACCTCGGGGTCACCTTCCTCTACAATGTACTCATCCTTTAGCGTGGCTAAAGGCCAAATTCGGGCAGTGATAGCTGTTACTAAAAATGTTACGACAAGCGACACCCAGAAAAACCAACTCCAATAAGCCATTAAGTCTAATGTATTTGCAATCACGACCATAAAGGTCACAGACACGGTGGAAAAGCCAGTTGCTATAATCGCTGCCTCTCTGATTGTGTACTTCCCTTGGTTGAATACTCGATTCGTTAGCAATAGGCCAACTGAATAGCTTCCTACAAAGGAGGCAACCGCATCTACTGCTGAGCGACCTGGAGTTCTAAAAACTGGTCGCATGATAGGTTGCATAAACACTCCTATAAATTCAAGCAAGCCATAGCTGACTAGTAGCGCTAAGAAAATAGCGCCAATTGGAATGAGAACCCCAACAGGCTTAATGAGCTTATCCATTAAAAATGGGCCTACACTAGGGTCGAAAAGCCAAGCAGGTCCGACACCTATCAATAGCAATATCCCTACTCCTAGACCAATAACTTTAAAGAAAGACATGATCATACTGACCTTATTTTTGTTCCATGTTTTAGTGACAAATGGATATACAGCCCCCGCCACAAGCATGAGGACTATATAGACCGTTACCAGTGTTGGAACATTTGTGGACAGCCATGTTACGATGTGATCGAGTAAAATGGAAGATTTCTCGTTATACGTAAACGTAACAAAAAAGCTGAAAATCCCTATTAAACTACATACAACAAACTTAAATACCGAAACCATGTCTCTCTTTCCCTCTTGTATCAGCCCTTTATTCGGGATATTTACCAAACCCACCACTCCTTTTCATTTAATTATAAAATTCAGAAAAAATAATTTACATATAAGCCAGGTTTAAAATAAAGGAATTTTATTAGATGAGGTGGAATTTTATAAAGATAAATAGGGAATAATTTATGATTTCATGAATCAATGAATAAAATCATAAGAAAATACCTCAATGTTAATTCAAAGTTAAATAAATACGACTAGTAGGGGGTGCAACAGAATGAAGCTCTTAATTATTGACAGGGATCAAACAGAAAGAAATGGTATAGAGTGGTTTATCAAGCGATATCAGTTGGATGTTATGACTGTTTTAGAGGCAGGAAATTTTAACGAGGCAGTGGAGAAAATCGAGGCCGAAAGCCCAGAGGTTATCTTACTCGAAATGGAATTACTTGCTCATGGTGATTCGAATCGATTGAGAAAAGCATTATCGCTTCATTCTGCTCACATCATCGGGATGACTGCAGAGCCGCTTTTTAAGCATGCTTTAGAAGCACTTTCCCTGCGAGCGCTCACTCTACTGGTGAAACCAATTGACTTAAGCCTGCTTAAACAATATTTAACTCATGCAGTGAGAAATGAATTAAAAGTACAGCGAGAGAGTCTACCTTTAATAGGAGAGCATTCGATTTATCCTTCCTTATTTTTAGAACAATATGAGATAGAACAAGAATTTACATTTTGTCTTATGTTAGAATCGGAGATTTTGGAGCAGAATGAACAGCTCTTCCATTGGCTAGAATCTATAAGTCATTTGACTCTTTTCCCCCTTTCTAAGCGTATTGTTGCGTTCTCAACGGAAGAAACACTGGAGGAGCTTCGTAAAAAAGCAAAGGCAATTATAAGGGAATGGTCTAACACACAGAAGGTCAACTTAAATATAGCTATCTATGATTTACCGAGAAAATCTGTAAAAGACATGTACCAAGCTATAAAAGAAACACTAAAGCTACGTTTTCAGCATGGCTTTGGGCAGGTTTTTCTTGTGAGCGAGCTTCCTACCTTTCAAAGTTTGGACCCATTTTTAACAATGGAACAGCAACGACTTTGGATGTCGAGCCTAGAGCAAAATGACGTGCAGACGATTAAGCATTTTTTATACAGCATCTCTACCATTAAAACGTATTATCATCCAGACACGATACGCATCCATCTGACTAGCATTCTCGCACAAATACGGAGATTCATGCTTAAATACCAAATGGAAAAACGAATAGATTTGGAACATCGCTACAATCAACTGTTTGAAATCATTCTAAATCATCCAGTGCTTTACACGATTATCCAGGAAATCGTTCTCCTCTGTCAGGACATAATGAATCAGGTGGAAAAACAAAAAGAAAAAGGCAAGTTCGACTATGTAAACGCCGCACTGGACTTCATCGACCTCCATTATACAGATGATAAGCTTAGTCTTGACCAACTCGCAGAATTTTTAGGAATCAGTCCTAGTTATGTAAGTATGCTTTTCTCAAAAACACACGCTTTGACCTTCAAGCAATACGTTACCAAGAAGCGACTCAACCATGCCATGCTGCTACTTCAGGAAACCAACCTAACTATCAACGAAATAGCAGCAAAAAGTGGCTTTAATGACGCCAACTACTTTTCTAAGCTGTTTAAGGCCAATCACAATATTAGCCCATCCTATTATAGACAGCAGGTAATTGGTTAAGCAGAACTCTACTATATAATTCATTTGTAAAGAGATCGACGAAAGGTTTAAGATTAATAGCAACAGTAGCAAACTAAATCAATAGTAAGGAGCAACAATTATGCCAGTTTACAACAAGCTAGTACGTGATTTAATCCCCCAGGTAATCGAGAAATCTGGAAGTAAGTTTTCCACGCGCATTTTAGATAAATCCGAGCACTTGACCGAAGTGAAAAACAAATTATATGAAGAAGTGAAGGAATTTGAAGCAACGGATAACCGAAAAGACGCACTTGAAGAGCTTGCAGATATTCTAGAATTAATCCATGCAGCTCTTCCTATTCATGAAACTACCTATGAGGAGCTTGAGCAAATCCGTCTTGCCAAAAAAGAGAAACGTGGAGGATTTAAAGAAGGAATTTATTTAATAGAGGTTGAGGATGAGTAAGCTAAGACTCGTCCTTTAATAATTGAATGATCAAATGTTACGTATACTTAAAAGCTTAGTCATTACTTATCTCCATCTCCAGCTAATTTCATTACTAGAATAAATTGCAAGAATGTATATCTCCTTCTTGTTATTTTCATCATTCAAGTTAAACCAATTTTTATCATCTAACATCTCTTCATTATATTTCTCTTCTTCAAGATTACTTTCCTCGTCCATAATTCCTGAAAAAAAATCGTGGAACTTTTCCATATTTATTGAAGGGATAATCTCTCCATACATATATAATCCTTCAATAATATCTATTTCTCCTAAAGATTCATTTAAAAAATAAAGCTTCATAATTCTCCCCCCTAATCAAGAAGACTATGTGCATACACTAAATTTAATAATCTAGAGTATGGATTTTCAAGTTATAAATGAGTAAGAATTGTAATCTCACAGTTTTCAATCGATAACTTCTTTAAACATTCTAGAACCTCTATAGTAACAACTAGTTCACCTTTTGATGATAAAGAGAAGTGATGTCCCGACCATTCCTTAAAGCTTTTTCCTTCTACTTCAATTGTTCCTAACGGGATTAATCTACTGAAGGAAGGGAGGTTACAATCAGGTAATAGCTCCTTAAACCTCTCACTCATAGTAACAAGACACCTTTCAAGTCTATAATCATTAATCCCATCGTTTACTAACTCTTCTCCTAAACGGCTTGATACTATAAAGGCTGGTGTTGACTCCAAAAGGTCATCTCCTAACCATCCTTCAAACTCATAGTGTAAAAACTCAACTCTACCTGAAACTCCTTTTTTTATTACACTTTCTTTCGTTCCATAAATTGTTTGTTCACCATGCCCACCAGCAACCTCTGGCTCTAAAAAATATAATTTCATAAGACATCCCCCCCTAGCCTTACATTTTTATAGGATTAGCCATTTAGTAGCTTCTTTCTTTTTGAATATTTGCCTATGTACAGTTAATCTTTATCAGCATAGACAATTGCCAAACAAGAGTTAGATATTCCTAAAATCTACGGAAGAAAAAGAGAAAAAGCAGGTTGATTAAGATGGTATTTGACCATAATCACCCTGCTATTTGTTTCTTTGTATGATCTCATTTAAACTTTTTAACTTGTCCCAATAAAATCTTATGCAATTATTTTAGCTCATTAATAATTCCATTTACCCCGTGTACAACCACACTACTAAGTACGTCCGTATAATTATTGTAGTCATCTGACTTATCGATGATCGTATCAAAGACTTCTTTCAGCTTGCCATCAATTATAAGTGTAAGCCCTTCTACTTGTTCCTCGCTGCCTTCTTTCCCAAACATTTCTTTCATTATAGTAAAGGTTTCTGTTTTATTCATAGTTATTCTCCTTTAGAAATAAATTTTCACCATCCATTATCCAATATTGATAATCTGAGGTATTTTTTTTCCATAAATTGTTCGTACTTCCCTAGCCAGCCATTTGGTACATATAATTCAAAGGAAGCAGGTTCTGGATAAAAAGAAGTAAGCTTCTTATCATCAAAATCAACATATAAAGAAGGTATCATATCTGAAATGTGACTATATTCTCTATGCACTAAACTTTTTCTTAACTCTTCATTACTTACTTCTAATTCTCTAATTTCATGTAGAAAAACTTCCACATTATCTTCATTTACTACTGCCATATCAAACCTGTCAGAAAAGTCATCCGGATTAGGAATTTCAAATCCTTTCTCCAGATAAGAAGATATTAATTTATTTAAATCTAGAAACCATATTTCCTTGTCTGTAACAAACCATCTATGTGATGTGTTGTATTTAACTAAAACTATTATGTTTTCAGCATACTTGGGTTTATTAAACAATGTATCATCTCCTACGTACTAGAGCACTGTTAGTTTTCTATTAAGTTTCCTAGAAAAAAATAGACTCCCAGTGTTCCTAGACGTGCGCCTATCTAATCTCGTTTCTATTCTACCAATCCATCTTCCACTTTTTTAGAATTCACATAAAATGAACCATATCATAAGGATAATATGGGATATCCTTTAATATCTCATCTTCTAATCCTAAAATTTTCACGATAGCTCCACTTTCAAAACTCCAATAGCCGAAGTATAACTTTTCAGAATGTTTATGGCACTCATACCATCCCATGTCCTTATGACCTTTATACCACTTATCCATTAAGTAGACCTTCATAAAGTCTATAGCTTGGCCTTTGTCCGTAGTATTAATAACTTTGATTAGACTATTAAATGGGACTTGAAATAATAAAGGACTATCTTGGTAAGTAACGGTCTCTTTTCTTGAATGAATGATGAAATTATATAAAAAATCATTTATTTTACTATCTTCTACTAGTTTTACTAATACATTAAAAGTATCATCATCTATTTCAAGCATAATTCCTATAGATAGCATCCATAACATGTCTTCATAACGATCCGAGTTCCAATTTTTACTCATATCACCTACTAGTTCTCTATAATCCTCTAGCAAATTTTTTATTGGTTCTCCTAACGAGTAGTTCGCTATTAAAACTTGAAATTTTAAATCAAATACCTTTCTTGTGACGCTTAAGACTCTATCTTCTCGCACTTCATTTTTTTGTAGCTTCAATTCAAATTTATTTATTCTTGCTTCTTCCTCTGCAATATATTCTTTAAAATAATTTGCATCTTTAAGTAAATCTCTGACCATTTCTATCCCATCCTTTTACTTAGTTACGTATCCATTAGAATCTAACACCTTACTAATAACAGACCCGTCTTCTTTAATATTTACTAAAATTCTATCATACCCTTCTAGCAAAATATCGTCCGCTGCATCTTTTCCTACTGCAGTTTCTAATCTGTTTCTTCCTTCAATCCAGGAGTCGCTCATCTGTCTTCCGTCTTGAGTTCTTCCCAAAGAAGAACTACCATATTTAGCTTCTCCAATCATATATCTTGGCGGAGGACCTAAATCCATGTATACGCCATCTATACCATTTACAATTTTATCGTCTAGGCTAGTCACTCTATTATTACTGATTCTGTTAAAACCTTGACTCTCAAAAAAGATATCCATCTTCATTTCACCGTAATTACCTTTTTGCTGATTTGTTACTAAGGGAAGAGTTCCTGCCTCAACGTTGTTTACAACGGTAAGCTGTTCCTGGCTTATATTTCTCCCCTGAGATCCCGGTTTAACATTTTCCGTAACTCGATTGACGTCTCGAGCATCTTCTATTGCTCGACCCCCTTTTATTGCAAATCTAGCTCCAGTAGTGCCCCAACCCACGAATGGAATCATCGATCCAAAGGAAAGTCCTGCATTTAAATAATCTCCTCTAGCGGTATAGATTATCCCGTTTACACCATCCGCTACTTCTCCCACAACTGGTATCAGTCCTAATATATCTAATCCCAACTGAATACCGTCGAGGACTTTGTTTTCCTTTGGGGAATCGGCTTCCACGTTTTCTTGATATATTACTTCGGATACAATTTCATAGGTAGATTTACCACCATCCACTGTTTCTTTAATGATCAAACCATTTGCGTACGAATGGTACTTTATATTTTCCCCCACATTTTCTTCAATTAGCGATACTTTCATTCCTTCAAGCGTTTCAAAAGTATTCGCATGAATTGTTGTTCCAATCAATTCCTCATATTCTTCTACCCATAAATTGTTAGGATCTAAGTATACTTTAGGAAAGAGCTCAGTTCTAATCCCACTGCCGAAAGTTATGGCTTTCCATTGACTGGACTGGAAAGAAGTGACCTTTACCCCTTCACCATACATACCTTCCATAAGTACTATCCATAAGCCTAACTCTTGTAGATTCTGTTCAACGGTGCTTAATGATGTAGTTTGGGAAGTATCAAATTGATGTAGATCTGTAATTGTGTTGTCACGTTTCTGTTTGGAATTTCGAACTCCCTCTTGTACCTCACTATCATCTAGCGGTGGTAAAGCAACGATATCACTGACGGTCTCCATAATACTGTTTGCGTCATTGGTGAATCTTTCAGTTAAAGTACCAATCTGGGTAAGTCCCTGCTCCAATTCTCCTTCTAAAAACTGTTCAAGGATGTGGCCAGCAGTATCCGGCTCTAACGATGTGAGCGCCGTCTCTATATGTTGGAGCTGTTCCTTAAACCCTTCAGTAAACACAAGGAAATAATGAAGGAAGGGAAGATGAACTTCCGAGTAAAAATTTCGAATTGCACTGCCTCCAGCGCCCTTCAATACTTCCTCCATTGCAACAAGTCCCTTAATAGAATCACTAATATTACTTACTTCCGTTTCTAGACGTTCTAGCATAGCCATATTGCGTTGTAGACCATCTTGAAGTAGGTTGACATCTAACGTTTTCATAGGCATGCCCTCATAGAATTAGGGCTTAAATATCTCCAATTTGCTTTATTATATAACACTTCCTTACATATTATAGACATAATCTCTCCTCCTATAGCAATCTATTATTATCTATAATATTCCATTTTTTATATTGAAAGGTAAAGTGCGGACTCACCTATAACTCTAAAATGATTCGAAAGAAATATTAATATTCAGATTATTGGTTATTTAGAATTAGCACGACTCGGATCAACGTAATTCTATTTTAAATGGCTGTACTTGAGTCCACAAATGAAAAAAATTGAAAGACATATATATATACTGTATTTCCATTGTTTATGGTTAAAGCCTATATCCGTAAAAATATTTTTGTCCCTTTTCCAAGTTTTCACATGAAAGTTCGTTTATATAGTTAATAAAATCTTTATAATTACTTGCACTAATAATAGTGTTGTAATCAGCAGGTACTCTTTTACCTGTCCAAATTGATAACAAAGATGGTATTAATTCCATCTTTAATGGCTCCTCATTGTTCGCAGCAATCATAACCCGCTGAATTAGTTTTTTAGCTAAGTCTCCAGGAAAAACTAAATTGTGTTGAAAATAATAGCTATCTGTATCCTTTTCCTGATAATACTTAAAATAAAAATTTCCAATTTCATCTCTAGTTGCATCTTCACCAATTTGCTCTTCAAAATTAATAAAAGAATCAATAGAGTCTCGTATAATAGTAGCTGTATCACTGACTTCCTCCCACTCTTCAAGTAAAGCCAATAAATATGGAATTACCTCAAGAGTAAGAGAGCTTGTGGCTGCTGATGCAAAAGTGTCTACTGTTTCTTCAGTTACCTCACTAAGAAAACGGAGATTATTTGTATCCCTTAAGTCTTCATGGGTTGCGACTGATAAAAATACTCTAATACATAAATTCAGAACCGCCTCATCTTTAGTCTGATTCATCAATTGAACTAAAAGTGGTTTTTGATTAAAATCCCCCGTCTTAAATAATTCTATTAAGTTTAATAAAACTTCCGTTTCAGTCATGGATTTTAAAATTTTTTCTTTGATTTCAGATTTAGCTAAGGCTGGTTTATCTCCAAACCATATACTATTCATGAGATTTCCCATTTCTACCATATATGCACCTACTTTCATTAGATTATCTCTATCCACTTTCTCAGTGCCATTTTCAGAGTTTTATTTTAAAACACAGTAACTTCAATATGTAGGTATCTATGTTTAATAGCCAAAAATTTAAAAGGCATCTAGCCAATCAAGGTTTGTCATTTTCTTTATTTAGGTACATACACAATTATTTCACCATTCGGATATGTGCCCTTCCATCCACACGGCCAACCTCCTTGTTTATAAACTTCAAATATTTTTTCATAAAAGTTATCTGTTTTCCCATTAACTAATCGATTTAATGCACACATTGTGAGGTCTCCCTCAACTTCCTCATTTATATCAATGTAATTAAGTCGTAGAAATTCACTCGAGAAATTGTCATAGTCACTAAAAAAACGATATAAATCATCTTGCTGAGTTACTAAATCCAACTCGTAAACCTTTTCAACAATACTTTCTGTTTCTTGTAATTTTATATACTCCCATACAGTATCAACTTCACTGTGGTCCTGTGACCAGCTAAGGTTTAGGGCTTCATTAAAGTCCTTAATTATTCCAGAATTATTCCAGATCTTAATCCCCCATTTCTAATTATCTAAGCCCTTCAGGTATTTCTATTAAAGTTCACTTCAATTTCTTTAATTCTAGGTACATCATCTAAATGCTTTACATTATCCGTACCCTTTGTTGTAATTTTAAAATAAAAAGCACTTGTTGCTCGTAGGAAACAAGTGCTTTAAGTTTATATAAATATCTGTATTTTTGACAAAGCTACATTAGGTAACAAATTTATACAAAATAAGCAATTATTTTTCCATTGTCTGGATAATCGCCTTTCCAGCCACAAGGAAAACCACCAGCTTTGTAAATATTGAAAATTTGTTCGTAAAAATTTTCACTTTCACCATTTATCGCTCGATTTATCGCGCAATTTCTTAAATCTACCAAAACCTTCTCAAAAAAATCACTATACGAGTCCGGAAGTTGGTTTCTAAGTCCATTAGCAATTTCTTCTGTCACTTCCTCTAAACCATT
>JBEMAY010000031.1:0-395 GCA_040274765.1 Psychrobacillus sp.
ATTGCCTCTTGGTCAATGAGTTTTTCTTGGACCAACTGACAGCGGAATTGTACGAAACATTGACGGATTAATTCGCTCACCTCTGGCTGCACACGAAATCGATTGATTGTGCGGTAGCTTGGTTGATAGCCCTGGGCCAGCCACATTATCCGGACACTATCGTATAAGAGTCCTTCAATTTTTCGACCTGAAAAAACAGACTGGGAGTAAGCACAAAGGATGATTTTCATCATCATGCGGGGATGATAGGCAGGGCAACCCGTATTTCGAAGAAATACTTTAAACGCTTCGTCAGGGATGCTTTCAACTAAATGGTGAATATGGAAGGCAATATCGTTTTCTTGTAATTTTACTTCTAAATCTAAAGGCAATACCACTTGATTCATGTTATAATC
>JBEMAY010000031.1:405-35679 GCA_040274765.1 Psychrobacillus sp.
CTTTAAACATAAGGACACTTCTTTCTGTTGGATTTGGTGTGGTAACTTAATTTTATCAGAAAGTGTCCTTTGTTTATGACAAAAAATATAAAGCCGGTGAAATTTTACTTATTGTAAAATTTCATCGGCTTTTTCATTTAAGAGGATGGTTTTGTCCCAGTCTCTTAATTGTGTTATTTTCCTTGTTAATTATCGTACGATTTAAAGCCAAATCTAAACCAATAAGGGTTCTTTTTTAACAGCTTTTTTATGTTTTGTACTCTAAAACAGAACCCGTTAATATTGTTCCTAAGCGTTTTTATTTGTTATGAATTTAAATGTTATTACGATTGTTAGCTGGAGCTTTCTCCACGTAAACTGAACTACTTAAAATAAAGTGGTCAGCCTTTTTTGATTTGAAGTAAAGTCTTTTTCACCATTTAGCCTTATGTTCCTCAATACATCCTAGCATCTGCTGGATAGTTAGGGTTGTTCCGTCTTCTAAATGGATCTTGCCATTGTAATACCCCATCATCTGATTTACTTCCGAGGAAATAAGCTTTACATCTGTTTTCGCTACTCGATGGAAGAAAGGAGTAAAGGTGAGATCAACATCCTTAGAAAACTTAGTCTTAATTTTCCAAGGAACCATGAAATCAGTGTTTTGATACTGAAAGACGAGATCCTCATGAATTTTAGTCAAATGACCATCTACAATAACAGCATTTTCAGTCATTCCTGTGCCATCGGTCCATTTACCTCCAAGGTTAAGACCTATTTTTCTAGCCCCTACTCTCTGGGATGCAAACCCCCAGTTCCAGATGGCTTGACGTGGCCAAACGCCTCTTCCGTAGTCCAGCACCGCAAAATTATCTTCCCCTTGAAAGGTGTAAGAGGAATTCCCCATTTTTACAAAGCCTTTAGCAGGGAGGAGATGATGCTTTGCGGTAAATTGGAATTGAGTCCGATTCCATGGAATAACTACATTTAAAGAATCCTCATCTGGTGGATGGGAAATAAGCAAGTCAGCATGCAATACTTCTCCATCAAAATCTGGAACTGTAACTGTCATATGAGTTTCGTTTTGAAGATATAAGAGCTGAATGGACATTTCCTCAGATTGCAATCGAACGCTTTCCAGTACATTAGTGGGCATTTTCACCTTCGTGCCTAAAGGAATGGTTACCGTTCTTTCGACAAAGCGTTGCGTCTCATAATTTAGGAAATAAACAAAACAAACAGCAGCATAATCTAAATGACTAATAGTTACTGAAAATAGAACTTCATCTCCAAATATGCACCAATAATTCCATTTTTTCTTTCGCATATAGTGACCTTTAAGATTGCTTTCAATTATAGGTCTTCTGGCGAATCCAATTGCCTTCGGATTTAAATTTCCCTTATCATCGCAGAGCAAAGTCGGCACTAAGATTTCCTTTTCTGCATGTTGTCGCATCAGCCAACTTCCTTTCCCCAAAATATAGAATAAATAGATAAAAGATTGTTCAGTTAACTTCATACTAGCATATATTCTTCTTAAATACATATAAACAAGATAGGAGGAGGTGGTAAAAATGGCAAAATATAATAGAAGCGCTGCCATTCAATATGCGGATCAATGGTGGAACAGCTATAATCCTAATTTCCCTATATTTGATGTGGATTGTACCAATTATATTTCACAATGCTTATTGGCAGGTGGGGCCCCTATGAGAGGGCAGCCAAATAGGGAAAAAGGGTGGTGGTTAAGTAACAATTCATGGAGCTTGAGCTGGACGACGCCCCATTCGTTACGGTGGTATTTAGCTGGATCAACAATTGGGTTGCAGGCTACACAGGTTAATTCCGCAAGCGAGCTAACCCTGGGAGATTTAATCTTTTATGATTTCCAAGGGGATGGAAGGTGGGATCATTCTACGATTGTTACAAGGGTTGAAGACGGGGTGCCGTACGTAAATGCTCATACAAACAACAGTAGAAATAGATATTGGGAATATCAGGACTCCTATGCGTACACCCCTAATACGAAGTATGTATTCTTTCATGTTAAGGATGATTTTTGAGTAAATTATCATACCAGAACAATAAAAGCTCCCGAACCTACTCGGGAGCATTGATATTTAAAATGTCTTTCTAACTAGGGTAAATACCACAATACGGCAATTGTATCCTCACCAGCATGTACAGCAAGAGAAGTACTTATCTCACCTATGGTTACATCTAAATTCGGACAAGATAGCAAAATAGTTTCTTTTAAGCTTTCCGCTTGCCCAAGAGCGTTGGCATGCATAATAGAAACAGACTGGATCCCGTCTTTTTCAACAGAGTCCACCACTTTATCAACTAAGTATTGAATTGCTCTTTTATGGGAGCGCACCTTATCTAGCTCCTGTAGCTGGCCCATATTATTTATTTGGATCACTGGTTTTATTTTTAATAGGCTTCCTAAGTAAAATTGTGCACTACTTAAGCGTCCACCTTTATATAGCTGAGTAAGATTACCGATTAAGATGTAATTTTTAAACTTAGTAGCCTCTGACTTTAAACGTTCTACTATTTCGCTATAGGGTATTCCCTCGTGGTGTAATCTTATGCCCTTTTCTACTAACTCAGTGATACCAGTGGACAGTGAAAGGGAGTCAATACATTCAACCTGCACTTGAGCGATTTGTGCTCCAGCTACAGATGATGAAAGAGTCCCACTTAAGCTATTGGATACATGAATGGCAATAATCGAATCATACTCTTCACTTAGCTTTGAATAAAGCTGTGCAAATTCTCCGGCAGATGGTTGGGAGGTTTTAATAGAATCTGCACCATTACGGATACGTTCATATAACTGCTCCGAAGTTAAGTCCACTCCGTCTATAAACTGCTCAGTACCGAAATGTATATTAATCGGAACTATAAAGACATCTGGATGTTCTTTTAAATAATCGTTTATATAAGCACTGCTATCTATAACCCATGCAATTTTATGTGAAGTCATTCTGTACATCCTATCTATATATATTTACGATAATAATGTAGCATATTCAAATGTAATAGTTATATTGGCTAGGTGTTAGTTTCTTTAGACTTGCTCCACCAGCGTTCATTCCAGGAATCTACGATATCAAAGCGATGTCGGAAAAGAATGATGGCTATTGCGAGAGATAGGGGGGCAAGCTCTCTATATTCTGGAATAACTAAGCATAAGACACCATATGCACTGAAAGCGAAAATCATACTTAAGGTAGCACTTCTGGAAAGACCTAAGAAGAATAAAAAAATAATTGCCAGCACGCCAAATAAAAATGGATTGAGTGCTAGGGAAACCCCAATAAACGTAGCGATCCCTTTACCACCTTTTCCTTTTAACCAAATGGGATATAAGTGCCCTATGATCACGAAGAATGCTCCAATAGAAATGACTAGAATAGAAAAATTTAAATAATGTCCTATATAAAGTACTAGAATTCCTTTTAAAGCATCTCCAAGAAAGGTCAAGATGAAAGCCGTTCTTCCGAGAACAGCCCCTGCATTTCTAGCTCCAAGGTTTCCACTTCTCATGTGTCGCAGATCAGTTTTCTTCCATTTTCCAATCCACCAGGCTGTCAGAAGGTTCCCTACAAAATAGCTGAAGATCCAGTAGAAAATCAATATATCACCTCGACATAACATTTATATTATTTCCTATTTATACTATATTTTACACTAAGATTGACACCTGCATACATAATTTTAGTAGTAGCCCAAAGACTTTCAAAGTTTCATAGAAATTGGTATGATTAAAGGGATAAAAAAGACTGACAATTAAGAGGGTGTTAATATGACAGAACAATTACTACCAGTACGTGACGCAATTATCCAAAGAAGATCAATTAAATTATTTAATGGTGAGCGAGTTGATCGAGATACATTAGTTTCTATTATGGAGGACGCTCTTTGGGCTCCTAATCATCAGATGAGACAACCGTGGCGTTTTATCGTGGCATGTGGCGAAGAAGGCTTAACAGAATTACATGAGCTGTTAAAAGAATATGGCATCCCAAAATGGAAAGAGCTTTCAGAGGATGCATTAGAAAAGCAAATGCAAAAATTTAAGAATCCAGGAGCCTACATTTTTGTTATTGTTCCAGAAGATGCACGTCAAAAGGAACGTTTAGAGGATTATGCAGCAGCTAGTATGCTTGTGCAGAACATCCAGCTGCTAGCGTGGGAAAAGGGCATCGGGTCATGCTGGAAGACACCGGGATTCCTTGACAATCCAAAATTCCGTGAAGCTTTAGGAGTTCAATCTGGGGAACGTATTATCAGCATGTTCCAGGTCGGTTATTACAATGAAGCACCTCAACCAAAGCCACGTAAGAGTATTGATGAAGTTGTAACATTCTTTGGAAACCAAAAATAAAGTGCAAAAGGCAAGCCAAAAGAGGGGAAGCCCTGATTTTGCTTGCCTTATTTTTTATAGTACGGGGGAACTAGACCGCTTTCACTATGAAGAGATACTGTGTTTCGATCAACGATATAATGAATTTTGTAAGTTCCGTTCAAATACCCCTTTTCCCAGCTTTCTGTGAGGGTAACAATATACTCATTATCATTTCTTTTTCGTGCAGAGGATTTCCTAGATACCTGAAAGCCTTCAATTACCCCATTCCATTTCTTTTTATCCTTTGGAAAGTTACTAGAAATAGTACCCTCTCCTGATGTAGCACGCGCTATTGCCTCTTCACTAGTAACAGAGGGGCGTGTCTCAGAGGAGAGGGAGAAAGCTGCCCATAGTACTAGAGTGAGGGCAACCGGTATAAGAAGTCCGAATTTAATATGGCGACCATCCATATCTATTGTGTATAACCATCTATCCACTAGGCCGTATATGAAGGCCGGAATTACCCCTAAAAATAGTATGTCTAGATCCTTGAATAAGAAAATACCACCAAATAAGCCGTGTAATAAAATATATAACCAATTATACTTGGGTAATATTTTTCTAAGCATTAATTCTAAAACAATAGAAACGGCTGTCCCGTATATGAAAATGATGATACCACCGTAGTAAAAAAACAGAGAAGCCCAGCCAATAAATTCTACTCCACGATCATATGGTGACAGATAAGCGTTGCCAATCAGGCCATAAGTAGAAAAGCTTAAAGCAAAAAGCATGGCAGTGATCAGAGTGGTCACAATTTTTCTAGCGATAAGCTTTAAAGCTTGTTCTTTCATGAATGTCTCCTTTCTTTCGAAAAATTGGTTTTTGTTGTAAAAAATTATACAGTAAATAAATAACGAAAGCACATGAACTCAGAGCGAATTCATGTGCTTTTGTTTTTTTATTTTTTTAATTCATCTTTAGAAAGGCTAGCGAGCTCATTATAGTAATCACCAATCACGCGTAGTCCTTTATCAAAATTTTCTAGATGGAAATGCTCATTAGGTGCGTGGAAGTTTTCTGTAGATAAGCCGAAGCCCATTAACACTACCGGGAGACCTAGAATTTCATCAAACGCTGCTACGATTGGGATAGATCCACCGCCACGTGTATAAGCAGTTGGTACAGCGTATACTTTCTCATAGCTACGTCCTGCAGCTTGAATAGCTGGATGGTCAAAAGGAGTGATGAAAGGTTTACCTTTATCAAATTCAGTTACTGTTACTGTTACGCCAGCTGGCTTATGCTGATTAATATGAGCCTTCAGCTTTTCAACTATTTCATCTGGATCTTGGTCAGGTACTAAGCGACAAGTAATTTTAGCTCCTGCCTCGCTAGGTAAGACCGTTTTAATACCTTCCCCAGAGAAGCCACCAAATACTCCATTAATTTCAAGAGTTGGACGAGCCCAAACTCGTTCTAAATGGGTATAACCCTTTTCTCCAAATAACTCATCTACACCTACTTCTTGTTTCAATTCATCCTCATTGAAACCAAGTGCTGCATATGCTTCACGTTCTTCTTCCATTAAAGGACGAACGTTGTCATAGAAGCCTTCCACTTCAATCGTACCTTCTTCATTACGGAAAGATTCTAGAATAGAAACTAAAGCGTGGATTGAGTTTTGTACTCCACCACCATAGAGTCCAGAATGCAAGTCGCCCTTAGCACCCTTCACATCAATTTGGACACCACATAAACCGCGTAGGCCGTAGCATACTGCTGGTTGTCCAGGTCCTTGCATTCCTGTATCAGAAATAACGATAACGTCTGCTGCAAGTTTATCTTTATTATTCTCAATGTATTCTTCTAGATTAGGGCTTCCAACCTCTTCTTCACCCTCAATTAGAAATTTCACATTTACAGGTAGAGATCCCTCTAATTCAAGAAGCGCTTCAACTGCCTTCACATGCATGAATACTTGTCCTTTATCATCACTAGCACCACGAGCATATAGCTTATTATCACGTACCTCAGGCTTGAATGGCTCCGATTCCCAAAGGTTTAATGGGTCAACAGGCTGAACATCATAATGTCCATAAATCAGTACCGTTGGCTTGCCTTCCGCATGTAACCAGTCGGCGTATACTACGGGATGACCTTTCGTTTCATCAATCACAATATTTTCTAGTCCTGCTTGTTTAAAGGAGTCTGCAAGCCATTCCGCACCTTTTTGCATATCTGCTTTGTGCTCTGATAAGGAAGAAATACTTGGTATGCTAAGGAATTTTTTTAATTCTTCTAAATGCTGTTCTCTTTTTTCTGCAAAGTAGTTGTCTAAGATCGTTATTTGGCTCATAGATTTATCCTTCTTTCCAAAGATATTTTAGTAAAAATAGTATATCACAATTTCAAGGTAACTAAATGCTTCGAAGAGTTTGTTAAATAGAGATTAATGAAATAATCTATACATAAATTTAAAGGTATTTAATTTATGTATAAAGAATACTAATACAATTACGATTAACTCGATCTTGAACAGGGCTATGTAAACAAAAATATTATAGAGGATGTGTAGAGGAATGAAGAAATACGTTGAAATTGGTTATCCAATTTATGAGGGGATGCCTGTTTATCCTGGTTTACCGGAAGTGAAGCTAGAGCCGAGAGAACGTTTGGAGAAAGGGGATGATTGGAATGGTAGCGTGCTTAGCATGTATCTTCATGCTGGCACCCATGTAGATGCTCCTTATCACCATTTAAATAATGGGAAGGGGATAGATGCTATTCCAATTGAAGACTTTATTTACGAGAATCCCCTGCTAATTGATTGTCCTGTTGGTCCTAATGGATTTATAACAATTGAGATACTCGAAAAATATGAAGATCTTAAGACTGCTGATATTCTTATTTTTAATACAGGAAATTGGAAACACCGCGGAACTGACTTTGAAAAGTATGCTAATAACTTTCCGACTGTCTCACCAGAAGCAGCTGAATATATTCGGACAAAATTACCAAACTGTAAAGCAGTCGCAATTGATACGCTAAGCATTGAAAATTTAACAGAAGCAAAAGAGAATGGCTATTTCGTACACCATGCTTTCTTAGACCATGAAAGATACAAAGAACCGACCATGCTTATTTACGAAGACATTAACCCGGAACCTTTAATAGGCAAAAAACTCGTTTCTGCTTTCACTGCCCCACTGCGTATCAAAGACCACGATGCATCGGTAGTAAATGTCATCGTACAAGTAGAAGAATAGTGATTAACTTTTGAAGAGTGAGAAGACAAAATTCTAATTTGTTTTAGTTATAATCTTTCTTTAACATCTAATGAATGCTATAATAATAAAACTCAGTATAGAGGTTACCAATTTGCCAGTTGGCAATGGGTAGCCTCTTTCGTGTTTTAAGGGAAGTTGCGGAGGGGAAACATTTTGGAGCTTTACACAAACTTGCGCGCCGGTGAAAAAGGTGCTTACTTATCGATAGTAACTTATATTGTCCTAAGTATTTTCAAACTAACAGCAGGGTATATAGGAAATTCAGAAGCCTTAATGGCCGATGGTCTTAATAATACGACAGACATCATAGCTTCTGTGGCAGTGTTAATCGGATTACGTATTTCACAGCGACCACCAGATGATGACCACCGATACGGCCACTTCCGTGCCGAAACAATAGCCTCGCTAATTGCTTCCTTTATTATGATATACGTTGGAATCGAGGTATTGATAGCTGCGGTTAAGAGTATGACTAATCCTGTGGAAGTAACCCCCGACATACTAACAATCTTTGTCGCCCTAATAAGCGCGGTCATTATGTTTGGTGTCTACAAATATAACTACAATTTGGCTGAAAGGATTAAAAGTACGGCTGTAAAAGCAGCTGCTTATGATAATAGATCCGATGCTTTTGTAAGTATTGGAACAGCTGTTGGGATTGTAGCAGCAATAATTGGCTTCCCTATTATTGATACGATAACAGCTTTTATCATCGGAATTATCATTATTAAGACTGCGATTGATATATTTAAAGAGGCTGTTTATTTATTAACAGATGGGTTTGACAGTAAATTTTTAGCTAAAATCCGTGCCGATATAGAAAAAATGCCACAAGTTCGTGAAATTACTGAAATTCGAGGTCGTCAGCATGGCGGTATGATGCTAATTGATATAACTATTAGTGTTAATCCCAACCTAAACGTTCGCCGATCGCATGATATTTCTAATAAAATTGAACATCATATACAATCTCTTAACAGTGAGGCCGTTACATTTGTCCACATTGAACCGTATGACCCAAAGGAAATGGTTATTTCGGAAGACGATTATCATTTTTAAAAGCCTTTAATCCCTCTCTATACTAGTAATTTTAAATTACTTAGAAAGGGATTTTTTGGTCATTAATTGGCATGGAAAAATAATTATAGAGTATAATGATAGAGTAGTCTTTTCTTAGTCCGTCTTTAGCAAAGGTATTGGGAGTTGCGCTAATTTTGTGACAACTTAAATGGCGGTATGCTATATTTATAAGAAAATATATGAACGTGAATAAATAGGAGGATTTTAAATTGTACATAGAATTTGTACTTTTGGCTGTTTCCATCGTAGCTTCCTTTTTCCTTTCGGGAAGTGAAACAGCCTTAATGACGGTAAATAGGACAAAGGTCCAGCTGAAAGCCGAGCAAGGGGAGGCTGCAGCTGTTAAATTACTTGCCCAGCTAATGAAGCCGGACCGAATGATCATAACGATTCTTATTGGTAACACGGTTGCTAATACGTCTATGACGTTATTAGCTATATTAATAGCAGATCACTATAATTGGCATATTGGTTGGTCCGTCGTAGTTGTGGCAGCATTTATAATATTATTTTGTGAGGTATTGCCGAAAACAATTGCAGCAACCTTTTCTGAAACAGTTGTTTACATAGTAGCACCATTAATTCGTTTATTAGTTGCAATTCTTCGTCCTATTACTATCTTGATTTCAGAGTTTACGAATATGCTCATCAGAATAGGCTCTAATGGGGCAGTAAAAGAAACAATGATTACAAAGGAAGAGTTGCTTTCCATGGTGGATCTTGCATCAAGTGATGGTACGTTTGAGGTAGAGGAATCGGAGAGAATCAGAGGAATTCTTGACTTTCCGAACAAGGATGTCTCCGATGTGCTCTGTACACATAGAACAGATGTGGTAGGTATCCCAATCGAAGCTACTTACGAGGAAGTAAGAGATATTATTTTAGAGCACTCCTATACACGCTATCCGATATATGAAGAGAGCTTAGACACGATTGTTGGAATGTTCTATTCTCGAATGCTAATAGAATGGTCAATAGAACCATCACTTACGCTAGAGGAAATCGTTGATAAAGAGCCATTGTTTGTCGTACAAACATTAAGCGTAGAAAAAGTATTTAAGTTGATGCTCAACAAGAAGAAGCATATGGCCATCGTTTTGGATGAATACGGAGGTACGCTTGGTATTGTTACACATGAAGATTTAATAGAAGAAATGATTGGCCAAGAGATTGAGGACGAGACGGATGAGGATGAAGAAATCCTTCTGTTTGAACAATCACAAAACCATCTGGTATGCTCCGGTCGTTTTGAAATTGAAGAACTAAATGAAATGTTCGAGCTTTCAATTGAAACGGAAAACGATACGATAGGCGGTCTCGTTTTAGAACAGCTCGGTCATGTACCAGAAGAGAATGAAAAGTTCCGTTTTGAAAATCTTTATATAGAAATAAACGAAATGGATCGTAATAGAATTGTCCGAGTGACGATTACAAAGGATCCAGAGGAAGATGCTACCGAAACACAAGAGGATTAAATTCTCTTGTGTTTTCTTATTTAGGTGGCCATTTTTTTTGTTTTTTAGAGAAGACAATGCAATAGGTCGAACTAAATAGTGGTTATATTATCTACTTTATTTTAATAATTGTGGGTTGTACTTCACTTAATACATCAATAAAATGATTGCCTGTTACATATAAGTGATGTTCAAGAGTAGAAAACTTGAATTTTCTATTTTGTAAAAAGTAGAATCGTACAAGAGATTTGGCAAACCAGCGTCTTTTCTTTCCTTGTACATTTTACCGAAAAGGTTTTCCAAATCAGATCTTATATGTTCTTCCAAAATGCGAAAATGACGAACTGGATAAAAATAATTCTCGTCTTGCTTATATGTGAATTTAAATTCCTGTACAGGGTTGTTGAGTGTACATGTTGCGAATGTTAATTCGAACTGTTCGAAATCATAATGCATTGATACTAAGTCCATTGGATCTTTAAAACGGTCAAATGGATTGTTTTGTATTGGTTCCCAAGTTATTAATTTCCCATTTTCCAAAATTATATTCCTCCTAGGAAGTTAGTGGTTGGCTTTGGTCGCTAGTAGGTTGTGCCGGATGGTCGATGCGTACTTTACTACATGGTACCTTTCAATGTTTCTTACACGTTTGTAATTTTTCTGAAAGAGAATCCGATGGAGGGTAAGGTTAGGATTTGGCATTATATAGTTATAAGAAAAGCCAACCGGAGGATATTAAAAATGCAAATTACAATTGAGAATATATATGAAGAATATAACCGTTACATATACTACCTATGTCTAAAACTGACTAAAAACCCTGTAGAAGCAGAAGATTTAATGCAAGAAGTATGGATGAAAGTTGTAAGGTACGATTCTTATATGAAGGAAGTAGACCACGTAAAAGCATGGTTAACAACTATTTGTATGAATACATTCCGCGACCGTTACCGTAAGCAAGTAAGACGCAGTAAATACGTTGCAAATCAACCTGAGCAGTTAGATATTTCATTACTCGACCTCATTGCATCAGACGTGTTATCGGTAGAGGAGCAGCTAGAAAAAGAAGACGTTTGCGGAATTGTTCGAAACAAAATATCTGAACTAGATGCAATCTACCAAAAAACCATCATGTATTTCTACGTACATCAATTTTCTCTAAATGAAATTGCAGAGGTTATGAAAGTATCTATAGGAACTGTAAAATCTCGCTTATTCCGAGCAAAACAACGTCTAAAAGAAATGATTATGAATGATGACATGGCAAAAGAATCATTAGCTTTTGCTTAAAATATGTACAAATAAGGACGTGAAATCGTGTGGAAGGTTTCACGTTTTAGTATTTTTTAGTTAGGCAATAAATTCAATTGAATGAAATCGATGACAAAAGCGCGATTAATATGAACTTTTTATTTGTGCCGCTTGTAGCAGTAGGTTGCGACTTCAATGGGAAGAATTATAAAAAGGTAACGAGCTTGGAATAGCCAATCCAAGTTCGTTTTTCTATTTTAATTAGTCTTTGTTAGTAGATTGGGAAGTATGAACATTTTGCTCAACGGGATAATTGCTAGCCTCAAGCTTAATCCTTGATATTACTTCTTCTTCATTAAGCTCATTAGGTTCAACGCTATAGCGCAGCTGATCGATCAGCTCACTTACCTCATACCACTCCATCAAATCGTCCGGATAATCTAAATCAGATGCAATAATCCGATACATCATGTAAGCTAAATCAAATATCGCAGAATGACTATTAGCCTCTAGTATTTTAGCTGATAAATGACCTAAATAATCTCTTGTACATGTTTCAATGGTTGGTGCTTGTATTGATAACTCTTGTAAAGCCCTATTGAAATAAACTTCCACTTCGAAAATACTCTCATTATATACGATGGAAGAAAGTATATTTACGGATGGTGATGATATATCGTTTGCTAATAAGTTATGGGACCAATTCACATAGTCCTTAGTGGTAACAGTTCTTTTTTGTATTTTATAAAATAGAGCATTGGTTTTCACTGTATTAATCTCCTTAAATAATTATCTCTTTTATAACTTTATACACGATGAACAAAAAAATTTCTATGCAATATGCTATAGAAATAGCTGTTAGTGTTCTGCTTTGAGATATGCTATTATTGTAAAAAAATAGAGGGGTAAGACACACTATGAATTATATAATCCAATTGTTCAGCTACATGCCGAGCTTGTAGGGTGCGCTGTTACCATCCCTTGAAGCACCTTGCAAGCTCGGGTTTCTCAAGGGAGCTGATACAATATGAAAAATCGTTCGAAGGCATATACTCGCCATCAGCGAGAGCGAGTCATTCAAAAAAAGATGAAAATTGTAAGAAACGTTTTTTATTGGGACGACAACGAAGAAAAATATCTGCCTGTAAGAGGTAAGTTTAGCAAGGGCAAGGTTCACTGCTCTTGCAGCTTGTGCCGCTATGAGCAATATTATGGTATTCCAAAAGCCAAATATCGAGCAAAATGGCGTGCTATGAAAATGGAGATAGACTTAGAGTTAACTTTCGATACGGGAGATAACTAAGGCTTCAAGCCAAAAGCATTATGCAAAAAAGCTGATCGTGATACCTCTCACGATCAGCTTAAAATTTTACTCTTCAATAATTTCTTTCCCTGTAGAGAACCATTCTTCAACGTTCCAAACCTTTGTCACTAGGCCTTCATAAAACTCCGGCTCATGGCTCACAAGTACGATTGTACCTTTGAATTCCTTCATCGCACGTTTTAACTCTTCTTTTGCATGAATATCTAAATGGTTTGTTGGCTCATCGAAAATTAGCCAATTACTTTCTTCCATCATTAGCTTACATAAACGAACCTTCGCTTGCTCACCACCACTTAAACTGGAAAGGGGACGAGTAATGTGTTCACTTTTAAGTCCAGTACGTGCTAACGCTGCTCGAACCTGGCTTTGCTCCATACTTGGATACGTTTCCCATACAGACTCAATTGGTGTAATGTTGCCAGCTTTTACTTCCTGTTCAAAGTAAGAAGGGAATAAGAAGTCGCCTCGAATCACCTTACCACCAATTGGAGGAATTTTTCCTAGCATCGTTTTTAGCAAAGTAGATTTACCGATCCCATTCATCCCAACAAGAGCAATTTTTTCACCACGCTCAATCGTAAACGTTAAAGGGGGAAGAAGTGCCTTGTCGTAACCGATCTCTAAATGCTCCGCTTCAATGACATAACGTCCAGAGCTACGAGACTCCTTAAAGCCGAACTCTGGCTTCGCTGCAGTTTCCGGACGGTCAATACGCTCAATACGATCCAATTGTTTTTGGCGAGATTTAGCTCGTCCAGTTGTAGAGTAGCGTGCTTTGTTTTTAGCGATAAATTCCTCTTGTTTTTTGATGAAATCCTGTTGCTTTTCATACGCATCCAGATGCTGTCTTTTATTTAGCTCCGCAAGCTCTAAGAATTTTTCATAGGAAGCAGTGTAGCGTGTAAGCTTCGAGAATTCTAGATGGAAAATAACATCTACAATTCCGTTCATGAATTCTGTGTCATGGGAAATCAATAAAAATGCGTGAGGATAGTTTTTGAGATAATTAGACAACCAGTTTACATGCTCTTCATCTAAATAGTTGGTTGGCTCATCTAGTAAGAGAACCTTTGGCTTTTCCAATAAAAGCTTGGCAAGTAAAACCTTCGTACGCTGACCACCGGATAATGCTTCTACTGGACGGTCTAGTCCAATGGCATCTAAGCCTAGCCCTCTAGCAACCTCTTCTATTTTCATATCTAATGAATAGAAGTCACCAGCATCCAATGCATCTTGAATTTCCGCCATTTGTTCAAGCAATACTTCAAGTTCCTCAGGAGTAGCATCGCCCATTTTACCAATAATTTCATTAAGCTCTTCTTCCTTTTTATAAAGAGGTAAGAAGGCATCACGAAGTGTATCGAACATGGAACGCCCTGGTTGAAGGCGTGTATGCTGATCCAAATATCCATAATGAGTACCTGGAAGCCATTCTACTCGACCCTCATCATATATAATCTCTCCAGTTAAAATGCTCATCAATGTTGATTTTCCAACACCGTTTGCTCCAACCAGTCCTACGTGTTCGCCTTCAACTAAGCGAAATGAAACCTCTTTAAATAGCGTACGGTCACCGAATGTATGTCCTAAATTTACTACGTTTAACATATAATTTTTCCTCCAAAAAGAAAGCTCGCAAAACTGATAAGACGATTATTTTCTCTGTATCTTTGCTCAAAAAAGCATCGCAAAGATTACAGACGGGGCAGTTAACATACTTTAACCCTACCAAAGGACGGGTTTTCATACGTCTCTTACCCCTATCTGAAAACAGAAAAAATACGTTTTACAGTTCAGCGAGCTGTTTGTTTAGTTTAGCAAGGTCTTCTTCCATTTGTGCTAGTCTACGCTCAGCATTCTCCACTTGAGTAGGATGTCCATTTGATTCAAGCTTTTCCATATCGCCTTGTAATCGAATATAGTCCATTTTTAACTCAGCAATTTGTGTCTGTAGCTGTTGTTTTGTCATGAATTTTCACCTTCAGCTTTTTGCTTCATTGTAGCATAAAAATTCTCTTAATGTGCAATTTCTTCTTCCTCTTTTTTAGAGACGATTAATTGCTCTATTAGTTGTACTACATCTGTCAGGTGATTACTAAAATCTAGCTGCTTTTGTTTATACTTGTAGGCATTTTTACGATTTTCATGGAGAATAATCTCCATAATCGCATTTTGCAGGTATGATTGTTTAATTTTCCTACCTAGTCCTAAGTTGGTAAAACCGTGTTTTTCGGTAGGAAATCCATAGTTAACCTCTTCCTCATGTGCACATAGGATAATGCATGGTACATGAAACTGGGAAACTAGATAAGGAACATAAGAGCCAGAACTAATGACGATATCACTTAAAGGGATATAAATTTCTGGTTCATTCGTTTTTATAATGCCAATAGATTTTCTTGTTAGAGCAAAACGTTTTAGTTCTGTTACGTCATGCTTATATTGATCATTCACTAGTACACTAATGCGCAATGGGATATGAAGCTGCACAAGATGTCTTAGTGTACGATATGTTAAGTTTTCAGGGTCCTCATGGGGAAAAGCTACCACTATATGCGGGGGGAGGTCCGTCATGTTATTATTTTTATAAACAGTCTTGTGCACGGGTATGAATCCAATTGGTCCATAAATATAGTTTTCCTTTGAAGCCTCTTTAGGAGTTTCATAGAGTGCTTGAAATACAACATCAGCTAGTAATCCACCATCTCCATGATCATCAAAATGAACAAGACATCGATTATCTTTTTTTAATCTTTTAATGAGGTCTTTCTCAGAATTACCACTATCATGAATGATACAATCCGGTTGGAAGGAGTCCATCTCTGCTACTAATTGAGCATTAGTTTTATACAAGAAAGGTTTAATCTGCTTTTTTTCTAAGTAGTAAATGAGGCTTGTATTAGTAGAAGGAACAAAAACTTTATTTTCCTTCATCTTCATTGCAGAAAGAAGGCTATTTGCGCGATCGGCAGGATACAATCCACGATGAGGTAGCGTGTTTAATAAATAAGCAAGTTTCATATTTCATCATCTTCCTTTCAGACATATTCCTTCTATTGTATGGGGACGGACAGGAGGATATGACAATTTGGCTAGGAAAGTGATTATTACATTTAAAAGGCGGTATAAATATGACTAAACGAACGGCTATAGTAGTAGGGGCAACCGGTTTTACTGGTCAGTTTTTAGTGAAGCAATTATGTGAGAGTGAAGAATACACAGCAGTGTCTATTATTGTAAGAAGAATACCTGATTTTAATCACCCAAAGCTCGACGTAAGGGTAAGGGACTTTGACCGACTCGAGGAAAAGGATTTAGAGATAGCCGATGACTTGTTTTGCTGTTTGGGGACCACGATAAAAAAAGCCAAATCGAAAGAAATGTTTCAGAAAGTGGATCTCGAGTACCCACTTCAAATTGCATCTTTGGCCAAAAAGAGAGGGATACCTAATTTTCATGTGATCTCTGCTGTCGGATCAAATATAAAATCTCCATTTTTCTATAGCCAGGTCAAAGGACGACTAGAAAAGGAGTTAATCGCACTAAACTTGCAAAGTCTTTCTATTTTTAAACCTTCCTTAATAATTGGTGGGAGAGAGGAATTTAGATTAGGGGAACGTCTGTCAGAGGGATTATTTAAAATCTTAAATCCGGTATTGAAAGGACCTTTTAAAAAAATGAGAGCCGTTGAGGGGCGCCAGCTAGCATTCGCTATGTATCATTATGCCATCCATGGGAAGAAAGATAAGCTAAATGTTTATCAAAATAAAGATATTCTGAATGCCACTCCTATAAAAGATAAGGAAGAGCCTCCTATTTCGAGAGAAGAGCTTTTCAATTGGGAGAAGCGAGAAGGGATATTTGTAGAGAAGGAAAACGATAAGTAGGATGGTGTAATTGTCGTTCATGAAACTATTGCATATACTGCAATAATCTAGGTCATCCCGCTTTTACAGATGTTAAAATCGGGTATAGCCTAGAATGTTAATTCTCAGTCAAAAGGATGAACTTCATCAAACAGGAACTTTTCTACTAAAATGGGGCTGTTTTTTTGATATAATAAAGAACGGAAAAAGGAGGTTCTGTTAAGATGAAAATTCTATTGGTAGACGGAACAATTATCGGATCTAAAACAGGCGTGCTATTAGAACAAGTGAAAGAATATATAGAAGAAATAAATAAAGACTACACGTTGGAAATCATTAAGCTTTCCAATTATGAGCATCAATTTGTGGACGGGCGACCTTTCCATCAATACAATGATGACATGAAGCTATTAGTAAGTAAGTTCGATCAAGCAGACGGATTTATTTTTGCAACGCCTATCTTCCAAGGATCTATCCCAGGTGTATTAAAAAATACGTTCGACTTCTTGCATCCTAAGTCCATGCGCTATAAACCGGTATCCATTGTAGCTAATGGTGGTACATTCCAACATCATCTAGTAGTAGAAAACCAGCTTAAGCCAATTCTCGACTACTTTAAGTGCTTAGTTACCCCAAACTACGTGTATACACAAACGAGCCACTTTGATGAAAATAATAAAATTATTGATAAAGACGTTCATGCTCGGTTAAAGGAGCTTGCTCGTGTATTTGTTCTATATGCAGATATGAGCAACAGCTTAACTAAAGAGGCGACGATTCGCATCAACTAATTGCTCTCCCATTTTCTTTTAATGGAGAGAGGCAAAAAATGAGACTATAAACAATTCAAAGTTGTTTATAGTCTTTTTGTATTTATCCCATTGTAAGTGAAAAAAATTTTTAATTCACTGAACTTTTTCCCTGTTCGTGTGTCTAATGTATAGAAGAAAGCAAAAAAGGGGTGTCTAAGTGGAGGAGTTAGAAATTGCAAAGAAAGCAATACAAAGAGATGAGCATGCTTTTTTGCAATTAATGCAGATGCATAAGGCTGCTCTTTATCGTACAGCATATGCTTTTTTAAAAAATGAGCATGATGCGATAGAGGCAATGCAGGAAGTCACGTTTCGAGCCTATCAAAAAATACATACTGTAAAGGAACCAAACTATATAAAAACCTGGCTGGTCCGAATCATGATCAATTACTGTCAGACACAATTAAAGAAAAATAAACGATTCTTATCTGAAGATACTCTTCCAAAGCTAGGTTATAACGAGAACAGTACTTATTTAGAAATAGAGGAAGCAATCTCGACCTTGTCAGAGAAGGAACAGCAGCTCATTTACATGAAGTACTATCAAGACTCTAAGATAAAAGAAATTGCTGAAATAGAAAGTATACCTGAAGGTACTGTAAAATCGAGGCTCCATAAAGCACTTAAATCATTAAGGGATTTTCTAACGGAGAAAGGGGGTACGGATCATGTATGAGCGAGAGGAAGATATGATAAACGAATCGAAAAAACGGTTAGAGGAGATTACTATCCCTGAGGAATCAATAGACAATGCTATTCAAGATGGTCTGCGAAAGGCCAAGGCAAAAAAACGTAAACAGAAGCGAGCGATTTGGACGTTTGCGGTGGCAGCAATACTGATGATTTCATTTGTGACTTCCATACGTGTTTCACCTGCCTTTGCAAGTGCAGTAGCATCCATCCCAGGACTAGAACGGTTTGTTCATGTACTTCAGCCTGAGTTTGATAAGGGTCTTGAAGCAATCATCGAAAACCAATACTATGAGCCAGTTGGTATTAGTCAAACGAAGAATCATATTACCTTTACGTTAGATGGAGTAATTATAGATGAGACGGGAGCAGAGATTTTCTATACGCTCGAGGCACCACGGTCGATAGAAAATATAGAATATAACGATATAAAGTTTTTGAATGGTGAGAAAGAATTAATCGGTTCAATAAGCTACAATTCCCCAAATCAAGAAAAAGGTAATCGGAAAGTAGATAAATTTAGTTTTACGTTTAGTGACATAGAGAAATTTGATTCAAAAAATTTTACAATTAAGTTTGATATAGAAGAAGGAGGAGACAATACGGACTTTGAAGTTCCGTTTACTATTAAAAATGATTTAATGAAAGGTAAGGTTTACGAGGTAAATAAGGAAGTAGTCATAGACAATCAAAAAGTCTTTATTAAAGAAATTAAAATTTATCCACTTCGAGTAGCTCTTACGTTGCGCTATGACAAAGGCAATGATATGGTATTCCTTCAATTTGAGGACTTACGACTGGAGGACGAAAAAGGAGAAGAGTGGAGTTCAATAAGAAATGGTTCCACTGGCTTTGGTGGAGTCGGTGATTTGGAGAAGACTTACTTTCTACAAAGTAACTATTTTAAGGAGCCAAAGGAGCTATATTTAAAGTTTGACAAGGTGCAGGCTCTGCCGAAAGAGGAAAGCTACCTATTGGTTGATTTTGATAAAAAGGAAATTTTAGAACAGCCATCTTTTGAAAAAATAGAAGTTACGAAAATTCTTTCTGGAGGTTTGGAGCTGAGATATAAACCGATGAAAGAAAACCATTTGTACTCTTTATTTTCTCAAGGAGAGAACGCGAATGGTGAAGATATAGATATACCATCGCAACGAAGCTGGCAGGACGTGGAATACCAATATGCCGAAATTCAACTAGAAGGGAATATGCTCAACCCAATAAAGCTGCCGTTTTATGCTTATCCAAATTATTTAAAGGGCTCTGCATCGATTCAGATAAAATGAAAAACAATAGTCAAATGAGCTTGGAGAATTTATTTCCAGGCTCATTTTTTCTGTCTATTCTTTTTGGAAGCGGATCTTTACCTCATCTCAAAACTATTCTTGAGCCCACTCATGTCCATGGTCACGAATAAATTTTATATCGCTTTGATAATGCTCAACATGCCCTTCATCTATCATCTTTCGAAAAGCGATGTCTCCTTCACGAGCTTTTCTTATAATCGTTTTACATAATCCTTCTAATCGTAGCAATACCATATCCAAATAACCCTCATCTATTTCCTTACCGTAGGAATCAAAAAATAATTTAACTCTTTGTTTTATACGGTCGGCATGCTGTAAGGCGTTGTAATAAACAGCCTCACCTGTTTCAGAATGATAAACTCTACTTAAGGGGACGCAAGTGTATAGAGTATAAGCTATATCCCAAATTCTTGGACCAGGACCAGCAACATCAAAATCAATAATGCCAATAGGTCTCTTATGATTAAAAATAATGTTGTATATAGCAAAGTCATTATGGCAGATTACTTCAAATGGTTCTGGAGTATTATCTATAGATCTCCAACCTTCTTCAATTGTAAAGTCACTCACACAATCGTGATAAAGTCGGAGCATCTTCGCAATTTCTTCTAATACATCATTAGACCACATGTATTCTTTTAATGGATAATTACCAGCTTCTCCTTCTATAAAAGATAATATTTCTCTTCCTTTTTCATCAATCCCTAAAAACCTAGGTGAATAACTGTAATCTTTGTTCTCCAGATGCTTTAATAGCTTGTGAATTTTATGACTATCAGGTTTTAATTCTCTACGCACAGTATCTCCCGAACGATATACATCCGTGACGTTACCTCCTGTAAGAATTTCTTCGTTCTCTTGGTTTGACATCTGTATATTCCCCCCATATGAGACTTTCTCTAAAGTACATACAAATCCCGTTTGTTTATAGCCTATATTTAAATTAACATAAATATCCAATATGGTTAACCAGCTTTTCTTTGGCAGAGGCTTTTTTTAAGGTGAGAAATACTTTAGAAACATTTTCGCTCGAAAATTTAATGCAACTTTAGCAAACCTCTATTTACTATATCCATCCAACCCTTTATAGTAATATTATTTGGTTCGTTAGTAGTGGAGGGTTTTTATGGTTTCAACTGTATTAGCAATAATTATTTTTATCATCACTCTCGCATTGGTTATTTTACAGCCAAGAAATTTATCCATTGGCTGGTCTGCCTGCGGCGGAGCATTAGTGGCACTTCTAGTAGGGGTAGTAGATGTACAGGATGTACTGGATGTGACGAGTATTGTATGGAATGCGACACTGGCATTTATAGGAATCATCATTATTTCTTTAATCTTAGACGAAATTGGGTTCTTTGAGTGGTCTGCACTCCATGTAGCGAGAGCTGCAAAGGGTAATGGAGTCCGCATGTTTATCTTTGTAACTATTTTAGGTGCCGTAGTTTCGGCATTATTTGCGAATGACGGAGCAGCCTTGATTTTAACGCCTATTGTATTGGCAATGGTGCGTAACTTAAATTTCAATGAGAAGATGGTATTTCCGTTTATCATGGCAAGTGGCTTTATCGCAGATACTACGTCGCTTCCATTTGTCATAAGCAACCTAGTGAACATTGTATCCGCTGATTTCTTCGGTATTGGATTTGTGGAATATGCTTCAAGGATGATTGTACCGAACTTGTTTTCACTAGTGGCTAGTATCATCGTGCTGTATTTATTTTTCCGAAAAAGTATTCCGAAAAATTATGACACAGCTGATTTAAAGGAGCCAATAGAGGCAGTAAGAGACAGGAAAATGTTCAAGCTCTCCTGGTATGTATTAGCAATCTTGTTAGTAGGCTATTTCTCAAGTGAGTTTATAGGAGTGCCAGTTTCCTTTGTAGTAGGGATTGTTGCGATATTCTTTTTACTGATGGCTAGAAGAAGTTCCTCTATTGAAACGGGGAGAATAGTAAAGGGAGCACCGTGGAGCATTGTATTCTTTTCAATTGGAATGTACGTGGTTGTCTACGGACTGCAGAATGTTGGAATGACATCTATTTTAGCGGACGTGATCCAATCAGCAGCAGACCAAGGTCTGTTTGTTGGAACTATATCGATGGGATTTTTAGCCGCCATTCTTTCCTCCGTTATGAATAATCTTCCGACGGTCATGATTGATGCATTGGCTATTGCGGAAACGTCTACATCCGGAATTATGCGCGAGGCTCTTATTTATGCAAACGTCATAGGATCCGATTTAGGACCAAAAATCACACCGATCGGGTCACTAGCCACATTAATATGGCTTCATGTGCTATCTCGTAAGGGTGTAAAGGTTTCTTGGGGCACCTACTTTAAAGTGGGGATAGTCCTAACCGTACCAACCCTTTTTATAACCTTGGTCGGCTTATATATTTGGCTGCTAATTATTTTATAAGAAAACGTCTGAGTTTTTGGCTCAGACGTTTTTTGTATGGAGTGTTTCTAGCTTTTATGACCGTTCAGCAGAATTTATGACCGTTCACCGGAATATGTAACCGTTCGCTGCTATTTATGACCGTTCAGCGGAATTTATCACCGTTCGCTGCTATTTATCACCGCTTAGCGATATTTCTCTGATTCCTGGTCATGCATAATCTAGTTTGAGTCCCCTTGGTCATTCAGAAACCAGTTTGGAAAAAGAATAAAGATATTCATTTAACTCATCTGGAGATGTTGAAAAGTGGTTGCTGTGCCATTCTAATAGAATGCCCATGATGGCATTGGTTTGGTAGCTCACAAAATATTCCACTTGTTTTTCAGGAAGAAAGTCTACGGAATTCATCGTAAGCTCCTTCATCATTTTACGGATTGCGTGAAAAAGTTTGTAATAATATCTGACGGGGCTAGCCTCGTCAAAAATGATTTGGTAAAACCCTTCATATCTTTTTACATGATGGAAGATAATGATCATGTCGGATTTCAGGTTTTGGATATTAAAGTCGGTTTGAAGATAAGGTTCCTCGTAAGATTTCCTTAAATCATCGATGATTTCCTCAAAGTAGCTTTCAAAAACTCCATGTACGTTTTGATAATGAAGGTAGAAGGTTCCTCTATTAATTTTTGCTAAACGACAAAGCTCGGAAATGTTGATAGACTCTAGCGGTTTTATTTTTAAAAGTGATAGTAAGGCATTCCTTAAACTTTCCTGAGTTTTTATAATACGTAAATCTGTTTTCATAAATTTTCCTCCAAAAGATATTAAACACTATTTTGAAATTTGTTCTATAATGTACAATATTTAGTTTTATGTTGTTTGTAGGAAATTGCTAACTCAAGTATAATTTTAAATGAACAGGTGTACAATAAAATATCCTTGAAGGAGGCCAAATTTAATGAAATTACAAGACAAAGTAGCTATCGTAACTGGAGCAGCATCAGGTATGGGTAAAGCAATCGCAGAAGGCTATGCAGCAGAAGGCGCAAAAGTTGTCGTTTCCGATATGAATTTAGAGGGTGCGAAAGCGGTTGCAGAAGTAATCACTGCTAACGGTGGTACTGCTTTTGCAATTGACACTAATGTAACTAAAGATGACGACCTTACTCGTTTATTTGAAGAAACAGTTAAAACTTACGGTAAACTAGACATTCTAGTTAACAACGCTGGAATTATGGATGGCATGGAGCCGGTAAATGAAATTTCGGATGCTCGTTGGGACATGGTGTTTGCTGTAAATACTACTGCAACGATGAAAACGATGCGAATTGCAACTGACCTTTTCTTGAAACAAGGAAGCGGTGTAATCGTAAACAACATTTCTGCCGGAGGCCTTTACGGAGGTCGTGCAGGAGCAGCGTATACAGCTTCTAAACATGCAGTTGTTGGTTTAACGAAAAACACAGCATTCATGTTTGCAGATAAAGGGATTCGTTGTAACGGTATTGCACCAGGAGCAGTAATTACAAACATCTCTTCTTCTATGACAAACGTGAGCCAATATGGAGCTGGGAAACAGCAGCTTGGTATGCCATTAAATCCACGTGCTGGTCAACCAGAGGAAATTGCAAAGCTTGCTATTTTCTTAGGGTCTGAAGATGCTAGCTTCATCAACGGTGTAGTAGTAACTGCTGACGGTGGCTGGACTACTTACTAATAGCTTTTAAAAATTCTCGACCACTGGAGTTTCTTGTAACTTCAGTGTTTTTTTGTGTTTGTAAATAATTTGAAACTTTTGGCTGCAGCTTCTCGTATAAAAAATATAACTCATAGGTAAGGCACCTTGTAATCGATCAAAGAAAACAGAAATCCCTTACAGTTGTAAGAGTTATATCCAATTGTTAAAATATAGTAAAAATTAAAATAAGGGAGAGTGTGTAATGGAAATTTTAAGAAGATTCCGTGACATTATGTCAAGTAACATCAATGCTTTGTTGGATAAGGCAGAGGATCCAGAAAAAATGATTGACCAATACTTACGCGACCTAAATAGAGATCTGGGTAAAGTAAAATCCGAAACAGCAACAATTATGGCTGCTGAAAAACGTGCGACACGCGAGCTTGAGGAATGTCAAACTGACATTGCAAATATGCAAAAGTATGCAATAAAGGCACTTGAGGCTGGTAATGAAGAGGATGCAAGAAAATTCCTTGGTAAAAAGGCAGAATACACGGCGAAGGAAGCGGACTTAAAAACGGCAAAAGAATTAGCCTCCGCTAATACAGTTCAAATGAGACAAATGCACGATAAGCTTGTAGATGATATCGGAGAGCTGGAGTCTAGAAAATCGATTCTGAAAGGAAAAGCTGCTGTTGCCAAAACACAGAAAAAGGTCAATGAATTTGCCACTTCTATGGGAGGGGCTAACCGCTCTATGTCTGCCTTCGATAAGATGGAAGCTAGAATAAACCAGGAGCTAGATGAAGCAAATGCAATGGCAGAGTTGAATAAAGGTGCAGGAGAAAACATCGATGACCTGGTCTCAAAATATAATTCAGATTCAAATGTGGAAAATGAACTTTCTGCATTGAAATCTCAATTGAATGTAGATGATGAGCTAGCAGCCTTGAAGGAGCAGCTACAAACGAAAGAAGAATAGAACATGATAACAGGCTGTGGCAATATGCTGCAGCCTGTTTCAAGAAACCTATATAGGCGAGGAGGGGTAAGATGGTTATCCATTATAAGTGTCCAAACTGTGGGTCAGATATGGAGTTTGATAGTACGTCAGGCATGTTATCCTGTACCAGCTGTGGAAGAAAAGACAATATAGAGGACTTCTCTGATGAATATATTATGACAACCTTTGAAGGGGACGAGGCAAAGCAATACAATTGCAATAACTGTGGAGCTGTCATCATAACGGATGCGGACACGACAGCAACGAGCTGTAGTTTTTGTGGGGCAGCTGTCGTGTTAGGGGACCGTTTGTCAGGTGATCTTGCTCCAGCTAAGGTTATACCATTCACTATAAACAAGGATCAAGCGATGGAAGCTTTTCGTAAATGGTGTAAAAATGGTCGTCTCACTCCAAAAGGATTTATGACTGCAGACAGAGTCAAAGGGATTACTGGAATGTATGTGCCCTTTTGGCTGTACGATTTAGATAGTAAGGCAAAGGTCGATGCTGTTGGTACTAAGGTTAGAACCTATACAAGAGGGGACTATATCTATACGGAAACAAAATTCTATGATGTATATCGTGATATAGATCTCAAGTATGTAAAGGTGCCTGTTGATGCATCTGAAAAAATGGATGATGAGCTAATGGATAAACTGGAGCCGTATGATTACAACAACCTGAAGGATTTTAAAACACCTTATCTGGCTGGCTACATAGCCGAAAAATATAATTATACGGATCAGGAGCTGCTCTCCCGAGTAAAAACGAAGGTGCAACCATACATAGATAGTTACATTGGCTCCACCATTGCTGGTTACTCCTCCGTTCAATATAAAAACAAACAAATTAATACGAATAAGAAAAATGCTTATTATGTGTTATTGCCAGTTTGGCTGGTTTATTATGACTTTGGAAACAAAGAGCATATTTTTGCGATGAATGGGCAAACAGGGAAAGTGGTCGGTAAACCTCCGCTTAGCATGGGTAAGGTTGCAGGCTGGTTTAGTGGTATAGCGGCAGCTTCCTTTATTATCTTGAAAGGTATTTCCTTCGCGGTAGGGGGTGTCCTATGGTGAAAAAACAGTTTATGTTACTCATTGCTCTATTTATTTTATTTCTTCCCCTGGGGCAAACCGAAGCTGCTGATACAAAGCAACGCGTATTTGATGATGCAGGTGTGCTGTCAGCGAGTGAAGTGGAAGCACTGGAGAAATTGTCCGCCGAGTATAGTGAGAAAAACGAAACAGACTTTGTTATCCTTACTACCGATGGGGCAGATGGAAAAGGGTTAAACACCTATGTAGAAGATTTTGCCGACCGTACAGGAATTGGCTATGGGAAGCACAATGGAAGTGCTGCAATAGTTGGGATAGATATGGTCAATAGAGATGTTGTATTGAGGGGCTTCGATAAAGCTGAGGAATACCTTGATGATCAAAGAATGGACCTACTCAGAGATAAAATTACGCCTGAGTTATCTGCAGGAAGCTATTACGATGCATTTAGTAATTTTATCCTTACTGCGGATAATTATATGGAATATAATCCTGGAGTAAATCCTGAAAGTATCCTTTTCAAATGGTGGTTCCAGCTTGGAGCTTCTCTAGCTCTTGGCGGTATAATTGTTGGTATGATGGCATTTAACTCTGGTGGTAGGGTTACGGTTAACAGTCAAACCTATTTTGAAGCAAATAATTCAAGGGTAAATAGTAAGCGTGATGTCTTCGTCAATCAAACAGTTTCCAAAGTAAAGAAGCCATCGAACAACAATGGCAGTGGAGGAAGCAGTGGTGGCGGTGTAACAAGCGGTGGCAGATCATTTAGCGGAAGCAGCGGGAAATTTTAACTCAATCATGAAGGGAATGAGGATATGTCTTTTTTTAGAAATCAATTTTCAGATGTGGTGGAATGGCGAGAATTCAGAGAAGATATGATTTTTTGGAAATGGAGCAATGAAGAGATTAAGAAAGGTAGTAAGCTAATCATTCGACCTGGTCAGGACGCTGTATTTTTTAATGGCGGACGCATCGAAGGAGTCTTTGAGGACGACGGCGAATATGATATTGAGTCTCAAATCATACCGTTTCTTTCTACGTTAAAAGGGTTTAGATTTGGATTTAACAGTGGAATGCGCGTGGAGGTCCTTTTCGTCAATACGAAGGAATTTACCGTAAAATGGGGGACACAAAATCCAATCAATATTCCAACGCCTCAGATGCCAGGTGGAATGCCGATTCGAGCTAATGGAACATTCAACTTTAAAGTAAATGACTACATGGCCCTAATCGACAAGATTGCTGGTGTTCGCACAAGCTATCTAGTAGAGGATATAAAAATTCGTATTACCTCTGTGTTAGATCAGCTATTAATGAAATGGATTAGCAAAGAAGGCAAGGATATGTTCAACCTTCAGGCTAATGCCTCAGATATAGCTAACGGTATTAAAGACGATTTAGACATGCAAATCATGGATATGGGGATGAAAATCACTGGCTTCCATATTATGAGCTTCAACTATCCAAAGGAGATTCAAGATATGATTACCAAAAATGCTTCCCATGGCATGATTGGAGATCTCTCTAAATATCAGCAGGTTTCTGTTACAGATGCAATGGCCTCCGGAAAGCTTTCCGGATCAGGTACAGCCTCTGATATGGCAGGAATGATGATGGGCATGAACATGGCAAATGAAATGATGAAAAACATGAATCAAGGTAATTCAGGCCAAGGTCAGAGCCAATCTTCTTCTCCAAATAACCAACCGAGCAGTGGTAACTCGGGCAACGGTCAAATGCCAAACTTCTGTCCGAACTGTGGACAAAAAACAACAGGTGCTAACTTCTGTCCGAACTGTGGACAAAAGCTAGTCTAATCAAATATGTAAACAAGGGATAATCATAACCTGTATCAGGTGGGTTATCCCTTTATTGTAATTAGTTAGATTGAAAGGATTAGGGTGCAGATCGTGGAAAATGTAAACGTGGTTTATGTAATTCTTTTTGACAAAAGTGGTAGGCAGGTTTTAATGGTAAAAAACAAAGGAAATCATGGTTCTTACTTTACGCTTCCAGGAGGAAGAGTTGAAAAAGGAGAAACATTGGAGGAAGCAGTAATTCGAGAAGCTAAAGAAGAAACAGGCCTTGATATACAGATTGATGGGATTATATATGTGAATGAAGCCTTTTTTGAAGATATAAAGCATCACACAATCTTTATTACCTTTAAAGGGAATGTTACAGGGGGAGATATTACTCTTTCTCGTCCAAATGAGATTGAGGAAATTGTATGGATGGATATAACTGAAGCTGAGAAGCTAATACATATCCCTTTGAAGCTAGAGGGGCTATTAAGAAAACAGGTTTCGGTCCCATATTTTAATAGAGGTAACGTAGCCCATAGATTTTAAAGTATTAGTGGGTCCCATCCAGCTATATTCTCTGGAAGTGTCCCAAAATGAGATAGACAACGTCAATTATTCATCACGGTAAGCTACAGGTGATATATTTCAACGAACGGTGATAAATCTTTCCGAACGGTGATAAATTCCGCTGAACGGTGATAAAACTGCTATGAACGGTGATAACCCCCTACGAACGGTGATAAAACCAAGTAACTCTTGTGTTGCTAACTGAATCTGACGAAAACCTATGCTATATTATTCATAGGGATTTACGAAAGGATGTTAGGAATGGCAAAACGCTTAGTATTAGCAGAGAAACCATCTGTTGCAAGAGATATTGCACGGGTGCTTAAATGTGATAAAAAAGGAAACGGATATATAGAGGGTAAGGATTACGTAGTTACCTGGGCTTTAGGCCATCTAGTAACATTAGCAGACCCGGAAAGCTATGATGCAAAATATAAAACATGGAATTTAGAAGATTTACCGATGCTACCAGAAAACCTTAAACTGGCTGTCATTAAACAATCAGGTAAACAATATAATGCAGTGAAATCGCAGCTTACTCGTTCGGATATTAATGAAATTATTATTGCGACAGACGCTGGTCGAGAAGGTGAGCTAGTTGCTCGCTGGATTATTGCGAAAGCAAAAGTAAATAAGCCGATTAAACGCTTATGGATTTCATCGGTTACAGACAAAGCGATCAAGGATGGCTTTGCTAACTTAAAGCCTGGTAAAGCGTATGAAAATCTTTATGCTTCTGCAGTAGCCCGTTCAGAGGCAGATTGGTACATTGGTCTTAATGCCAGCCGTGCACTATCTACCAAATTCAATGCGCAGCTTAATTGTGGACGAGTCCAAACGCCAGTAGTGGCAATTATTGCGAAGCGTGAAGATGAAATCAAGCATTTCAAAGCGCAAACCTACTATGGAATTGAAGCACAAACAGTAGATAATTTAAAGCTTACTTGGCAGGATGCAAAAGGAAATGGTCGTAGCTTTGAAAAAGAGAAAATAGATGCAATCGTGAAAAAGCTTGGGAAAGGTAACGCTACCGTAACAGAAATTGAGAAAAAGCCGAAGAAGTCATTTGCTCCTGGTCTCTATGATTTAACCGAGCTTCAACGGGATGCCAATAAAATCTTTGGCTACTCCGCAAAAGATACGTTGAATATTATGCAAAAGCTGTATGAGCAACACAAGGTATTAACGTATCCTCGTACAGATTCACGCTTTATCTCATCAGATATTGTTAGTACACTTCCAGAACGATTAAAAGCTTGTGCGGTAGGGGAATATCGATCTCTTGCCAATAAAATTTTAAGCAAGCCTATAAAAGCTTCCAAATCATTTGTGGATGACAGTAAGGTTTCCGATCACCATGCGATTATACCAACGGAAGGCTATGTAAACTTCTCTGCCTTCAATGATAAAGAACGTAAGATTTATGATTTAGTTGTTAAACGATTCCTAGCGGTTATGTTCCCAGCCTTTGAGTATGAGCAGCTAACGTTGCGTGCAAAAATTGGGGATGAAAATTTTGTTGCTAGAGGAAAAACTATTCTAGCGAGTGGTTGGAAAGAAGTCTATCAAAACCACGTAGAAGATGAGTCAACAGATGACTTAAAGGAGCAGATTTTACCTCGAATCGAAAAGGGAGATTTATTAAATGTAAAACTGATCGCTCAAACATCTGGTCAAACTAAGCCACCAGCACGCTTTAATGAAGCAACCTTACTAACAGCAATGGAAAACCCTACGAAGTATATGGAAATGCAGGATAAACAGCTCGCCGACACATTAAAATCTACAGGTGGATTAGGAACAGTGGCTACTCGTGCGGATATTATCGACAAGCTATTTAACTCATTTTTAATTGAAAAGCGTGGAAAGGATATTCACATCACATCTAAAGGTCGTCAGCTTCTAGACTTAGTACCAGAAGAGCTAAAATCTCCTACATTAACTGGTGAATGGGAACAAAAGCTAGAGGCCATTGCTAAGGGTAAGCTTAAAAAAGAAGTATTTATATCTGAAATGAAGAACTATACGAAAGAAATCGTTTCTGATATAAAAGACAGTAATAAAAAATATAAGCACGACAACATATCAACTAAATCTTGTCCAGACTGTGGAAAACCAATGCTTGAAGTAAACGGCAAGAAAGGTAAAATGCTTGTATGCCAGGATCGTGAATGTGGTCATCGTAAAAATGTCGCACGTGTAACGAATGCTCGCTGCCCACAATGTAAGAAGAAGTTAGAGCTTCGCGGTGAAGGGGAAGGCCAAATTTTCGTATGTAAATGTGGCCATCGCGAGAAGCTATCTGCATTTGAGGCTCGTCGTAAAAAAGAAGGCGGCGGTAAAGTAGATAAAAAATCCGTTCAGCAATACTTGAAAAAGCAAAATAAAGAAGAAGAACCAATTAATAATGCCTTTGCAGATTTACTAAAGGGTATTAAATTTGATAAATAATTTAAGAAATGAGTTGTGTCATATTTGACCAACTCATTTCTTGTAAATTTCGTCTATTGCATAATGAACAAAATTCGTGAAGTATTTAGCCTCCTTACTTATACTCGAATTTAATGAACAACAAGTTTTCCTATTTATACATGATTTCCGCCCCATCCGGACGCTTTCCTCGGGGTGAGCGATAAGCCATCACCCATCGCTTACGCGCGTGGTTGTGATGGCTTATCTGTCTCACTCATCCCATAGGAGTTGCCGTCTGGCGCTCCAATCCATAAATGGAACTAGCTTTAGCATCGATAAATCGCTAATTAATTTACAAACATAAAAAATCTGAAAAACTGTAACCAACCAATTTATCATCTATTTATGTTTTTAATAGCCATTTGAGAGTTCCTTTTTTATGTTTAAAGTTACTATAAAAAAGAATGGTTAGCCAAAATCAACCTATAGTCTTAACAAAGCTTTAATAAACAATCACTTGAAAAGGCATTCCTATGGGCTTTTTTTCTTGCGAAATAGAACTGATTTTTGCTTAAAATAAGACGTTGAAACTGATTTGTCTATAAAACAAATAGTATTCAAAGTATTTTAGTTGCATACCCCTGAAGGGTATCATATACTGTTAGTAAGAATAGGAGGCTGGTTACTTGGACAATGTAATAGAAGACAATACAATATCACCAACCGATTTGTCCTGTAGGAGAAGTCACCATCCTGAGCATGTTAAAAAAGATTTAACAAATAGACTTAATAGAGTAGAAGGCCAGATTCGGGGTATTAAAGGAATGGTTGAAAAGGACATCTATTGTGATGATATTATTACACAACTTTCTGCCACCCAGTCTGCCTTAAATAGTGTAGCCAAAGTTCTTTTACAAGGGCATTTAAAAGGTTGCGTTAAGGATAGGCTATCTGAGGGCGATGAAGAGGTATTAGATGAACTGCTTGTTACTATTCAAAAACTAATGAGAAAATAGGAGGAATGAAGATGTTAAATCAAGTTACTTTAGAAGTCAAAGGTATGTCATGTGGACACTGTGTGAAATCTGTAGAAACGAGTGTAGGTAATCTTGACGGAGTGGAGCAAGTGAAAGTATATCTGGAATCAGGCAAAGTGGATGTTTCATTTGAGGAAGATAAAGTAACGCTAGCCAAAATTAAAGACACGATTGATGATCAAGGCTATGATGTTCAATAATAGATAGAGTGCTATTTAAGCACTCTCTTTATTTAGTTTGAATATACCCCCTAGCCGTATATGAAGAGAGGTAACGAAATGAGTAATAACTTAAAGCAGACTAGCTATAAAATAACCGGGATGACCTGTGCTGCATGTTCTGCAAGAATCGAAAAGGTTATTAGCAAAATGGATGGTGTCGAAGAAGCCAGTGTCAATTTAGCATTAGAGAAATCTGTTATTAAATATGACCCTGAAAAAGTAGCCGAAGAAGACTTGGAGAAGAGGATTAAGACACTCGGTTATGGTGTGGTGAAAGAGAAAAAGGAATTTGCTATTACGGGAATGACCTGTGCTGCATGCTCAGCTCGTATTGAAAAAGGTTTAAATAGATTGGAAGGGGTAAGTGCAGCTAACGTTAATCTTGCTTTAGAACGAGCGACTGTAGAATTTAACCCTTCCCATATAACGATGAACGATATTATTGATAAGGTAGAAAAGCTTGGTTATGGAGCGATTATAAATTCAGAGGATAAGGAAACCGTTGACTATCGAGAGGAAGCAATAAAAAAACAAAAGACAAAGTTTATTATGGCAGCCCTATTGTCCCTGCCACTTCTCTGGACGATGGTTGGTCATTTTTCCTTTACATCATTTATGTATGTACCTGAATTTTTAATGAATCCATGGGTGCAAATGGCACTAGCGACTCCTGTTCAATTCATCGTAGGTGCACAATTTTATATTGGTGCTTACAAAGCCTTGAAAAATGGAAGTGCAAACATGGATGTGCTTGTCGTACTAGGTACCTCGGCTGCTTATTTTTATAGTGTGTATCAAGCAATTATAACGTCTGGTGAGCACCATGCAGCTCAGCTTTACTTTGAAACGAGTGCAGTCCTCATTACGCTTATTTTATTAGGTAAACTTTTTGAAGCAAAGGCAAAAGGACGCTCCTCGGAGGCTATCAAAAAACTAATGGGACTCCAAGCAAAAACAGCATTAGTGATAAGAGATGGCGCTGAGCTAGTGATCCCCATTGAGGAAGTGCTAGTAGGAGACATACTCATAGTGAAGCCAGGAGAAAAAATTCCTGTCGATGGTGAAGTAGTAGGGGGAAACAGTGCAGTTGACGAGTCCATGCTTACTGGGGAGAGTATACCGGTTGATAAAGTAATGGGTGATTCGTTGTTTGGGTCCACCATCAATAAAAATGGATCCCTTAAAATGAAAGCAACGAAGATTGGGAGAGACACTGCGCTTTCCCAAATTATTAAAGTGGTAGAGGATGCCCAAGGCTCTAAAGCACCTATTCAGCGTTTAGCCGATAAAATATCAGGAATATTCGTTCCAATTGTTGTTGGAATCGCTATTGTTACTTTCTTAGTTTGGTTTTTACTAGTGAATCCAGGAGAAATGACACCAGCTCTTGAGGCTCTGATAGCCGTACTTGTAATAGCCTGTCCATGTGCTCTAGGTCTTGCAACTCCGACTTCTATTATGGCTGGCTCTGGCCGAGCTGCAGAATTTGGAATACTGTTTAAGGGCGGAGAACATTTAGAGGGTACACAGCGGATTGATACGGTGGTTGTAGATAAAACTGGAACCGTAACTTATGGAAAGCCGAAGCTAACAGATGTAATGGTTGCTGAGGGTATTAATGAGGCCGACTTTCTAGCATATGTAGGGGCAGCTGAAAGACAATCGGAACATCCTCTTGCTGAGGCCATTGTTGCAGGAATTAATGAACGTGGTATAACCATCCATGAAGCTACATCGTTTGAAGCAATTCCAGGTTATGGTGTGAAAGCAACAATTAATAATCAGGAAGTGCTGGTTGGCACTAAAAAATTGATGAATCAAAACAATATTAGTTTAGCAACTATCCTTAAGCCAATGGAGGAACTCGAAGGGCAAGGAAAAACGGCTATGCTAGCAAGTATAGATGGAAAATACGTCGGGATGATCGCAGTTGCTGATACTATTAAAGAATCTTCTCTTCAGGCCATCCAGCGATTAAGAAAAATGAATATTGAGGTCATAATGATCACGGGTGATAATAAGTTAACTGCTGCTGCAATAGGAAAGCAGGCTGGTATTGACCAGGTAATTGCGGAGGTACTTCCAGAAGGCAAGGCAGAGGAAATTAAAAAGCTCCAAACAAAGGGTAAAATAGTAGCTATGGTTGGGGATGGCATCAATGATGCACCAGCGTTAGCTGTTGCAGATATTGGTATGGCCATCGGTACTGGAACAGATGTAGCAATGGAGGCAGCTGATATTACTCTAATTCGTGGAGATTTAAATAGTATTGCAGATGCTATTATAATGAGCCGCAAAACGATGAGAAACATTAAGCAAAATCTGTTCTGGGCATTCGCCTATAATATAATGGGTATCCCAATAGCGGCAATTGGTTTGCTCGCTCCATGGGTGGCAGGAGCAGCTATGGCATTTAGCTCAGTTTCGGTAGTTCTAAATTCTTTACGTTTACAACGCATTAAACTGGATAAATAGAATGATAAGGGAAAACGACTGCTAATTGGTGGTCGCTTTCTTTTAAAAAAACGTATTTGACACATGGAAAGGGAGCGAGATAGATGAAGAAAATGGCTATAACAGGATTATGCTCGTTATTATTGCTTGCAGGGTGCGGAGATGAAAATGAAAAAGCTGCAAAAGATACTAATACAGAGCAAGAGCATGCCCATATGAATCATATAGACGATGGAGGAAAGCTACCAGATGGTTTACAAGAAGCAAAAGATCCAACTTATGAGGTTGGAAGCAAGGCGGTCATAGAGGCGGACCACATGGATGGCATGAAAGGTGCAGAGGCGACTATTGTAGGTGCCTTTGATACAACGGTATATGCAGTTACATATAATTCTGAGACCGATGGAGAGAAAGTGGAGAATCATAAATGGGTAATACATGAGGAATTAGAGGCGACGGATGGAAAGGGAATCGTTGGCTCGAACGTGAAGTTGAATGCTAAGCATATGGAAGGCATGGATGGCGCAGAGGCGATAATTGAGTCATCTGAGGATACGACGGTTTACATGATTGATTACATTTCAACTACTGATGGGACAGAGGTTAAGAATCATAAGTGGGTTACGGAAGATGAGTTATCAGACGTCCAGTAGCAGTGTTCATAACAAAAGTTTAGATGAAGCTCAACTTGTTTAAATCCTAACCCTTAGGGAAAAATAATGACGGATAGATAAATAAGAGGAGGAGTTATAATGAATACGAAGTATGAAGAATGTATAAAGGCGTGCCTAGAATGCTTAGAGGCTTGCAATTATTGTTTTGATGCTTGTCTAAAGGAAGACCATGTTAAAATGATGACAGATTGTATACGCTTAGATCGTGAGTGTGCAGATATTTGTGCATATGCAGTCCAGGCTATGACAAGAAATAGCCCGTTTGTGCAGGAAATTTGTGAGCTTTGTGCCCAAATCTGTGAAGCTTGCGGTGAAGAATGTGCAAAGCATGATCATGAACACTGTCAGAAATGTGCGGAGTCTTGTCGTAAATGTGCAGAAGCTTGCCGTAAGATGGTAGCTTAAAAAAGAAAAAATGAATAGATGGCTATATTATTTTATAGCCGTCTCAGAGTGTAGACAAAAGGGTTGGAAATCGAAACGGTTTCCAACCCTTTTGCTATTATCATAGTTTACATTCTGGAAAAAGAGCTAATTCAGCTCTCGATTTTGTT
>JBEMAY010000032.1:0-31557 GCA_040274765.1 Psychrobacillus sp.
AAAGCCGGTGAAATTTTACTTATTGTAAAATTTCATCGGCTTTTTCATTTAAGAGGATGGTTTTGTCCCAGTCTCTTTATTATAGACTTAATAATTCCTCTTCTGTTAACTCTCTGTAAGTTCCTTCTTCCAAAGAATTATCAAGCTTTAGGGCCCCCATAGACAACCTCTTTAAATAAACGACTTCCTTATTTACTGCCTGGAACATTCTTTTCACCTGATGGAACTTGCCTTCTGTTATAGTTAGCTCAATTTCAGATATTTGGTCACTCTTTAAAATAGTCAGGAAGCCTGGCTTCGTGTGATACCCATCATCTAAAATGACTCCTTCTTTGAAGGCTTCAATGTCTTCTTCAGTAACTCTACCTGCAATTTTTGCGTAATATACTTTAGGAACATCCTTCTTAGGTGACAACAAACGATGGGTAAGTGCCCCATCATTGGTTAAAAGCAGCAGTCCCACCGTATCCTTATCTAGTCTTCCGACCGGATACGGCTCAAAATGTCTAACATCATCGTCTAATAGATCGATGACGGTTTGATCCCTCGAATCCTCCGTAGCAGAAACTACTCCTGGTGGCTTGTTCATCATTAAATAGATAAACTCTCTATACTCCACTACTTCTCCATAGACAGTTACTTTATCCTCTAATTCATTAACGTGATTCGATCCATTTTTAGCAACTACACCGTTTACTTCGATTGCCTTTGATTTTATAAGGACTTTTACTTCACTTCTTGTACCATATCCCATATGAGATAGAAATTTATCTAATCGCATTTATTTCTCCTTAAAACCTAATTTTTTCGCCAAACGTGTGACCTTCTCCCCAAGTAATTTCTGAGCTAAGCCTAGACGTAGGGTTACATAGCCATAAAAGGCTGCTCCCACACCGGCACAAACTATAATTACCATTAATGCTTCCATCTTACTATCAATATTAAATAAGCTTCCCATTCCTTGTTTTACAGCGTAGACAAGTGTAAGCATAATTGCATTAATGATTAGTATTAGAAGAATTCTTCTTGCTACCATCGTAGACTTATAATGCAATGTTTTTCGTATTGCAAACAAATTCAGTCCTATAGCTACTAAATAACCACATGCAGTTGCCATAATAGCGCCGTCTGTTTCAAATGCTTTGATAAAAGGTGTATTTAACAATAGCTTAGTTAAAATACCTAATAAAAGATTTAGAATGATAAGCTTTTGACGATCTATTCCTTGTAGAATGGCAGTCGTTACAGGATACAAGGCAAATAAAATGGCGACTGGGGCATAGTGTGCTAAAACAGTTGAACCAGTTTCACTTGATTCATAAAATAAGTGATAAAATTCCGCTGACAACACAGTGATTCCCAGCGCTGCAGGGACGGTTAGAAATAATAATACTTGAAATGACTGATCGAGTGATTTTCTTACTTGAACAAAATCTCGCTTTGCATAATAGCTCGTAATAAAAGGTATTAAAGCCATACTAAATCCGGTAGCAAGCATGACAGGAATCATTACTAATTTATGTGCAGAAAAGTTCAACATCCCTAATAAAATATTGGAAATATCCCCACTTATACCGATAACAGACATAGCACTGTTAAAGGTAATCATATCGATAAATTGAAATAGCGGATTAATTACCCCAACCAATGCAAATGGGACTGTATAAATTAAAATCTCCTTGTAAATATTCGTAAAAGAAACATCCGAGCTCGTTCTGCCAGTAACATTCATCAGCATGTTAAATTCTGGCTTCAGCTTCTTCCAATACCAGTAGAGAACGACCATACTCGCTAATGCACCAAGGAAGGCTGCAAATACTGCAAAAGATACAGCAGTCTTTTCTGTACCCTTCAATATGTATACGACAAAAAATCCTCCAGCTAACACAAACAGAATACGTACAATTTGCTCCCACAGCTGAGATATTGCAGTAGGGGTCATATGCTGATAGCCTTGGAAAAAACCTCTTATTAAACTCATCAATGGAACAACTATTACCGCAAAGCTGACATATTTGATCACGGTAGCTACGTCACCTACAGAAAAATCAGCTTCATCATCCTTAATAATCATATGTGCAATAGGATCTGCTAAAAAGAAAAGCATGAGAAAACCTAAAATACCAGTGATACTCATTAAGAGCATGCTGGATTTCATTAGCTTCCTACCTGTCGCATAATCCCCTAAAGCATTGTATTTCGATACAAACTTGGAAACTGCAACCGGCACCCCTGATACAGCTATTGCTAGCATAATGGAATAAGGGGTGTAAGCGTATTGATAAAGTGCCATATACTCTTCGCCAATAATTTGATAAAAAGGAATAACATAAAGAACTCCTAAAATCCTGGATAACAAGAGACCAACCGTTAAAATCATTGTCCCTTTTAGTAAATTTGATGCCATCTAACCCGCCCAATCCTTTAAAATGTCTATATTACAGTTTACAACTGTCTCATCAAAACTACAATCATGTATAATAAAGAAAAAATGAAAGTGTGAATATACTATGTATGACGTAATTATCATTGGCGGGGGTCCCTCAGGACTTATGGCCGCTGCCGCAGCAGGTGCTGAGAACAAAAAGGTTTTATTGATCGAAAAAGGAAACAAGCTCGGAAAGAAATTAGCAATATCTGGTGGAGGGCGATGCAACGTCACAAATAGGCTTCCCCAGGAGGAAATAGTAAAGAACATTCCGGGAAACGGTCGTTTCTTATTTTCCCCGTTTTCCGTATTTAATAATGAGGATATTATTGCTTTTTTTGAAAATTTAGGTGTCCCATTAAAAGAAGAGGACCATGGAAGAATGTTCCCTGTCTCTAACAAGGCAATGGATGTTGTGAATGCCCTTCTGGACGAATTAAAAAGATTAAAGGTAGATATTAAGCTAAACGCCCCTGTTGCTAAATTGTTAATGAACGAAGAAAAAGTGATCGGAATTCGTTTGGCAACTGGTGAGGAAATCACCGCAGGAGCAGTAGTGGTCGCAGTTGGAGGTAAGGCTGTTCCACAAACTGGCTCTACAGGAGATGGCTACCCTTGGGCAGAAAAGGCTGGTCACACAGTTACCGATTTATATCCAACAGAGGTACCTCTGTTATCTAGCGAGACATTCATCAAATCGAAGGAGCTTCAAGGATTAGCCTTAAGAGATGTAGCTGTATCTGTTCTAAATAAAAAAGGAAAAGCAATCATTACCCATCAGATGGACATGCTCTTCACTCATTTTGGGTTAAGTGGACCTGCTATCCTGCGCTGCAGTCAATTTGTTGTAAAGGAAATTAAGAAAAATGGGGGCCCGGTGTCTGTTAGAATAGATAGCCTTCCCCACTTGAACGAGGAAGAAACATTCCAAGCGCTTCTGTCTGCCATTAAAGAAGAACCTAAAAAAGCGGTTAAAAACGTCTGGAAAGGATTAGTTCCTGAAAGATGGCTACTGTTTTTGTTAGAGCAAGCGAAAATTCAGGAAAGTGAGGATGGACAAAACCTTTCTCATGAGAAAATTCGATCCCTAGCTCATCTTTTTAAACAATTTATCGTCAAGGTTCACGGCACCCAGCCACTAGAGAAAGCTTTCGTTACAGGCGGTGGGGTTTCCATTAAGGAAATTGAACCGAAAACAATGGCTTCCAGAAAAAAAGAAGGCTTATATTTCTGTGGAGAAATATTAGACATACATGGATACACTGGTGGCTATAATATAACCTCTGCCCTTGTCACTGGTAAGCTAGCTGGAATGAGTGCTGCTAAAAGTCTAGAACTTTAATTGGATAAAAATTGGATTCTTTTTTTAAGAATGCATTGAATTTTGAAACTATTTATAATACAATGGTCTCTAATGAGCGATGACGAAGAGTAGTAATCATATGGGATGCCAAAGAGAGCTGACGACTGGTGCAAGTCAGCGCAAAGCATATGACGAATGGGCTTCTGAGTTCCAAGGTCGAACTGGTAGTAGGCCTTGGCGTTTGTCTACGTTATAGGACTAGCAGCTAATTGCTGCAAACAAGTGGATTACAATAGTAATCAATGAAGGTGGCACCACGGCTCTCCGTCCTTTTTGGATGGAGAGTCTTTTTGTATTCTTTTTTAAATGAGCCGAGCTGAGAAAGAGGAGAGTGTAGAAAATGACAGTTGAGACGAGAAGCTTTGAAATGAAAGAAATTCAAGGGGATATGATGACCCCTATCTCCATTTATCATGCATTAAATGGGAAAAAGAAAATGCTGTTTGAATCCTCCGCAAAGCATGAGGAAAGTGGACGGTATTCGTTTATTGCGCTAAATCCAATTGCAGAGATCGAAGGCAACCAGTTTAATTACCTCTTTACCGACGAACATGGAAACAAGCACACAGGACCTAGTATTTTAGACAAACTAAAAACGATTCTTCCGGAACATAAGGAACAATATCCCTTCTCTTTCTTTGGTGGGATGCTAGGTTACTTTGGTTATGAAACAGCATTTTACACCGAACAGATTGGAGAGTCACTCCCCGATGGTTTAAATATGCCTGATATACATGCATTGTTTTATGACACCTTTGTTGTTTATGATCATTTGAAACAAATCATAACGATTGCAGCAATTGACCTGTTCCAAAGCGGTCGCACTTCCACCAATATGTTGGAGGCTATTAATGATATATACAAAGACCTTCAAGCAGGCGCTACTCATCATGAAGAGTTTCTAGCTAAGCTTTCTTTTAAGCCAACAATTCAAAAAGAGAACTTTAAGGAAATGGTAGAGAAAGCTAAGAAACATATTGTTCAAGGTGATATTTTTCAAGTAGTAATATCGCAGCGCTTCACCTCCCCTTTCACAGGGAATCCGTTCTCTCTTTACCGTCAGTTTAGAACTTCTAATCCGTCCCCTTACATGTTTTATATGGATTTCGGAAACTACGTTGTTTTAGGCACGTCTCCTGAGAGTCTGGTAAAAGTAAAGAATGGATATGTCACAACTAACCCTATTGCTGGCACAAAGCCTCGTGGAAAATCTCCCGAAGAAGATCAGCAAATGGCTGCTAGCTTACTATCTGACGAAAAGGAAGTAGCAGAGCATCGAATGCTCGTTGACTTAGGAAGAAATGATATAGGGAAAATATCTGAAATTGGTACGGTCCAAGTAAATAAGTATATGCAGATTGAATTGTACAAGTACGTCATGCATATAGTTTCAGAAGTAACCGGTCGTTTAAGAAAAGATACCCATGTATTAGACGTGTTGACAGCATGTTTACCTGCTGGCACAGTTTCAGGAGCACCTAAAATCCGCGCCATGCAAATTATAAACGAATTAGAATCTATAAAGCGCGGAGTATACGCAGGTGCAGTCGGATATATTTCAGTTACAGGCGATATGGACCTTGCCTTGGCCATCCGAACAATGATTGTAAAAGACCAGATGGCCCATGTTCAGGCAGGTGCAGGAATAGTGTATGACTCCATCCCTGAAAATGAATATGAGGAAACCTTAAACAAAGCAAAAGCACTGTTGGAGGTGATTCGATGATCCTGCTAATAGATAATTATGATTCCTTTACGTATAACCTTTATCAACAATTAGGAATGCTTGGAAAAGATGTGATGGTTGTCAGAAACGACGCTATTAGCCTTTCAGATATAGAGGAGCTTAAACCAGAAGCAATTGTCATCTCCCCTGGTCCAGGAAACCCATTAGATGCACGTATTTCTATTGAAGTGATTCAAGCATTATATAAGAAGTATCCTATTCTTGGAATCTGCCTTGGTCACCAATCTATTGGGGCTGCATTTGGAGCAAATATAGTGCAGGCTAAGACAATTATGCACGGTAAAACCTCCACAATATCGCATACACAAAATGCATTATTTTCCGTGTTTGATAGCCCTATCTCCGTCATGCGTTATCACTCTCTAGTAATTGAAGAGAACAGCTTACAGGATTGCTTTGAGATACTTGCTAGAGCTGAGGATGACCAAGAAATAATGGCTATTAAACACAGAGACTACCCTCTGTATGGTTTTCAATTTCATCCAGAGTCTATTGGTACCGAGCAAGGGACTCTACTGATGAAAGGATTTATAGCTTCGTTAATTTAACCATTGAAAGGAGAGTTTCATGGTAACTGCGATAGGTATTATTATTGTTCATGTTGTTGGGTTACTTTCATTGAAATTCATGTTTCGAAATGATGAAGAAGGCGTCTCCTGATTTTTAGAGTAGGAACAACAAGATTAGTTAGTATAGAAAAACACGAATAATGATTAGAAAATAATGAAAAATTTATGTTTTTTTAAAAAGTAGAATTGATTTTAGCGTCCGACTAGAGCGGAAATCAGCCATCTATTTGTTCATGTTTTCTTTGTAATTATATTTGAACTTTTAATAATATAACATCTTTACCTACATGATTTATTTCTCGCTTTACTTCACAAAAAAGCTGCTTATCTCACAAGGAGATTAAGCAGCTTTATTAGTTATTAAATAACGATGTTCACCATTTTTCCAGGAATTGCAATGATTTTTTTGATTTCATTGCCATCAATCCATTGCTGAACCTGCTCAGAAGCTAATGCTAATGCTTCTAGCTCATCCTTCGTAGCATCCTTAGAAACGACAAGCTTCGCACGAACCTTCCCTTTAATTTGGACAGGGATTTCCACTTCATTGTCCACTAGCTTGGATTCATCGAACGTTGGCCAAGATTCATAAGCAACAGAACCCTCATGACCTAGGATGCTCCAAAGCTCTTCAGAAATATGAGGCACGATAGGAGAAATAAGCTTGACGAAGCCCTCTACATACTCTTTAGAGATCTTCTCAGCTTTATATCCTTCATTGATGAAGACCATCATTTGAGAGATAGCTGTATTATAATGCATTGCCTCGTAATCATCTGTTACCTTCTTCACGGTTTGGTGATATACCTTTTCCATATTGTCAGATGAAATATCGCTTACTTTAGGGCTAAGCGTTCCTTCCTCTGTTACGAAAAGTCTCCAAATACGATCTAGGAAACGACGTGAACCGTCTAAACCGTTTGTTGACCATGGTTTAGAAGAGTCAAGCGGTCCCATGAACATTTCATATAAACGAAGTGAATCTGCTCCATGGCTTTTCACGATATCATCAGGATTTACTACATTCCCTTTTGACTTGGACATTTTCTCGTGGTTTTCACCAAGAATCATTCCTTGGTTAAATAGTTTTTGGAACGGCTCTTTTGTTGCCACCACACCAATGTCATACAAGAATTTGTGCCAGAAACGTGCATAAAGCAAGTGAAGTACAGCATGCTCTGCTCCACCTACATAAAGATCCACTGGTAACCAGCGTTTTACAAGCTCTGGGTCAATAAGTGCTTCGTCATTATGTGGGTCGATGTAACGGATATAATACCAACAGCTACCTGCCCATTGTGGCATTGTATTTGTTTCACGACGTCCTTTTTTACCAGTGACTGGATCTACTACATTTACCCATTCTTCAATATTAGCTAATGGAGACTCTCCTGTTCCACTTGGCTTGATGTCTTTCGTCACAGGAAGCATAAGTGGAAGCTCTGATTCGTCTACTGGAGTGGAAGTTCCATCCTCCCAATGGATGATTGGAATTGGCTCTCCCCAATAACGCTGACGGCTAAATAACCAGTCACGTAGACGGTAAGTAATTTTCTTCTCACCTTTTCCATTTGCTTCAAACCATTCAATGGCTTTAGCGATTGCGTCTTGTTTATTAAGCCCGTTTAAGAAATCCGAATTAACAAGGACGCCATCCTCTGTGTAAGCAGCTTCTTCAACATTTCCACCAGAAACTACTTCTACAATTGGAAGACCAAATTGTTTTGCGAACTCATAATCACGCTCATCATGTGCTGGAACTGCCATAATTGCACCAGTACCGTATGTTGCTAAAACATAATCAGCAATCCAGATTGGCATTTTCTCACCACTAACTGGATTAATAGCATACGCGCCAGTGAATACACCTGTTTTATGTTTAGCAAGATCCGTACGCTCTAAATCACTTTTCAATTTCACTTGGTCTTTATATGCTTGAACTGCCTCCATTTGCTCTGGAGCTGTAATAGTATCCACTAATTTATGCTCAGGTGCCAATACTGCATACGTTGCACCAAAAATCGTATCGGGACGAGTTGTAAATGCTTGGAATGATTGATCAGTTCCGGCAACTTCAAATGTAAGCTCTGCGCCTTCTGAACGTCCAATCCAGTTACGTTGCATTTCCTTTAAGCTCTCAGGCCAATCAAGATCATCTAAATCCTCTAACAATCTATCTGCATAAGCAGTAATACGAAGAACCCATTGACGCATTGGACGACGTTCTACTGGATGTCCCCCACGCTCAGATAACCCATCAATTACTTCTTCGTTTGCTAATACTGTACCTAATGCGGGACACCAGTTTACTGGCACTTCATCCACATATGCTAATCCTTTTTTATAAAGCTGGATGAAAATCCATTGTGTCCACTTGTAATAGGAAGGATCTGTTGTATTAATTTCACGATCCCAATCATAGGAGAATCCAAGATCCATCATTTGACGTTTGAATGTTGCAATATTTTTTGCAGTGAATTCCGCTGGGTCATTACCAGTGTCAATTGCATATTGCTCAGCAGGAAGACCAAAAGCATCCCAGCCCATTGGGTGAAGTACGTTATATCCTTGTTTGCGTTTATATGCACTTAAAATATCTGTTGCTATATATCCAAGCGGATGACCAACATGCAGTCCAACTCCTGATGGATATGGGAACATATCTAATGCATAAAATTTTGGTTTGGAAGGATCGTCAATCATTTTATATGTTTTATTTTCTTTCCAATACCTTTGCCACTTTTGCTCAATTGCTTCATGATTAAAGCTCATTTTTCTTCCTCCTTCAAGTAATGGTGTTGTCTAAACCGTGATTTCACCAATAAAAACAACACCAAATAAAAAACTCGCCCCTTAAAAAACTAAGGGACGAGAGATATACTCACGCGGTACCACCCAAATTAGTGGAAAATTCCACTCAACTTGTCTCCTTAACGCGGAAAACGGTATAAGCTACTAATCGTTCACTTATACAGACTCAAAGGCGAGTTCAATAATTCGTAACACTAACTTGCACCATACGTTAGCTCTCTTTAGAAACGATTGTTATTTACTATTCCTTTTCTTAGTCGAAAATTATTCATGGTTATTGCATTAATTCTAATTGAAATGAAAAGAAAACACAAGATGCACTCTCAACAAATATTGTAGAAAATAATAAATTAAATAGCTACATTCTCTTTTACATCTTTAATGATTAAATCTGCTTCCGTAACATCAATAATATCCTGCACAGAATATCCTTCAAATACTTCTTTTAATTCTAGCCCATCTTCTGTTACTTCAATCATTGCCCGTTCTGTTATGATTTTATTCACAACAGCCTTTCCAGTTAAAGGAAGCTCACATTCTTTTTTAATCTTTGCAGAACCATCTTTCGCGCAGTGGTCCATAATTACGATAATCTTTTTGGCACCATGCACTAAGTCCATTGCTCCGCCCATTCCTTTAATCATCTTACCTGGAATCATCCAGTTAGCTAAGTCTCCCTTTTCAGAAACCTCCATTGCCCCTAAAATGGCAACGTCTACGTGTCCCCCACGTATCATGGCGAATGACTCAGCACTTGAAAAGAAGGAAGAGCCTGGAATTGTAGTAACTGTCTCCTTACCAGCGTTAATAAGATCAGGATCGACTTCTTGCTCAGTCGGGTAAGGTCCTATGCCTAGTAATCCATTCTCTGATTGAAGTACAACTGTCTTATCTGGTGAAATAAAGTTGGCTACCAATGTGGGAATCCCAATACCAAGATTAACGTAATTGCCATGTTCGATTTCTTTTTCAGCTTTTCTTGCAATTTTCTCACGTGTGTTCATTCGAATCTCCCCCTTATGAACGTGTAGTTAAACGCTCGATTCTTTTTTCCTGTTCAGCTTGGAATAGTCCTTGGACATATATACTTGGTGTATGTATTTGAGCTGGATCTAAGTCGCCTGTTTCTACGATTTCTTCCACTTCTGCAATGGTAATTTTTCCTGCAGCAGCCATCATTGGATTGAAGTTTTGAGCTGTTTTGTTATAGATGAGGTTACCAAACTTATCTGCCTTCGCAGCACGGATTAAAGCATAGTCAGCTCTTAACGCTTCCTCTAGCACATATTCCTTGCCATCATAGATGCGTACTTCTTTACCTTCTGCAACAACTGTCCCTACACCTGCAGGAGTAAAGAACGCAGGTATTCCTGCTCCACCAGCACGAATTTTTTCTGCTAATGTACCTTGTGGAGTCAACTCTACTTCAATTTCTCCTGAAATTACTTGTCTTTCAAACTCTTTATTTTCCCCTACATAAGAGCCTATCATTTTTTTAATCTGTTTATTTTTTAGTAAAAGACCTAGACCCCAATCATCTACGCCACAGTTATTAGAAATTACGGTTAAATCCTTTACCCCTTTTTCTACCAACGCTAAAATGAGCTGTTCTGGAATACCTACAAGTCCAAATCCGCCAACCATTAACGTCATGCCATCTTCAATACCTGCGACAGCTTCTTTAGCTGAACTATAAATCGGTTTCATATCCCCTATCCCCTTTCAAAAAATACTCCATACTCTATTATATTCTCAAAAATCGCATTACTCCGCAAACTTTTTGGTTTAATTACTCATTTAATCTATAGAAAAATAGGAACCGTAAAAAAATATACACATGAATCTTTTCATAAATTCCAATTTTTAGAAGAAAACTTAACAGGATATACATAATTATTTTCAAATGGCTCACTTAAGAGTTAGGTTGTTTATAGTATGAATGTTAAAATGCTATACTTAAGCTAACGCGAACAGATTATATTTTTAAAGAATTCTATTAGGTGAAATTTAACTCAAAATGAAAGGGGACTTGGGGGGAATTATGTATTTAAAAAAAGGTGGATTATGTATAATATGCTTATTGTTCTTATGTTTGGTCGGTTGTTCCTCTTCCAATGATGTAAGTTATAAAAAATCAGGAATACATGAAGATTTTCCTGTTCCAGCTAAGGCTAAATCAAGCACTGTACAGTTTGAGAACATTTATATTAAAACGGGTGAAAAATACAGCTTGAAAAATATTGGAGGGAAACAAGGTCTTTATCCACCAACCGATTATTTAGAAGAAATTAATAATTGGGGTTGGGAAGAGTTAACAGAAGAAAGAATGGGACACGTCCAATTTTTCAGAAAAGGAAATACTATTATCTCTATAGTTTTTAAAGAGGACTATTTCGAATTATTTGAAATGAAGGAAGACTTCCCCTTAAACTGATTAAGATACCCTTTGTTTTCCAGCGAAAAGCTGTATTCCTTGTTGAACTATAATCATAGATAAGAACCAAGATGTAACAATTACAGCGGCGCTTTTAAAATACTAAACAACACAAAGTAAAATGAGCCTGGAGAGACAATCTCTAGCTCATTTTTTTAATCATACGTTTTAGCCGCTTCCTTTAATCATTCTAATAAAAAATCAAATAGTTAATGTTAAATAGAAATATTCGATGTCTCGGACCGTTCTACTTAAATCAAATAACACTTTTATAGCAAAGTAAACAGCAGTGCATGTGCCTATTCCTATAATAAGCCCGCCCTCTTTAAGCAACTGTTTGTTTTTCTTATATAGGAAATTGAGTATTGTAATACCAAGTAAAAAGTAGAATACAGATAAACTTAGTTTATAAGCAGTATCTTTCCGTCATTTACACTATTCCTAAAACGAATTAAATGATCGCGATTGCTAACCGTTTGTTTTAGAATAGTTGGCTTACCTTTGTAATTAATCTTCCAAGAGTTAGTATTTTGTTCTTTAATAACTGTGTACTCATAGTCCATATAATTTCCATTCCCAATTATTCCATAGTAGTTCTTTGTTTCTTCTTCGTTATGTCCGCACGCAAATAAAAAGAATGGTAAACAACAAATCAGTAGAAGAGGATATTTTTTGATTTTATTTCCCCTCATATTCTCCTAGTACTTTTAATTTGTTAAGATCCACGAGGGGATTAGACCTTACTTTTTTAAAATGGCCACGAAGCTATTTAAAGACTGATGCTCTGATAAACCGTTCATCACATCGTAGTACGTATTCACAAGCGCTTGTATAGCAGGTGGGGCCGATTCAAACTGAGGACGAATATGATTTGCATTATGTATTTCCCAAGCTCCATCCTGTAAATAACTCGAATCTACTACCTGTGAATATATTTTTGTAAACCCTCCGTGCTTTCCTAGTTCTTCTATTTGAGAGCGACCTATAATTTGTTGTACATTCCCATCATTTTCAACAAACTGAGAATATAACGCTAAAATACTTACTGCACAAAAATGACTACGTTGTTCGATTTTAGGAAACTCTAAATCCCACTCTGCAATACAAACCTTATCCGTCACATTCTTCATCTTATATAGGTATTTTGATAAGACATTGATATTTTTGAAATACCAAGTACAATGCGAAAGAACAACTACATCGAAAGTCTCCTCCACCGGAAAAGTTAAAAAATCAGTTTGCAAATGAAAACTAATACGCTTGCCTAACGGTGACTGTGCAATACGTTCATGCGCTTGCCCCAATGTCCATGGTGCACCGTAATTTGCAGAGGCAATGTCTATTGCCACTACATGCCCTGTATCACCAACAGCATCAGCTAACACAACGGTTGTATCGCCTTGCCCACAGCCTATTTCCAAAACCCGCATGCCTGGCTCAACTTGAAATGCCTTTACTAAAGCAAAGCGATGCTTCAATTGAATTTGTTGTACATCATCCTGTTGGAATAACTGATATCTTTGGACAAAATTTTTTACTGAATCCATCATCATGTTTAAACCTTCCTCTACTCAATTGCTTAATCAATTATTAAAAATGAACAATAAAACCTTTAAATATATGAATTGCCGTTCCGAATTTTATAAACTTATCTCTCGATGCTCCATTACTCAATGTATTGTGTCCTCATAAACTGGATGAATAAATTTTAAACTCTTAACGAACCTCGAAAGCCCCTGGAGCTATAGTAGGATTCTGCTCCATTGTGGTATATAAAAACGGTGTCATAGCGACGATCACAAAAGAGAGCTCCACCAAGTCTTCTAATATTGGCAGGTGTTTTTACCCAGCTTGAAGTCTTGAGATCAAAATTTCCAAGTTTCTGCAATTCTCGGTATTGTGCTTCCGTTAAAAGCTCTATGCCCATAGCCACAGCCATATTAACAGCGCTATTTTCAGGTTTATGTTTTTTTCTGGACTCTAATGCTTCCTGGTCATAACATACTGTTCGACGACCTTGAGGACTTTCAGCTGAACAGTCGTAAAAAACATATTCGTCATGTTCCGAGTCATAACCAATAACATCCGGCTCTCCGCCTGTTCTATCCATTTCATGCAGTGACCACAGCTTTTCAGTATTAGCCTCGAGCCTTTGTTGAATTTTAGACCACTTCATTTCTTTATGACGATTCATATTGGCCTCGAAACGTTCTTTTAATAGTTGAATCAGCTCTTCACATTGTTCTGATGTCAGCTCTTTGTTTCTTTGATTCATAATTGTTCCTCCCCTTGTCATTAGTGGTTTAAATCTAACCATTTAAAAAGCTATTAACGTTGAGTTAGTATCGTTTTCATCAGTTATATATTCTATATTTTTGTAGCCAGCAGCTAATGCTTTGGAGAATATATGCTGAATGGCTAGTTGATCCTTTGAATAAATGATTACGTCCGAGCAATCTACCAGTAGGATTACAAACTGACATTCACTTTCAATAAATTCCAGATAAGTTGCGACTTCTCTTAGATCAGAGCCTTTTGGAAATCCCTTTAAATCAACAAATATAAGGTAATAATCTTTTTTTGAAATTTGTTCCCATAATTCTTCGCCATTTAATGAGGAGCTATTTGGAAACAGAGGGTTTCCTAAAGTATTATTTTCAATAAAATATGATTCTCCGTCACCTATTTTCCAAGTTAATTCCCTTATATTAATACTCTCTAATATTTCCCATAAATGTTTGCCATAAGAATTTGGAATTTCAAATGATATACCTCTCACTTGTAATCCCCCCTTGCTCTTTTTTAATAACATTTGAATATCAAAAAAAGTCTATAAAGTTTTGCTCCTATCGGTGTTGACTACTCATTAAAATTTTCTTGCAGTAAAGTAACAGTTAGCTCACCAAATTTTTCTTATTCAGCCATTTTAAAATAAACCAAGCAGCAATGAGATATATAATGTATAAAATTATCGCAAGTGCTTGATTTAATAACCATGGTATAGTAGCTAAAAATACATCTGACCCAACAGATTGGAACCAATCCAAAAGAAAAAGGAGCAATATAAGACTAAGAATAAACATAGAGAAAAAGCCGTTTTTATGGTTTTTAGAGATTTACATTACTGCAAAACCAGAAAAAAAACTAAGAATACCTACGACCAATAAAATTATGAAAAATATATTCACAACCGTTTGCATATTCATATTCCGCATTATCCCCCAAGCATTTACTTCGTAGATTCCTCTCTCATACTTATTCGACTTGAGAGCTGAATAACCTTTCAATTATTTCCATAGATTATCTTTTTTTAGATTTGAAAAAGACCTAAGCCACTAAGGACTTAGGTCTAAAGTTTTCTAATCTTGCTCATTCAATGCTGCTTCTTTTTTTAAAGGTATATCATAAAGCAAGCTCGTAATAATAGAAATAAAGATTAGACTAGCCAATATTAGAATCATGACTGGAGTGCCATGAGCTTCTACTAAAACCCCACCTATTAGTGGTCCAATCATACGTCCCACGGTCGCCATACTATTTACAATGCCTTGGTAGAAGCCTTCCCTACCTTTTGGAGCCAGCTGGCTAGCAATAGTCGGAACTGCTGGCCAAACGAACATTTCACCAAAAGTTAGAATGACCATCGCCGTGACAAACATCGTATAGTCTTCCGCAAATGCTACCACTATAAAGGAAATCATAAAGATGACAAGCCCAACTACCATTTGTGTTTTTATACGATGCTCTAAACGATTAATAATTGGTTTAATAAGTGGCTGCGCCAGTAAGATGAGTATTCCATTGACTGTCCACAAAAGACTATATTGCTTTAATGTAATCCCTAAATCTAGTACATAGGTTGATATAGTCGAAGTCCATTGCACATAAATGATCCAAGTAAGCATATAACCAAATGTTACAATCATCATTGCATAAAAAGGTGCCATTTGTTTAATTTTCTTCTCTTCTCCTAAAATAGAGGCCTGATGGTTAGAAACGTTAGACATGTTTCCATAGAACCGACGAGCGATAACAAAAAAGAACACATAGGCGAGTAGATTTGCTCCAAAAATATTATTTATGTTATGGTCTGCAACTATTCCAGCTAAAGCTGGTCCAATTGCCACACCTAAGTTTTGAGCTAAGTAAATAGCATTAAATGCTTTACGTCCACCTTCTGGCCATACATTCCCCACCATAGCATACATGCTAGGAAAGATGATGCCACCACTAAATCCAAGTATAGCTACTAGCCACACATATTCTGGCCAATCATGCCAAACGGTTAGCACTGCTAACGTGAGTATGGATAACAGAATTCCAAACACGATAGATTTATAGCCACCAATTCTGTCAAATAAAAACCCACCTAACAAATTACCTATGACACCGGTTCCAGCGTTTAGCATCAATACTAACCCCGCCATCGTTAACGATTGACCAAGGTAATCATGCATATAGATTGTATGTAAAGGCCATAAAAATGAATTCCCCATTGTATTAATAAACATTCCAATAATTAAAAGCCAGACTGCTTTTGGCATTCATATATTCCTCATTTCCTTAGACACTCAAAATATTGTAGCTTTTTTTAAACTACTCTTCAAGATAATTAAATCTACCAAGTCAAAGTTTCATGATAAAATAATCCTGTTAAGGAGTGAAAATAATGAACAATAACTTTCCATTCCCTTCAGACGGGAAGAGATACTTTACATGGAACCGATATTTGCGTGATACCTTTGATATGAAAATCTTCAAGGTGGCGCTTGACGCAGGGTTTGATTGTCCAAATCGAGATGGCACTGTCGCTTATGGTGGATGTACATTTTGCAGTGTTGCTGGGAGCGGAGATTTTGCTGGTGACAAAGTAGATCCTATACCAGTGCAGTTTGAAAAAATTCGAGATAAAATGCATGAGAAATGGAAGAAAGGGAAATATATCGCTTACTTTCAAGCCTATACAAATACACATGCCCCTCTTCCTGTTTTAAAGGAGAAGTTTGAAGCTGCTCTTGCTTTAGAAGGAGTTGTGGGAATTTCTATTGCAACTAGACCTGACTGTTTACCAGATGACGTAGTAGAATACTTAGCAGAGTTAAATGAACGGACGTTTCTATGGGTTGAGCTCGGTCTACAGACAGTCCATGAAAGTACAGCAAGGCTAGTTAACAGAGCCCATGATTTTAATACTTATATAGAAGGAGTCTCTAAACTTAGAAAGCATGGTATCCGTATTTGTACTCACATTATAAACGGGTTGCCATTAGAAAATAGAGAGATGATGATGGAAACAGCCAGAGAGGTAGCTAAGCTAGATGTTCAAGGGATTAAGATTCACCTTCTGCACCTATTAAAAGGAACTCCTATGGTGAAGCAATATGAAAAAGGAATGCTGGAGTTTATGGGACGAGATGAATATATCCAGCTAGTAGCTGACCAATTAGAAGTCCTCCCGCCTGAGATGATCATTCATCGTATTACAGGAGATGGTCCTATCGATTTAATGATTGGTCCAATGTGGAGTGCCAACAAGTGGGAAGTATTGAATGGTATTGATGCTGAACTAGCTAAGAGAGAAAGCTTTCAAGGAAAACTATTTACGAAGACTGGTGAGTTAATATGAAGCTAAAAAGAATTCTTCCCTATGCAAAGGAGCTTCTTCAGGATGTGATAAAAGAAGGAGATACGGTAGTTGATGCAACCGCTGGAAATGGTCATGACACCTTATTCCTTGCCAGCTTAGTTGGCGATCAGGGACATGTATTTGCATTCGATGTTCAAACAGAAGCAATTGAATCGACCTCTGAAAGACTGAGTAATGCGGCTGTCAGAGATCGTGTCTCTCTAATTTTAGATAGTCACGGCAATGTAAGTAATTATATAGACGAACAGATTTCAGCAGCTGTTTTCAATTTAGGCTATCTACCTGGAAGTAACCATGAGGTAGTTACTAGAGGTAACTCCACTATACAAGCTATTACGTCCTTACTAGATATTCTAAAAATTGGAGGCCTCATTGTTTTAGTAGTTTACCATGGACATGAGGGTGGTAAACAAGAAAAAGATGAAATCATTTCTTTTGTTCAACAACTCCCTCAATCTTTCGTTCATGTACTATGCTACCAATTTCTAAATCAAGAAAATGACCCTCCATTTATAATTGCCATAGAAAAAATGAAGGAAAGGTGAATATATGGACGAATAGTGGAGAAACTAACTCAAAAAGGAGATTACCATGCCAAAAATCGCTTCCGTTAGTACATATAAACCTCCATACTCCCTAGAACAATCCAACATAGAGCAATTAACGAAAGAGCTTTTTCAAGATAAAATCCCACAGCTTGAACGCTTGCTTAAAGTATTTGAAAACGGTGATATCAAATCAAGAAATTTTTGTGTACCACTAGAGTGGCATCAAACGAATCATTCATTTGAAGAGAGAAATTCTCTGTATATTGAGCTTACTACCAAATATAGTGTAGAAGTAATCCAAGCCTGCCTCCAAAACAGTTCATTCCTAGAGAATAACGTATCGCCTGAAGAAATTGATGCTATTATCTTTGTGAGCAGCACTGGAATATCTACTCCAAGTATCGATGCGCGGGTGATGAATCATCTCCCCTTCTCAGACAGGCTAAAACGAATTCCTTTGTGGGGACTAGGCTGTGCAGGCGGTGCAGCAGGCATAAGCAGAGCATTTGATTACTGCAAGGCACATCCTTCTGACAAGGTGCTCGTTGTTTGTGTTGAGCTATGTAGCCTGACCTTTCAACCCAATGATTATTCTAAGAGTAATCTAGTCGGAGCCTCTCTTTTTGCAGATGGAGCTGCCTGTGTGTTAGTTTGCGGGGACGATGTGGAATTTGGAACCAAAAGACCAGTACCTCATATCATTAATACAGCGTCCAAATGGATGCCAGATTCTGAAGATGTCATGGGCTGGGAAGTAAAAAATAGTGGCTTACATGTAGTATTCTCGAAAAGCATACCGACGATTATCTCCAAATGGCTTGGCCCGTTTATGCACGAATTCTTGAGCGAGGAAAAGATTACGAGTGAGGATATCGTTAACTTTGTTGCGCATCCAGGAGGAAAAAAAGTGTTAAAGGCGTATGAGGATAGCCTCCATCTATCCGAAGACCAAACAGCAACCTCAAGAGAAGTGCTAAAAAATCATGGAAATATGTCTTCTCCAACGGTTCTCTATGTATTAGAGCAATTTATGCTTAAAGAAAATGCTCCTAATGACTATGGCATGCTAGTCGCTCTAGGCCCTGGTTTTTGTGGCGAAGCAGTGCTATTAAATTGGAGGGATTGATATGTTATTTTTCATCATTATAGCACTAGTCATTGTTCAGAGATTAGTCGAAGTAGCTGTTGCTAAGAGAAACGAGAAACGAATGCTAGCTCAAGGGGCCTACGAAGTGGGAGCTTCCCATTACCCTTACATGCTAGCACTTCATATAAGCTTCTTTCTTTTTCTAATTGCAGAGGTTGTTTTATTGGATCGAGGAATTTCTCCATTATTCCCAGTATTTTTATTTGTTTTCTTGTTAGTCCAATTGCTTCGAGTGTGGTGCCTGACATCTCTCGGAAAGTTTTGGAATACCAAAATAATTATCCTTCCAGGTGCCAACGTTGTTACAAAAGGACCTTATCTTTATTTTAGGCATCCAAATTATATTGTTGTATGCACCGAAATTCTATTACTCCCTTTAATGTTTCAGGCTTATTTCACAGCACTTGCATTCACGCTCTTAAATTTAGCAATGCTGTCGGTCCGAATTCCATTAGAAGAGAAGGCATTAATAGAAGCAACAGATTATGAAGAAGCATTAAAAAAGAAGAAGATTTCAGCTTCCTAGCTGGTATCTTCTTCTTTTTGCTTTTTAGATTAAGCTTGTTTCATTACAGCCTCTTCCACTGCGCGAGCGACAATATAATGGACTGCAGGATCTAATGGGTTTGGTATTAGCTCACCCGGTCTTGTATAATCCACAATTGCCTTCGCCGCTGCAATCAGCATTGGATACGTGATTTCTTTAGCTCCAGCATTTAAAGCACCTTTAAAAATTCCTGGGAATCCTATTACATTATTTACTGAGCGACCATCTGCAGCAAAAGCTGCTCCAGCCGCAATCGCTTCAGATGGAAGGATTTCTGGATTAGGGTTAGAAAGCGCTAATATGATTTGACCTTTTCGCACCATCTCCGGTTTTATCAAACCTTGAACACCAGTAGTAGCTACGATAATATCACAGTTCTCCATCATTTCTTCTAAAGAATTCATTGTCTGACCACCGTACTGAAGCAGACGCTCTTTGGCTGCTTCCTGACGATCCAATCCATATACCTCTTCTACTCCATAAGCCATTAACATACGGCATATAGCCAATCCTGCTGCTCCTAAGCCTATCTGACCAATCTTCGCATTTTTGATGTCTACCTCCGTTGCACGGCATGCAGAAAGTATAGCAGACAATGCTACCACTGCAGTTCCATGCTGGTCATCATGCATAACAGGGATAGGAAGCTCTGCTTTTAATCTTTCTTCTATTTCAAAGCAATGTGGTGAACCGATATCTTCCAGCAATATCGCACCAAACCCTTGGTGAATATGTTTGATCGTTTCTACAACTTGGTCTGGATCACTCGTATCTAATAGAATCGGTATACCGCTCAATCCTACAAACTGATCTAACAGTACAGATTTCCCTTCCATTACAGGCATACCTGCAACAGAACCGATGTTACCTAATCCTAATATAGCAGTTCCATCCGTAACAATAGCTACAGATTTTCCGATAGAAGTAAAATATTGAGCCTTATCTGGTTCATTTACAATTTCCATGCAAACGCTAGCTACACCAGGTGTATATATTCTTTGAAGGTCTCCTAATGAACGAACGTCATATCTGCTCTTCATCGCAATCTTTCCACCTTCATGTGCTTTCAACACATCATCACTGATCGCTTGAATTTTCACACCGTTTCCAATAGCTTCTATATTACTTATAATTTTCTCAAAATCTTTTTTAGACTTGCTTGTAACAGATATGTCGCGAATAGTAGTTAAAGCACCACTTTTTAAAGTTGTAATATCCCCTATATCGCCTTCTCCCATTCCAATGGCAGTTGCTACCTTAGCAAAGTTACCAGGTTTAGAAGGTGTTTCTACTATTATATTACGAATAATATGTTGGTTTTCCATAGTTTTCTCCTAATCTCTCACTATTTTTGAATTATATGATTATAACACAAAAATTCTATTTGTTTGATAATGAAGACATTTATTATACACATAAAAGTGATAGTTAAGTAAGTGTTTATCTTATCTATTGGGAGCATGAAATTATTAATATAGAAAAGGAGGTAAGGAAAATTCAAACTTACTAATATATAACCAATAATTCTTCTCTTTAAAATTACTTTTTTCACCATTATAAAGTGGTATAATTAGGAAGATATAGGAGGTCATTATAGATATTATTATGTTAATCATTATTTTGGGGTTAATCATGCTAGGAGTAATATCATTCACACTTTTTATAAGAAGAATATTAATAAATACCACACCAAGATTGTCTCATACCTCTTCTGACTCAGATATTGACAAAAAGTTGGACAAAATTATCATGTTGTTAGAAGAGAATAAATCTTCTAAATAGAAACGCTGTATCTATTTGTTATAGAGGGAAAACTTGTTCGAGCGGAGAACTACAGCGAAGAAAAACCACCAAAATTTTACTGTTCATAAAATTTTAGTGGTTTTTTATTTGACTATGTTAAAGGCTAGGGTTGGTTTTGTTTGTGAAATGTTACACTTAAACTAACGCGGCATGTTAGTGGAGGAGTGTCGTTTAACTTGAGTACAAAAAACTTCATTGAATCACGGATTTATAGTTTTGTCACAGGGAGGAGGTAAAGATATGAAGAAGAAAAATATATGGTTTGCTGTAGGCTTAATCATTTTCATTATCGTGGCGATTCCTTTTGGTTTCTTTTATGTGCTAAACAACGGAAACCCTTATACAAACTATCTAGCGGATAAAATTGTTCCTGTATATTTAGAGGAAAAGGGATACACGGAAAACGATATAGAAGAATCGCATTATGTAGAGACAAAACACATCATAAATAATGACTTTTATCAAGGTCATTATATGGTTATCTTTCGAGACGAACCAGATATGATGTATTATTACGGTATAACCAAAAAGGGAAAACAGGTTAAGCAATTCTGTGAAAAAGATAAAACTGATGGTGTTACAAACATAGTTGTAACTGAAACAAAATATAGTGAGAAAAAATGTGTTAATTCTCTCGATAATCGAAATTAAGACTTAAAGCGAATTCGTTAGATGCTTCTTGCATCCTTGAGAATAGGACGCGATTGTTTAATAAGCGTCTCTGTTCTTATTAAACTAACGGGTAGCTTTAGCAAAATATGGCCATCATTTTCGATGGTCTATTTTTATGTCCAAAACGTTAAGTTGATCTCAGATATGCATTGTGAAATGTTACACTTAAACTAAAGGCGAAGGTTAGTTTAATAGAAAGTGTTAAAATAATGGAAATGTTTATGGTGAGGTGATATAAAAATGAAAGGTTATCTATATGGGGTATATGCTCTAATAATAGCAATAATCTCGATGTTTACAGGAGAAATAGTAACATTTATTATGCTTGGATTTATTTTAATAAGCCTTCAAAATATTCATTTTACTTTAAAGAAGATACTAGAAGTTAACCAGAAGAAGATTGACTAACGGGTGCTTTCCAAAGTAAAATGAGCCAGGAGAAAAATATCCTAGCTCATTTTTTAAGTCTATTTAAAATCAAACTTTACCTTTAACATAGCCTTTTATTTCTAAGGTGTCTTTGTCCTAGCCTCTTATTAATATTTATTATATTTTTTTCAATTGACGGATTATTCGTTTGTATATTTTGAGGAATTGTAATTCAAATTATACATGTCCTTCGTTTCGTTTAAAGCATTTCTATTAGAACTTCAGTTTATAATGGTTAGTTAATTATTACACGATATAACCAATGGATCTTAATACATTATTAATGAAGGAATGGGAATACGTAAATATTTCATCTCTTTCAGGCTCTAAATACAAGTCATGAAAGCAATTCTTCCATTCCTTGAATTGATAATCCGATAGCTCTTGTTTTTTCAACCAAACTTTAGCTGCTGCTGTATCCGTAATTTTATCTCTTTCCCCTGTCATCAGTAACAAAGGAACATTCGGTATAGATTCATGATACTGACTAACCGTTTTCATCTCATTTTCCAGCTCTTTATACCAGCCGTGGGAAATGATTGTGCGATAATAAGGATCGTCTACTAGGTTTTGATACGCGTTGTAGTTTCTAGTAAGCTCCTTAAGCTGAATATCATGGTTAATCTTTTGTTGTACAGAAATTTTAGCTAAAGTTTTGGTCCATTTAGATGGGAGCTTGTTTAATTGTAGCCAAGGCGATGTTAAGATGACACCAGCATACTCAACTTCTATCTTATGTAACATTTTCATCACAAGCGTTGCCCCTAAACCATGCCCAATTATGAATATAGGAAGATCATAGGAAACCGCCACCTGAACTGCTTGCTTTATGTAATCTTTATAAAGGTCAAAGGATTCATCATGTATGGTTTTTGCTCTCACTAACTCCCCATGACCAGGTAAATCCCCCATTACTATATGACAATTAGAGCTTCTCAATTTTTCGATTAACCAAGCATAACGTCGGTGATGCTCATAGGCACTATGAACAATTATTACAACTGCCTTTGCTTTTTCATCTGATTCCCATTTCCACATGTTCAACATACCTCTCTTCTACAACACACCCCACGTGCTATTTATTTCATTCTTCCCATTTGTTTGATAGGATTAATTATATTCTAATAAAATAAAGGAGTGTGTCTATTTTGATTTATCCTTACAAAGATAAAAAACCTTCGATTGATGAATCAGTTTATATTGCTGATTATGTCACAATTACAGGGGATGTTACAATCGGTCCAGAGACTACAATTTGGTTTAATACGGTAATTAGAGGGGACGTTGCCCCTACTGTGATAGGAAGCAGAGTAAGTATCCAGGATTTAAGTTGCCTCCACCAAAGTCCAAATAACCCACTTATCATTGAAGATGAAGTAACTGTTGGCCATCAGGTCACATTACATAGCTGTACCATACGTAAAGGCGCCTTAATAGGCATGGGATCCATTATTTTAGATGGTGCCGAAATAGGCGAGGGTGCGTTTATTGGAGCGGGAAGTCTGGTTCCCCAGGGCAAAAAAATTCCACCTAATACGCTGGCTTTCGGAAGTCCAGCAAAGGTTATACGAGAATTGAATGAGGAAGACAAAAAAGATGTACAACGAATTATTCATGAGTATGCAGAAAAAGGACAATACTATAAATCCGTAAAACCTATTTAATTTTCTAAACAGGTAATCCATATATACTTATTTTATAAAACTTTTCATGATTATTCCATTAAGAGTCAACAAAACCATTTTTTATTTACTCCAATTACAATTTATTCAAACATAGTCTGTATAAAAGTATAAAAAGAACAGAAGGTAATAAGAGGATTATCTCTTTATACCTTCTGTTTTTTTAGGGCCTTCTTTTTATAAGAACAATCTTATTCTTACAAGCCAGCTTTTTGCTTTAATTGCTCAGCCTTATCTGTTTTTTCCCATGGAGCATCAATATCTGTACGTCCAAAATGTCCGTAAGCAGCAGTTTGCTTATAGATTGGGCGACGAAGGTCTAGCATTTTAATAATACCTGCTGGGCGAAGGTCAAATAGCTCTCGAATATAAGATACCAAATCAGCCTCTGAAACTTTACCTGTTTCAAATGTATCAATCGCGATTGATACAGGCTGTGCTACACCGATTGCATAGGCAAGCTGTACCTCACAGCGATCAGCAAGACCAGCTGCAACAATATTCTTTGCCACATAGCGAGCTGCATAAGCTGCAGAACGGTCTACTTTTGTTGGATCTTTACCAGAGAAAGCTCCTCCTCCGTGACGAGCATATCCACCGTAAGTGTCTACGATAATTTTACGACCTGTTAAGCCGGCATCCCCTTGTGGACCACCTATAACAAAGCGACCAGTTGGGTTGATGAAGTATTTTGTTTCCTCTGTTATTAAGTTAGTAGGAACTACTGGTTTAATAACATGTTCTTTTAAATCTTTTTGAATTTGTTCTAACGTTATTTCTGGATGATGCTGAGTAGAAATAACAATTGTATCAATATGAACTGGATTGTTATTTTCGTCATATTCTACTGTTACTTGTGTTTTTCCATCAGGTCGTAAATAATCTAATGTTTCATCTTTACGGACCTCAGCTAATCTGCTAGCTAGCTTGTGTGCTAGGCTGATTGGAAGTGGCATAAGTTCTGGTGTTTCATTACAAGCATAGCCAAACATCAAGCCTTGGTCTCCAGCTCCGATTGCTTCAATATCAGAATCAGACATCGAACCTTCACGTGCTTCTAATGCTTTGTCCACTCCCATAGCGATATCAACCGATTGCTCATCGATTGCTGTAAGAACTGCCGAGGTTTCTGAGTCAAAACCATACTTAGCGCGTGTATATCCAATTTCTTGTATAGTAGAACGCACTACCTTTGGAATGTCTACATAAGTAGAAGTAGTGATTTCTCCAGCCACTAAAACCAAACCAGTTGTAACTGTTGTTTCACAAGCTACACGAGCATTTGGATCTTCTGTCAAAATGGCATCTAAGATCGCATCTGATATTTGGTCACAAATTTTATCTGGATGACCTTCTGTTACTGATTCCGATGTAAATAATCGTCTTTGTGTCAAAAAAATTCCCTCCTAATGTCCTGCGAGATTTCTCTCAGGAATTGATACGGTACTCATTCCCATGTCAAGCCTATAGTAAACTTGAAGCCGTTTCGGACTTGGCACACAAGGATTTAGGGCGATGTAATCTAAAAAACCCTCTCACTCACGTAATTACATGAGGAAAGGGATTAATATCATAAACACCTTTCACTCTTATCAATCAAGGAATTTCACCTTGTTTCAGGTTTGGCACCTTTGTAATTATCTTCAATTACAGGTTGCCGGGTTTCATAGGGCTTCCCCTCCACCAGCTCGGAATAAGAGTATCCGTTCAATTCCCCATCATACGTAAATTAGCAAAATAAGTCAACTGGTAAAATTGTAATTTGTTCACAAATACAAAAAATATTCATTTATTGAGCTTTAATTAGTGTAGACTATTTAGTTTAATGTGTTATACTATTTCACATATCAATGAAAAATCCTCTTTATGATTGTTTCCGTGAAGAGCTAAAAACTTTAATAAAGGATGGTAATACTATATGAATTCAATCGATACTGTGAGCGAACTGAACGAATTGTTAGCTGGTAACAACATTAGCCTGCAATTATCAGTACCACAATTAGTGGAAAAAGCTACGTCAAGAGGAGAAGCAGTACTAACTTCCACTGGAGCTGTTAAAGCAGAGACGGGCAAATATACAGGACGTTCTCCAAAAGACAAGTATATTGTTGATGAACCTATCTCAAAAGACAAAATCGATTGGGGATCTGTAAACCAACCTATCTCATCTTCGCACTTTGAAGCATTATATTCAAAGGTTATGAACTATTTAAAGGAAAAAAATGAACTATTCGTCTTTAAAGGATACGCTGGTGCAGACAAGGATTCACGTCTAAGCATCCAAGTAATCAACGAATACGCTTGGCATAACCTGTTTGCTCATCAATTATTTATTCGTCCTTCTGAAGAAGAATTGTTATCTCATAAAGCAGACTTCACTGTAATTAGTGCACCGAACTTCAAAGCAAATCCTGCTACTGATGGAACTAATTCAGAAACGTTCATTATCGTATCTATGGAAAAACGCATTGTTTTAATCGGCGGTACGGAATACGCTGGTGAAATGAAGAAGTCTATCTTCTCTATTATGAACTATTTATTGCCAGAACAAAATATTTTACCAATGCACTGCTCTGCCAATGTTGGAGAAAAAGGCGATGTAACATTGTTCTTCGGTCTATCAGGTACTGGTAAAACTACATTATCTGCTGACGCTGGAAGAAAGCTAATCGGTGATGATGAGCATGGTTGGTCCGATAATGGCGTATTTAATATCGAAGGCGGTTGTTACGCAAAATGTATCGACCTAACAAGAGAAAATGAGCCACAAATTTTTGACGCTATCAAATTTGGTACTGTCTTAGAAAATGTAGTTGTAGATCCTACTACTCGTACTGCTGATTATGCAGACGGCTCATTAACTGAAAATACACGTGCAGCCTATCCAATTCAATATATCGATAATATTGTGGATCCATCTGTTGCTGGTCATCCAAATACAATCATCTTCTTAACTGCAGATGCATTTGGAGTATTACCTCCAATCAGTAAGCTTACTAAAGAGCAAGCAATGTATCACTTCTTAAGCGGATTCACTTCTAAGCTTGCTGGTACAGAGCGTGGAATTACTTCTCCACAGCCTGCTTTCTCCACATGCTTCGGTTCTCCGTTCCTACCATTACATGCAACTGTGTATGCTGAAATGCTTGGGAAGAAAATCGATGAGCATGGAGCACAAGTATTCTTAGTAAACACTGGCTGGACTGGTGGAGAATATGGTGTAGGAAGCCGTATGAAGCTTTCTTACACACGTACGATGGTTCGTGCAGCAATCGAAGGTAAATTAACTGATGTGGAAACAACGAAAGATGCAGTATTTGGATTAGACATTCCTACTAGCATTGACGGAGTTCCTTCTGAGGTATTGATCCCTCGTAACGCATGGGAAGATAAAGCGGCTTATGATCAAAAAGCGTCTGAGCTAGCTCAATCCTTCCGCGAAAACTTCCAAAAGTTTGGAACTGTCTCTGAAGAGATATCATTAAAAGGCGGTCCAACTGCTTAATTCAATTAAAAATTAAGAGGAAAATGTAAAATCTACCTCTAAAAAACAAAAAGCTCTGCCAATTTTACTCTGAATGTAAAATTTGGCGGAGCTTTTCTTGATATACCAACTGATGCCAGTTATCCTCTATACACTGCTAACTACTATTTCCTAGGAAATCCTCTTGCAACTCGCTTAACAAAAACCATAGCAATACAATAAAAAACTTTCATGGAGCTTGAAGAAACCATATACTAATAAAATGACTATTTATTTTTACCAATGAATAAAATTAAAGTATATTTATGTTAACATTTTTATAACTCGTAAAGTCTGGAGTTCTTTTTATAAAATAATCTCTTAAAATTTCACGAAAGCTGGGAGTAGCATGAAAAAATATTTGTTTGCTATTTAGGCATGGTTTAAATGACAGTAAACTAGAATTAGTAAAACTTATTACATCGGTATCCTATTTATTAATTGTTACTATAACTACCCTGATCCTTTATAAGAAAAATAGAAAGATGCTTAAAGATACCAGTGCAATGATAACTTTTTTAGTAGGCATTGCTGTGTATACTGGCTTTAAAGCATCATTTGATTTAAATCGATTATTACACGACACTAAATACTTCTATTTAACCCTTACTATTTAAATTAATATGTGAATGTCCATCGTCTTTATCATACGTACAACTCCATATGAAAGAGGTTATGCTAATGAGGATGAATGCTACCTTTCTACTCCGTTTTAAGGCCTTCATGATTGATTACATTTTTATATTAGTCTATTTAGCCCTTCTTTTTGTTATCAATGTATTCTTGTTCCCATCTATACAAGAGTTTTTCAATGGTTCTTTAATAGTAGCTCAGGTTACAGGTTTTTTAATGGTAACTTTTCCTGTGTCGCTATATTTTATAGTTTTTGACTCACCTGTTGGAGGGCAGTCTATTGGAAAAAGAAAAGCTGGTATACAAGTGATTGGCAAAAACGGAGAAGCAATATCACTCTTGCGTGCAACTTTTCGAACCGTCCTCAAATTTTTACCTTGGGAGCTATCACATTTCCTTGTTTATCGGCTCGTTTATATCGGTGATGGCGAAATACCACTCTCCTACTACCTGATTGGCGGACTGATTTATACACTTATGTTTGCATATATTTTGACCGCCATTTTTACTAAGAAAAAACAGTCTTTGTATGATATTCTGGCAGGAACAGAGGTTGTTAAGAGATAAAGCTTTAGTGGAATAAGGGGGAATTCGATTGAAAAAACTCTGCTTAGGAATATTCGCTTTGGTGCTGATATTAGTCATCACAGGCTGTTCCAAGCTTGAACCTATGACTTTTGAGGAAATTTACTCAGGAGACTTATCAGAAGTATCTAAAATAGAGATTAGATACGGTAATGGAGAACTTAAAGTTATTACAGATCAATCAATTATAAACTCTTGGCTTGATAGTATTAAAAACATCCTATTTGAACCTTCTACAAACCAAGAGGGGCAAGTTGGTTCTCTATATAATGTTGATCTTTTTGAAGGAAAAAATTTAACCCTCTCCTTTTCTACTACACAAATAAATGATTTTTATTACAATGAAAATGAGCAAATATTGGAGAGATTAAATTCGTTATTCAGTGAAAACTAAACGATCGTACTATTAAACTAAAGTTGCTTGTGCTTTCTAATCAGTAATAAACTGACAAAATTAAAGGAGGTAATAGACTATGTCCATTACCTCCTCCCGTATATAAAGGAATACTATTCCTCAAAGTCGTCATGATATTCCATTTCAGTTGAAATTGGGAATATTGCTTTTATCTCTTCAGCCTTTTCTTCATTTACATTTGAAAAAATAATTTCAGCTCCATATTGTCCAATTTCTAATTGTTCTTCCCCATTTGTGTTGAAAAACATGGTGAACCATTTCAGTCCCCCTATTGGATCTTGAGAATAGTTACGGAAAAACAATCTGTTCTCATCGGTTAAATTTACGGTAAAAACCTTCATTAACCCTTCATTCAGTGCCTCAAAGCTTTTTTCAGAAAGCTCATTAACTACTTCCTCTTCTTCAGCCCAGCAATGTATAACCACTTCCGAATACTCATTCGTATACTGATCCCATAAGTCCTCCCAAAAGCTTAAATCTGTTGGGAACACCGTCTTTTCCTCTAAACTCATTGACTCTACTTTTACAACTAACTGGCCCACTTATTTGCCTCCTCCATGTTTTTTCATCCATATACACACGTCCTTCACTACTTGTCGATTTACTTTAGAAGGAAAGTAATGTGTGTAGTCTGGATAATACCATGTCTCTACAATTTTGTTATACCCTATTAAAGCCTGTTCTAACACTTTTGCATGCTCAATTGATACATTAACATCTTCTCTGCCATGAATGATTAACACAGGGGCATCAATTTCTTCGACTTTGTTTAATACGTTTCTTTCCTCGTATTCTTCCTCTCTGTTGGAGGGAGTTCCACCGATAACTCGCTTCATCATTCTCCGCATATCTAGTCTTTCCTCATATGTGAGATAAATATCTGATACCCCTGCCCAGGACACAAGCGAGCTGATGTCCTCTCTAATAACAGCAGTCCATAGGGCCATCATGCCACCTCGAGAAAAGGCAAATAGATGAACTTTGTCAGGGTTGCAAAATTGTTTCAGGACATCCACTCCATACACTGCATCCCATCGATCCTCTCCACCAAATTCATCTCGTCCCTCTCCGCCTCTATTTCCACGATAGTATGGAGCAAAGACTACCAGTCCTTGGGAAGCAAATTGAGCAATTCGTGCAGGGCGAACCATGCCAACCCCTTGAATTCCTCCTCTGCAATACAGCATTCCATCGTATTTCCCTGCTTTAACAGGGGCGGCTAGCATCCCTTTGATGCGTAATCCACAAGACCAATAAGTAATTTCTTTTAAATCAACGTTCGGATTTGGAGAAGGGTACACTCGAATTCTTTCAATCGTTCCATTTTCCTTCATAATCCATCACCTCTTTTAGAATAGCTTGCATTCCTTTGTCCTTCATATGAAAGCTTAAATTTGGACAAGCTTCTAACTCCTTTGATGTGAGCCAGACTGCCCCATTAGTTTCATAATTGACTGCTTCTGTATGTATATCCTTCACTTCTGCTATAAATACTGCCTTGCAAAAAGGTTTCACATCATGAACGAGATATTCGGCAAACCATTCTAAATGATATACCGATACATTTGTTTCTTCTAAAGTTTCTCGGATAGCAGCTTCCTCTCTAGTTTCATATACCTCTTTTTTACCACCAGGAAACTCTATTCCTCTTTTAGGATGGTTAGTTAATAACCATTTATGATTTTTCTGTGCTAAAACGAGCACATGCTGTGGCTCTATTGAAAAATTACCTTTTTCAAAACTAAGATCTACCCGATATCCATTTAGATCATTAAAAGAAAACATATATGTACTCTCCCTTGTATTTCTTTTCTTGATATAACCTGACTGTGTATTTACTTAAAAAGTTTATCATAGGCAACAAAAAAAGGTTTAGTATGAACTAAACCAAGAGTTTAAATAATGATAAACAAATAAACAAGCATGATTCCTAAATCCGCGATACTATGACTAACAATGGATGGAACAATGGTATGAAACTTCGAGCGAAAAATCCCCCACATAATTCCTGCAAGGAATACCATTAACGTAGCGAAAACAGGTACATGGAAGATAGGCATGACAACTACGAAATGGTATAAGGCATAAAAAAATGCCGTAATTATAATGGTAAGCTTCGATCCCAGTCGCTGGTGTAATCGGTCATACATAAACCTTCTCCAATAATACTCTTCTAATATAGGATTAATGAAGATAAGGAAAAGTACAAGAAAAATCACCTTTGCTCCTGTAAAATCCCATTGGACAAGAGCCACTTCTAAGCTTTCTCGATCTATAACTAACGATTCCAGTAAATAAGTAAAACCATAAATAGCTATTAAGCAAATAATTCCACTTATTATTCCTACAGTCATTGAGTACTTTGGTTGAGGGAATATCAAACGAGTACGTGTTTTCCTTCTATAGCTTACGATGATTGGAACAAACAGTAACCAGCCATAGAAGAGTAAAAAAGTAATAGCTATGTTCTTAATAAGAAGAAGACCTAAAATAATCATGATAGTAGGCCCAATTAGTAAAATAAGCTGTTTAACCATATAACCTCCTAATTATTTCTAATTTATCATAAGAAAA
>JBEMAY010000033.1:0-31346 GCA_040274765.1 Psychrobacillus sp.
TGTTCCAATTAAGTTCAGCATTCGTCAGGACATGTGTTCCAATATCTCGTCCATCCATTACAACTCCGCCTGCTCTGCCCATCTCAATCTGCCGTTTAACCATTTCTTCTCTTAAGTCAGCGTGTGCTGCTACAACGGACACATTTGATGTGACTTCTTTGGAACGTATTTCATCTGTTACTTCTATGTTGTCTAAAAACACAAGCTGCCCCTTAGAAGAAGGCTTGAGCTCAATAGAGGTTTGTTTTAAAAGCTCAGTTAGTTTGCTTCCATCTTGCAAATTTATGTTATGTTGAAGTGCTTTATACGTAATTGCACGGTACATTGCTCCTGTATCTACATATGTATAACCTAATAGTTCAGCTGTCTGCTTAGCTATCGTGCTTTTACCCGCAGCTGCTGGGCCGTCAATTGCTATTTGAATTTGTTTCATATTTTTATCCTCCACTCTATTGCCTATATTTTATCACAGAATAATACGAAAAAAAAAAGCCTGTAAATACAGACTTTTAACTTAGTCCTTTTTTTCGCATAAGCAACTGTCTCTCAAAGCAGAAACGTACAATTTGTTGCCTGTCCAAATCATCTGTATTTGTAAATTGTAAAGAAGCAATTTTGATCGATTCTCTCTCCCAGATGCGTATGACAAGAGCAGTCGTAAACACATATCTCATTTCCCCATTATTAAAAGACAAAGGAATAATGAGAGATACCTCATCACCACCACTAAATTTTACATCACCATTAATAATGATAGCCACGCCACCTGCGCTTATATCATCTGTGACTGTTTGATATTTTTCATCCTCATATTGTATAGCGATATCAATCGGGGAAACAACTCTTACAAAATTTCGGCGCTGTATCTTCATAAATTCTTCTGTGTCAGGATATGACAGTCGAATCATAGGAATTTGTCCTAACTTTCTTCCTAACACTTCTGTCGGAAAAGCAAACACAGATTTTGTCTCTTCTATAAATGTAGCACGTAATTGAGTACCTTCCATCAATACAACAGACTTATTTGTGATTGTATCTATAGGATAATCTACATATATAAAATGATCGTCCATATCCACGACTTTACAACGATATTTTTCAACTTTCTCTGTGAAAGTTGGCTCAAGTATTAAATTTGTACCTAGTTTAATTTGCATAATTTTTACCCTCTTAAATGTCATAATGATTTAATTATGACATTTAAAGAGGTATATTTCTATCTTTTCTTTTAAGGTAATTTTTCTGATTGAAGTATCTCATGTGTTTCTGTATCTATATATACCTTATATGTTCCTATATCATCACTTCTAGTTAATAACTCATATGCAAGACGCTGCTGTAACTGATCGTTCTCCACATAAGCGATTTTTTCTTCCTCTATTTTTAAATCATCGGAGAATATGGTTTTGTAGTCTAAAGGAACTACCTTCTGTTTTACCAGTTTTTCCTCCTGGATATATTCCATAGCATTTAATCCTAATAATTCCCCGTTGTCTTTTGCAATTTTTAAGTGTAATCCATCTGCATAAACGATCGCATTGTTTGTAGGATCCTTTCGAGCGAACGCTAAATGCCATCCAATGTGATTTTCTCGAAATTCTATCAGCTCTGTATCTTCATATCCTAATTTTTTTAAGTAATCTAACGCATTTTTCTTCATACTCTCAGTATCAATAGTATTTTTATCAAAAGGTCTTTCCATTAGGAAGGATAATAAATGTCCTCCCTTTTTAGTAAAATCCGCGTAACCAATGCGAATGTCTTTATGGAATTCAATATGATAGAAGGGATATGGTGCATCTTTTGCACTTTCTGTTATATAAATTTTGGCATCTGCAAGTTCTGGAAATAGTTTTGCAAACTTTGCTTTTACTTCTTCCACATTTACTGGTTTATCCGAAATATGTTGTAAATCTTTTTTCTTTTGTTGATCAGTTTCACTTGCTGTCATAGGGAAATCACTTTCTGTATACGCTTTAACTGATGCTCCAAGTGACTTCCAATTTTTCTCATTCTCTTTATTCACTTTATTTTGTACAAAAGAACTGACAATATAGTCTTTGTTTCCATCATTTCGGTTTGTAAATGCCCATTGATCAGCCAAGCTTCTTAAATTTTCGCGTGCACTTACCATATTCCCTTGCCACTCTTCAATTGGTACTTTGCCTGCTCTTACTTGAGCAGCTCCATTGCCAATTCTCGTTAAATAGTTCAACCAGCTAGTGGAGGTCTCCTGGTCAATCGGTAACCCTGATATGGATGCTCGAATGTCTGATGAAAGTCTCCAAACATCTTCTAGGGGTCGGTCCAAGGACTGTTTGTCTTTAAATATTAAAGTTTCATCAATAGAATCGCTTAACTCTGTAAGTTTTTCGGATGCAGAGTTTAGTTCATTAGAATATTGACTAGCCAAAGCATTTTTTAGGTTAGTATTTTGTTCTTGTACAGAAAAATGATAAACAACAAATACGGCAAGAGCAGCTATAGCGATTACCCATCCAAATTTTTTCATATGGTCTCCTTATGAGCAAAAAATATGCTGTCCAATTTTTTTGATATGTGGTCTAGACCAGATCCACTTACTAGTAGCAGTGGCTGGGTTAAAATAATATATTGCATTTTCTGATGGATCCCAGCCATTTAAAGCATCCAGAACAGCTTCTTTAGCTCTTTCGTTTGGCTCTAGCCAAATTTGCCCATCAGCTACTGCAGTAAATGCTAATGGCTGAAAGATTACTTCACTAATTGTATTTGGAAAATCCGGGTGTTCTACGCGATTTAGGATTACTGCTGCAACAGCTACTTGCCCTTCATACGGCTCACCTCGTGCTTCCCCATAAACTGCATTCGCAATTAGTTTTAAATCTTTTTCACTATATTTCGGTGGTAATTGCATATTTGTACTTTCTGGTTTTTTATTGTTAGCTTGTTGGTTCTGGTTGGTATTACCGTGTACAGAGAATTTATTGCCTTTATTGATCTGATCATGCACGTATTCCTTGTCAAACTTTGTAGCCTTCACTAGCTTGTCCTTAGTTCCCTGTCCTAAAAGACCGTCCACTGGCAAGCCAAATGCTTCTTGGAAGTTTCGCAGAGCCCAATACGTACCATAGCCAAATTTACCGTCGATTTCCCCGGTGTAATAGCCTATGTATTGTAATCTCGCTTGTAATTCAATGACATCATCTCCAAATGCTCCGCGTTGAACAGTTTGTTCGGAGAATGCTTGAGTAGTTTGCTCTTCCGTTAACAATATATAGCTGGCTGTAAAAAAGATTACTCCAATAAGAACATACTTTAGCTGTTTCATAAGTCATCTCTCCTTTTAAACTAGCTTGGTTAAAAAGGATTGATTTATACATAATAATTCCTGAAGATAAGAGAAGAAAGACAGCGTTAATAGCTATACAAAAAAAAGTGAAATCGTAAAACTCGATTTCACTTTTTACATCATTATTAAAAATTTGTTGTGCGGACAAGAGCGCTTTAGCCTCGCTGCTTGTTTAAGCTTAGTTCGGGTCTTCCCTAATAAAGTATTCGTGCTTTTCAAATCTAGTTCTTCGAGATAAGATATGAGCTTTTTTTACTTTCGAAAGACCAAAAACCCATAAGAATAACATAAAAGGAACCATTAGCAAGATTTCTAAACCCGTGAAAGTCAGTATGCTATTATAGATAATGTGCAGAAAGAGCGGGGCGATTAAAGCATAGAATAGCTCCAGCCTTATTTTTTTTATAGAAGTAAACTTAGCTCTTCCTATATAATATCCCATTACAACGCCAAATAATGCATGACTGGAGACAGGTAACAGCGCTCTTAAAAAAGCCTCTCCCATTCCATAATTCAAAAGATATAAGATATTTTCTACTGTTGCGAATCCTAACGAGACACTCGCTCCATAGAGAATACCATCGTATGGGTCATCAAACTCTACATGCTTATATAAAGCCACTATTAATATTAACCATTTAAAAAATTCCTCTAATGTACTAGTCACGAGTACATTACGAAAAAAAAGAGAAGTAAACAAATGCTCCTCGTTTAATACGTGCTGGATAAACATAATTGGGAATGTTAATATAGCACCATAAATAAATGTATGTAACAAAAGCCTTGAAGGTTCTTCGGCAATTTCTCTACGAAGATAGAAATAACTCAAAAGCGCAAGAGCCGGTGCAATCGCACAGGAAAGCAGTACGAACATAATCTTACTCCTTCCATTTTACTATTTATATTATACCTTAAATTCTTCCCATTTTGTTAAAAATCTGGAGGTTATATCAATGAAAAATATCTTACTTATTCATACCGGTGGAACTATTTCCATGCAGGTAAATGCAGAAACAGGTGCAGTCGTACCTTCAGAAAGCAATCCATTACTAGTGGAAGCAGATAAATTAAATAGCTTAGCGAATATTATTGAGTTAGAAATATTCAATCTGCCTTCCCCACATATAACTCCCTTTGAAATGTTCCATATTAAAGAATTAATTGAGCAATATATCGACAAAGGGGAAATGGATGGAGTGGTGATTACTCATGGTACAGATACCTTAGAAGAAACGGCATATTTCTTAGACTTAACGATTGGACCAGCTATTCCTATTGTACTAACAGGAGCTATGAGGTCAGCTAATGAAATAGGGTCAGATGGCTTATATAATTTAGTTTCAGCTATCCAAGTCGCTTCATCCGATGACGCACAAGGAAAAGGTGTTCTAGTAGTATTAAATGATGAAATACATACAGCGGTAAATGTTACGAAGACACATGCTAGCAACGTGAGCACATTTCAAAGTCCGCAATATGGTCCGATAGGTTTTATCTCTAAGTCTATTGTTTATTTTCATCACACTCCTAATCATCAGCCTGTTTTTCCAATACAACAGATTAACAAGAAGGTCGCTTTGTTTAAAGTATACGCAGGTATGGAAGCAGATCTTTTAGAAGCAGCCGTAAATGTTGGTTATGATGGGATAGTTTTAGAGGGATTGGGCCAAGGCAATGTACCACCTAACCTAGTACCAGTCATTCAAGATTTATTGGAAAAGGAGATTCCTATTGTCCTTGTCTCTAGGTGCTTTAACGGAATCGCCCAAGACGTCTATGGTTATATGGGTGGTGGTAAAGGATTAAAGGAGTTAGGAGTCATTTTTGCACAAGGTCTTAATGGACAAAAAGCTAGACTTGCTTTACTAATCGCCTTGAATCATCCAGATCCAAAGCAAGCCCTTCTTAGTATATTTGCTAGATAATAAAAATAGTCTATGCTGATTCAATAGGTACGAGCTAAAAATACTCAAGCTATGTACCTCATACGAACATACCATACCGAATAAAACTTTCTCAAAAGGGTACTTAGACCGGGAAAAATCTCTTTCCCAGCAAAGCCTCGCATTACATGTTGTATTCCGTGGATTTCTTACAAGATATCAGCTAGCAAAATAAAAAGGAAAAAGGTGAAATCCAGTTACCGATTTCACCTTTTTGACATGTTATATTACTCAAAAAAGAGCTAGGTTAATTAAATCATTTCATCTAAGAAGAAAAGTTTATATGCTTTCTTCTTTTCTTTTAATTTCTTTAGCTATCAGCTCTCCGTGAAAGCGTCCGTTTTCGATAAAAATTTCATTTGCATTGTTACCGGCTGCTATAACTCCTGCAATAAAAATACCTTCAACATTTGTTTCCATCGTTTCTGGATTATGGAAAGGTCTACCAGTTTCATTATCAATCCTTACTCCCATTTTTTCTAAAAAGGAATGGTCTGGGTGATAGCCTGTCATAGCAAAAACAAAGTCATTTTCTATCTCGAACTTTCCTTCAGTTCCTTTTAATATAACTTTGTTCTCATCAATCGATAAGACCTCCGTATTAAAGTGCATTCGAATTTCATTATTTCTTACACAACCTTCGAACTCTGGTAAAACCCATGGCTTAATGCTTGAAGAGTATTGACCTTGGCGATATACCACTGTTACGTTTGCTCCTGCTTTATTTAACTCAAGAGCAGCATCGATTGCGGAGTTTTTGCCTCCGATTACCAAAACATTTTGGGAAAAGTACGGATGTCCTTCTTTGAAGTAGTGAAATACTTTAGGTAGTTCCTCTCCAGGTATCCCTATGTAATTAGGATGATCATAGTAACCTGTAGCTACAATAACGCTCTTTGCTTTGTAAGAGCCCTTAGAAGTGGTAATTTCGAAATGATCGGTTGACTTTTCCACTCGTTCAACACACTCGTATTTGTTAACCTGAATGTTTTTTCGTTTGACTACCTCACGATAATAAACTAGAGCCTGATTTCTTTTCGGTTTTCTTTCTTCTACTAGAAAAGGTACATCCCCAATAGAGAGCTTTTCACTCGTACTAAAAAAAGTTTGATGAGTAGGATAGTTGAAGATAGCATTCACCACATTTCCTTTCTCAATAACGAGTGTTTCTAATCCCATTTCTTGAGTAGAAATTGCTGCTGACAGTCCACAAGGACCTCCTCCAACTACCACTACATCTAAAACTTGTTCCACGTATAAAACTTCCTTTCTTGCTGTATCCCTATTACTTGTTATGAAGAGTAATGATATGACACTCCGATTTAGCTCCTAGGCGCAGCGGAACTCCGGTAGTACCAAACCCATTACTTATTAGTTGTGCACAATTTTCTTTTAATCGGTAGGAACCTTTCTCGTAAATACCTAAAGGTCCTAAACGAATTTGCCCGCCGTGTAAATGCCCAGCTAACATTAGGCGAGGTTTACTTAACTTCAAAGCCGAATGGAAGAAAGCCGGTGCATGACTAACAAAAATAATAATATCCTTTTCTTCCACCTGTTTAAATGCAGCTGTCACATTTACTTTTCCTACAAATCCATCATTAATCCCTACCAAGCGAATTCCTTTAGAGACCGATACAGAGGTATTGTTTAACATTTGAATATCTAGCTCATGAAAAATGGCCGTTAAGTTTTCTTCGCCCACTTCTCGGTCATTGTTTCCAAATACATAAAAAACAGGACCAAGCTTTTTTAGTTGCCTTAAATTTGACTTTGTCCTGTTTAAAGGCACGCCTTTTTCCGTCAGGTCCCCTCCAATAATGACGAGGTCCACCTTCCCAATAATAGAATGGATCAGTGTATCATTTATTTTTCTACGATGGATATCAGAAATAAAAAATATATTCAACTGCGTCCCTGTAGGTATTTCTTTAACATGGAGATGATGTTCTTTTACATTTATTTGAAATGCTAAAAAAAGCATGTAAAGGAAGAGCATGATACCTGCAATAACAATGATGATTCCTATCGATAACACTTATTATATTCCTCCTAAACAGAATAAGAAAAGCAAAAGCTCCTGTCCTTGATTATAAAAGACATTATAAGAATTTTAGACACAGCCTTAAAGCTACTATATTCCTATAGGCCTTTGATGTTCAAGCTGTCAATCTAAGCTCAAGCAAAAGCTAAACAAGTATGTTAGCACCCTCCAAGCAAAAAGACAGGGAAGGATCCCTGCCTTTGAACCGATCTATATTACTCATCCTTATCTATATGTAATACTCTGAAGCCTGACTTTTCTAAGTCCTGAATAATACGATCTAATTTTTGTTCGTTATCGATTTTAAGAACGATGCGACGAACGAGCTTGTCAGTTTCATCAAAAGTCACTAAGGATATGACGGAGGTGTGATATTTATGAAGAATATCAGACACTTTCAAAATTCTTCCTTCTGACTCTACTGAAGTAAAAGCAATTCTTGTCCCTTTCGTATTCATCCCGAAGGCACTTTTAAATTGATGGATGGTATCATATCGAGTAACAAGACCTAAGAATTTTTCATCCTCTACAACTGCAAGAATTGGAAAATCATATAGTTTCATAAATGCTTGCTCGAATACATCACTTGTTTTAACAAAAGTATCTTCCCTAGTCGCTACATCGGAAACTTTTGTCTGCTTTAAAAACGTTTCTTTGTCTGTATCACTATAAAAATACGCCTTATATAACAGTTACTTATTGAACATTCCCATATACTTACCGGACTCAATAATTGGCAGCGCATCTATATCCTTCGCTTCCAGTTCATTTAAAGCATCCAATACAGAAGATTCTCCACTAATCGTTAAGCATTTTTCTTTCGGAATCATAACACTTTTTACAAACATGTAAACACACCTCTTTCTAATAGGTCTATACTTATATATTCTCTAAAAAGGTTATTTATCCTTCCATCTGTACATTATGGCAGGATTAATTTTTGTCCTTCATAAATTTCATTTGAAGCTAAGCCATTAGCTGCTTTTATTTTTTCTACTGCATCGGGATTTTTATAGTAGTTCATTGCTATTCTATATAGTGTCTCGTTACCTTTAACAATATGCGTTTTAGACTCTGATTTAGGCTTTTCTACTTTTTCTTCCTTTTTAGGTTCTACCGGTGCTGGTGCTTTCGGTTCTTCCTTTTCAACAGGTGCTACTACTGGTGTTGATTGAGCAACCTCTTTGGACTCTTCTGGCTTTGTCTCTACCGGATTAGTCTCTTCTGGTTTTTCTGTTTGAGCTGGTTGTTCTGTATCCTCTTCCTCAATTTCATCTGACTGATTTGAATTTGAAATAGGTTTAGTTTCCACTTCAATTCTTGCCTCTTCAGCCGTCTCTTCTTTTTCAGGCTCATAGAAAAATTGAACATAGATTAAAAAACTTGCAGGCAATAATATAAAAATAGCAAATAAGGTTGGCAAGAGTAGATTTTTTTTCTTTTTCTTCTTACCAGTAGCATTTCTCCTACTTCTTCTCAATTCGGATGATTCATTTTCTATTCCAATGGATTGTCTATGTTCTTCTATTTTTTTTTGATAATCATCTTTACTCATTTTTTCAAACTCCATTCTTCCACTTATCTACTACTATTATGACGAATTTTGTTGAAAATGTAAATGTTGTTAAGAACTATAGAAGACTATTTAGCCTAATTTTCCAGTCTAGTTTTGTAGTAGCATCAGTAGTTTTTTCGTGTAGTTGAAATATTTTCTGAAGATTTAGTGTACATTTAGAACAACAATTTTGAGGCTTACTTATTAACTTTTGACCAAAATGAGCTAATAGTTGTTCCCTTATACAAATATCATTTTGTAAAAGAGTATACAACTCTTGAATTTCTCTCCATTTATTTTGCCTAATACGTTTAAACAGATTGATTGTTTCCTGTTCCGATAACTCCTTTTTCCAGTAGTCTAATATTCTTTGCGTCGTTTCAGAAAGCTCCACATGCTCATTTCTTCGATAAGCAATTTCAATATCTTGTTCATCAGGAAATTCTTGCATGGCTACAAAGAAGGCTTGCTCCACATCAGACTGCATATATAGAACGGTCGCTATCGACTGTTCCCCATCCCTTGCAGCCCTTCCTACCTCTTGCATATAGTTAGCGATAGAGGTGGGAATATGATCATGAATAATTTGCCTAATATTATCCTTATGTATACCCATACCAAAGGCATTTGTTGCACATATCCAGTCTAAATGTCCTTGCTGAAATTGTTGCTGTATAAGGATACGGTCCTCTTGGTCCATTTTAGAATGATAGTATGAAACTTTCACACCCTTTTTTTGAAGCTCCTGCGCATAAAACTGTGTCTTTTTTCTAGATTGACTATATATAATTCCAGGACCAGTAGTGTTCGTGACTCGGTTTATAATAAAGTCCAGCTTCTCTTTTTGGTGTTCTACCTGGTACGATTCATAAGCAATATATGGTCGATCTAAGGAATGGATATATTCAAATGGCTCTGTCATCAACAATGTATTTTTAATGTCCTTTATCACTTCAGTGGTAGCAGTGGCTGTTAAAGCTAAAACATTCACATGCTGAAATGCTTGAAGTGACTTAGAAATCCTAAGGTAGTCTGGTCTAAAGTCAAACCCCCATTGGGAAATACAATGAGCCTCATCTGCTACTATAAATGCAAGGGGAATACTCGAAAGCCTTTGCTGAAAATACTCATTTTGTAACATTTCTGGAGAAGTAAAGATGAATTTATATGTTCGTAAACGAGATAAAGCCTCTTCTCTTTCCTCAAAGGATAAGAAGGAATTGATCGCCACTACTTTTTTTTCACCAAGCATTTTAAGCTGCTCTACCTGATCCTGCATCAAGGAGAGCAAGGGAGAAATGACTAGAACTGCGCCTTCCATTAAATAGGCTGGCAGCTGGAACAGTAATGATTTACCCATTCCCGTCGGTAGAATAGCTACAACATCCTCTCCAGACAAGATGCGTTCTATAATTTCTCTCTGTCCTTCTCTAAACTCTGTATAGCCAAATCTAGTGTGAAGTATATGCTGAAGTTGATCCATTGTCATACACTCCTTTCAAGCGCTAAAGCTAATCTAATTTGGAAATAGCTTAGCTCAGGTAAACTATCTCGAATTGTCTTTAATTTTTTGGTTTTATTTTTAGTTGAGATCATCAAGACGCGATGTATATCCTCTTCTGAAATAAAAGGTGTAAGGGACATAGTTTGATTAGCTGATGCAATTTCAATTAAATGATCTTCTATCGTATTAACTTTAAGAGCTCTTAAAGAGGCGATTTCTTGTAATGAATAACCTTGCTTTAAGAGCTGTTCTGTTTTTAATGCTGATTGGGTCAAAGGGTTATGTACAAAAATGTCTTTTGCTAGACTGATAATATCTGGATGTTCCTCTTCATTTAAATTAGTCAAAATAATGTGTAATGCTTCTACAAATTGAAGTTTCATGTCGATTACTGGTGATTCATGCTCCCTGGCTAGCTGCTCCCATGTTAAACCACTTAATTGGTGACCACTTAGTCTATATACAAGCAGAGTTCGGTGAATTTCCATCAGGCTTGGATGCATTAGCACGTGCTGCAGTTGGCTCCTAAACTGCTGCTGAAATCTCTCAGATTTAAAATCTCTTTCTTTTAGATAGTTTTTGATAAATTGGTGAACAGAGTAATCCTTCTGATTAGGTATAAATCTTTTCTCGTCATTCTTAAAATGGGATAGAGTTTGTACAACTAACTCTAATCTAGCCCAAAAAATTTTTTCATTTCCTCGTAGTAACCATCCATTAAACAGTGGACTTTTAAAATCCTTTAACTGTGATTCCCCTTTTGCACTGACCTGTAAAAGAGTGTCGTGAGCCTCTATCCACTTGTACTGATAGAGCTTAGACAATTCCTCTTCGTACACTTCCTTTGTTAGCTTTGGATATATAGCAAAAAATTGATGTAAATTAAAATAAGTCACATCTTGAATCGTTTGACCTGATTTTTTTCCTTTTAATAAGTAAAAAGAAGCCATTGCTGACCGCTCTCCATTGAATTTTCTTATAATATTTAGTAATAGTTGGCTAAAATACAAGTTAAATACCTCACAGTTTAAAGTATTTTTGTTGAAAAGTAAGGAAAACAGCTTTAGAATGAATAAGATAGCTAATTCGTATAAGTAGAATTAAAGGAGAGAATATACTAATGGCAAAATACACTATAGTAGATAAAGATACATGTATCGCATGTGGAGCTTGTGGAGCAGCTGCTCCGGATATATATGACTATGATGATGAAGGTATTGCCTTTGTTATTTTAGATGATAACATGGGGACGACAGAAGTTCCAGAGGAATTGATGGAGGATATGGAAGACGCATTTGAAGGCTGTCCAACAGATTCCATTAAAGTTTCAGAAGAATCATTTGAAGGCGACCCTCTAAAATTCGAATAGTATAAGTAAAGGCCAAGAATATGACTAGCTCATATCCTTGGCCTTTTGTTTTTTTATAATCAAGATCACAAGCAAGCCTCTGTAATCTAAAATTTATTAAATAGTCTTTGGTACTTTAAACGATTTACTAACCTTATCAAGTAATGGTTTCATTCGCTTAAATAAAACAATCATGACAATGGTCATTAGAATACCTTTAATAAGATTAAAAGGTAAAATACCTAAAACAATAGAATTAAATAAAGCTGTTCCTGTTTCTGCAGGGAAATTTAAAAAGTACGAGTACATAGGTAGGAACACATAATAGTTTAATAAGCTCATACCAAGTGCCATACAAATAGTCCCAACACCTAAGCCGTAAGCAATCCCTTTAGAAGATGATACTTTACGATAAATAATATAAACAGGTGTTATGAACAAAATACTTGTTGCAAAGTTAGCCATATGACCAACTGGAACGCCTGTAGGACTTCCTGAGAATAACCAATCCAAGACGTTTTTCATAAGAGCTACAAGTACCCCTGCAACTGGTCCCATCGTGATTGCAGCAATTAAAGCTGGAATATCACTAAAGTCAATTTTCAAATAAGCTGGTAAAACTGGTAACGGAAATGCAAGCAGCATTAATACGAAAGAAATACTACTTAGCATAGCGATTGCAATAAGCATCCGCGTCTTACTTTTTGCCATAAATCCTCTCTCCTTTTGCGATTCACTCCACAAGAAGAAAGGTTCAGCTTGTTATCCATACTCAAAAAATCCCTTAAGCAATACGTTAGCTTAAAGGAGAAAAAGGTACACACTTAAATAAGCGTATCCGTATATGAGCATACGAAAAACAGCTGCACCTTCACCTTCTCCCATCCAGACTATACTGTCGGCTTTGGAATTTAACCAAATCCTGCCATTAACGGCTCGCGGGCTCAAGAAAAAAATCTTCTAATACCGCCGATCGGGAATTTCACCCTGCCCCGAAGATGAATCAATATTTTATTGTCATTCAAGAATATCTTGAATTACATACATTTTATCAAACTATATTAATATATGCAATACAACTGTTTTACTTTAAGCAAAATATTAATACCATGGAGAATGGAACCAGTTAATGAGTTCGGAAAAGATCACCTGGATATAATAGAGGTATTTGTACGTCCGAATTCATGCTACCGGTGATATTTTTTCGTGAACGGTGATAAATGCCCGACGAGCGGTGATAAATCTTCACGAACGTTGATAGATGCCCGACGAGCGGTGATAAATCTTCACGAACGGTGATAAAAGGCTTTCTCCTAGACTCTTCTAAAGTGGTGCTACATAAAATAAACGAAGTGTTTCCTAAATAGCATCTCCGTACCTTAATTTTAAAAAGTGTCACTTATAACCATCCAAAGCGCACCTAATCGCTTGTAATAGGTTATCTAAAGGTAAACCCTTCCCCCTGACACCCAAGTACTCAAAATACCCTTACTCTCACATAACAAAAAATCGACCTAATAGTAGGTCGACTCAGATTATATTATTTAATATCGCTCCTCATGTAACCATTAGGCCCCATAGGAATTGGTAAAGTGGTTGTCAAATCAAAACGATCCCATATTTTTTGCTCGACATTCTCTAAACGAACGGTTTTATCGAAGCTTGCGGCAGTTAGTGTAAATGCCTCTATCATTAGGATAGAATCTTCATAATCCAGTGTCGCCAAATCTAAAGTTTCGTCAAACGTTATAACAACAGTGTTGCCTTCTTCTTTTACTTCGTAACTAACACCTTTTGGCACTACAGTTGTAAAATAGTCATTTACTGATTTTTGAATGTCTGTAAAAGCATTTTCAAATGATGCATCTTTAGGAACGAGGAATGTTAGTCCGTTGCTCATGGTTTGCTTGTAATATACTTGTTTTTTAATTCCGTTTACCATGTTCTCTTTACCCATAACACCTACCTGATCCCAATTAATAGGTGTACCATCTTCATTTAATCGCTCCAAATAGGAAAAATCGTTGAACATATAACTGATTGTATCACCATAAAGAGATGTAGTAGCTGAAGCTCTGTCATACTCATGTCCTTCAGGTAAATAATGTTGTAGCGTATCGCCAACAGAAACAAAATTACCTTGGAAAGGCAGATAATCGTCGAAGCCTAAAGCAACTTCATCGATAGCACCTGCATACCGCTCATATAATTGGAGACTATTTGGCCATCCATCAGGAAAGTCTTCATTTATTTTCCCTTTAGAAATAATAATTGTAATTGGGTATGCATAAGCCTCTTTTGTTAATGAAAAATGAAATGCAACGCCATCATTTAAATCATCCTCATAGACCGTTCTAGCATTATTAAATGGTTGAATGGATAAAGCAGCACTTTCGATAGCTAGCGAATTGAGTGATTCCTCTTTATTCTCTATTGCTGCTTCTTCTGTCGCTTTCTCGGCCCTATCCATTTCTGTTTCAGAGGCGGGAGTCACATCCATCGTTCTCATCGTATCCGGTTGTTCAGCAGTCTTGTGCTCAATTGCTGATTCTTGATTACTTGTTTCTAAGTAGGAAGAAACCAGTAACGTTAACAATAAAACAGAAGCAATAGAAACGATAAGTGGCATCCATCTAGAAAAAGAATTATTGCGTTTTACTTTATTGATTTTGGAAGAATTCACTTCTAACTGAACACGATTATATACCTCTTCCTTCGAGCGACTATCTGTAAATTTGGGCATGTTGCTTAAGAATTCTTCTAAGTCGTTATTCTGTTTTTCGTTATTACTCATGTTGAACATTACCCTCCTTTACCTGACTCGATAATTTTTCTCGAAGTGCTTTTATAGCTCGATGCTGGGTTGTTTTCACTTTTCCTTCGGTCCAAGCAAGTATTTGCGCTGTTTCGGTGATAGACAGCTCTTGGAAGTATCGCATAATGATAACCATTTTTTGGTCGCCAGTACATGTATCCAATGCTAAAAGAATATTCTTCATCTCCTCATTTAAAACAGCGAAATCCTCTGGTAACATATCCTTAGATGCCAATTGAGTAGATTCCCAATCAAAAGCATCAAACATCTTTTTCTTTCTAACTGTATGTTTTCGAAAATGATCGATTGCTACATTTTTAGCAATCGAAAATAACCATGTTTTCTCGGAGCTTTTACCTTCGAATTTGCTATAAGCTCTTAGAACACGAACGTAAACTTCTTGGACCAAGTCTTCCGCAGTCTGTCTATCTCTCACTAAATAGATCAGAAACTGAAAAACGTCTTGATGATAGCTATCATACAAGCGGTGGAAAACGGAGTCATTCATATGGCTCCCCCCGTTCTTTCAATTAGTCGTTTCATCTCCCGTTTTGTTACATCAGCTTAAAGGCAAACGAACAATAAATGTCGTGCCTTCCCCAACTGTACTTTCTGCAGAGAGATGTCCATCATGTCTCTCCACAATATTTTTGGCAATAGCAAGACCTAGACCAGTTCCTGCCTTCCCTCTCGTTCTCGCTTTATCCGCCTTATAAAAACGTTCAAAAACATAAGGTAGATCCTCCTCCGGAATCCCTACTCCAGTATCGGATACTTTAATAACAATTTGGTTTTCAAATGTACCTAAATGAACAGTCACCGAGCCTTCTTCGGGTGTGTGTCTTAAGGCATTGTCGATAAGGTTGGTTAACACCTGCTCCATTCGGTCTTCATCAATCTCTATTTCTATGAGATGATCCGATGGAATGTGCTGTTCAAAGTTTAAACGAACATTACTTTCTTTAGCAGCTTGATCAAACTTTTGGGTAATTCTTTCAATAGTTGGAACTATTTTCACTTGTTCCTTATGAATACTTAAATAACCTGATTCTAGTCTTGCCAAGTCCAACAACTCGGTGACTAACCTTCCCATACGCTTAGATTCATCATAAATGACTCGTATCATTTCATTTTTATCTTCTTCAGTCGTTACAATTTCATCAATAATCGCTTCACTGTATCCCTGCAACATGGATATTGGCGTTCTTAGCTCATGAGAGACATTTGCTATAAAATCAGAACGCATTTTGTCTAATCTATGTTGTTCTGTCATATTACGTAATACTACTACAGCTCCACGTACATACTCATTGCTATATAGAAGACTGATCGAGACTGAGAAGTATTCTCCTCTAATTTCTAGCTCCTCATCCATTTCTTCCTCCGCATCAAGTACATGCTCTAAAAGATGACGTAGCTCGTTTGGAAGCTCCGAATCGTCCATTGCACTGTTTTCAGCCTGCCATTTTGTCAGCAGTTGATCTGCTTGCGGGTTACTCACTTGTACATGAAAATCCTTATTAATTGTAATTACGGCATCTGTCATAGAGGTTAGGATACTAGCCAATTGTTCTTTTTCTTGATTGATCACTTCAACGTGGTGCTTCAGTTGTTTGCCCATCCGGTTAAATGCCGACCCAAGCTCACCAATCTCATCTCTTTGTGTATAGGGTACCTTCGTTTCAAAGTTCCCTTTAGCTAGCTCTAATGCAGCCTCACGCATAGACCGTAAAGGTAACGTAATTCTAGAAGAAAGGAAAAACGTAAACAGAGTTGTAAGCAATAAAGCAATAAAACCAGATAAAAAGACAATTCTTGTCGTATTGTTTGAAGTTTTACTAACTACCTCTAAGCTTTGATAAATAAATACAGCGCCGTGTGTTTGTATTTCAGACTCTAATGGAAACGCTAGAATTATATAATTTTCCATTAAATTTTCTTCACTCATGGAAGGCATTAGCATTTTTCTTATAATCGTCTTATCAGTAGTATATATTTGGGAAAGCTGCTCGTCATCTAGAATCTTATCCTTAATAACCTCTTTGTTTAAGCCATCATGAATGGAAAGGAACACGGATTGCGCATCGTCTACGATTAAGGCATTCGTTTCTGTTCCTAATATATCACTAATGATAGAAATGGATTCTTCTACTTGATCATGCTGTTCTACAATTTTTCCGATTGTTGCGGCTTCTTGCCTCAAAGTTTCTTCTGCTTGCTCTGTATGGAAATCTTCTAAAAATTCTAGCATAAGGACAGTAATAATAAACAACACAAATAAGACGAGAAGCAATATGGTTCCCCATAGCTTCCCGACCACACTATTCCAAATCCTATTCATTTCCTACCTCAAACTTGTAGCCAACTCCCCATACAGTAACAATCATTTTTGCAGCTTTTTCGGATACTCTATTTAGCTTTTCGCGCAATCTTTTAACATGCGTGTCCACTGTACGTAAATCTCCAAAGAAGTCATAATGCCATACTTCCTTCAACAGCTGTTCTCGGTCAAATACCTTATCTGGAGCTTTTGCAAGGAAGTATAATAATTCATACTCTTTAGGTGTAAGACTAACCTCTTCTCCATCGGCTGTTACACGATGTGCATCATGGTCAATTGTTAAATGTGGAAAAACAACTACATCCTTTGAAATCGACACAGATTGGGAAGGAGAGAAAGCTGTAGATCTTTTTAAAAGTGCTTTTACGCGAAGTACTACTTCTCTAGGACTAAAGGGCTTTACGATATAATCATCTGCACCTAGTTCAAATCCCTCTACTCGGTTGGCCTCTTCCCCCTTAGCAGTAAGAAGAATGACTGGAGTATCTTTATGTTCACGAAGCTCTGTAATCACTTCGATTCCGTCTTTTTCAGGCATCATAATATCTAATAGTAAACAATTATATTCATTTTCTAAAGCGAGCTGAAGAGCAATTTGTCCATTTTCTGCTTCTTCTACTACATAACCTTCTCTTTCTAAATACATTTTTAATAATCGACGGATACGTTCTTCGTCATCTACTACTAATAGTTTTATCATTTCTGACATTACATATCATACCCTTCTATCAACATCTATCTTATATTGTACAATTACTTATCATAAAAGAAAAGAAAAGCTCTCCATTCTGTTGAATGAAGAGCTTTTTAGCACTACTTTTGACTTATGCGTAAGAGTGAAGCCCAGCAATAATTAAGTTTACTGCAATTAAGTTGAACATAATGATGATAAATCCTATTAAAGCTAACCAAGCAGATTTTTCACCTTGCCACCCTTTTGTTAATCTTAAATGTAAGAATACAGCATAGAATAGCCAAGTAATAAGTGCCCAAACTTCTTTTGGATCCCAGCCCCAGAAACGAGACCAAGCTTCATGTGCCCAAATCATCGCAAAGATTAATGCCCCTAACGTGAATACAGGAAACCCGATTAATACAGAACGATAACCAATTTCATCCATTAGCTGAGAATTTGCTTTTTTAGCCAAAGGTTGTAATACAACCGCTAAACGTTTTCGTAAAATTAGGCGAAGCAATCCATAAAGTATCGTACCGAAGAAGAGAGACCATACCACTGTCGTTAACTTCTTCCCATTCACTAAAGGTGGAACTTCAACTAGTGGCTCCATTGCCCCTTCTGTAATTGCTTCGGATTCATTCATCCCAAATAAAGCAGGCTTGTTATACTCGATATCGTGTGGATTACCTTCCTTATCAATATAGGAATATTCTGCTGAATAATCTGCTACTGAGAAGGTTACTGTTGATACTACAAATCCTAATACTAACACTAAAAGGTACATGGTTGCTTCTATCCAAAAACGTTGCTTAGAAGGCTTTGTAAGATCAATATTTTTTAATAAAAAGATTAATCCTGCTACTGCACTAATTGCTAAAATAGCTTCCCCAAGAGCAGCCGTAATAACATGGATCGTTAACCAGTGACTTTTTAACGCTGGTATTAAAGGAGTTATATCTTTTGGGAACATACTTGCATATGCAATAATTAGTACTGCTATTGGAAGAGCAAACAATCCAAGAGCAGGAGTTTTGTATATAAAGTAAATCAATATAAATGCTCCTACTACGAGCATTCCAAACGCTGTTGTAAATTCAAATAAGTTACTTACTGGTGCATGTCCTGCTGCAATCCAGCGGGTAATAAAATACCCCAAGTTTGCTACAAAACCAATAACTGTCACGCTGATTGCTAAAGTACCCCATCGTTTATAGGAATTTCTAGCAGATGCACCAGAAGATTTTACTGCTCCACCAAATAGAAACGTTGCTACCAAATAAGCAATAAACGCAACAAACAATAAAGTCTCACTTACAGAAACCATTGTCATCTTTTTTTTCCCCTTCCTGTATTTCCTCTTTTTCTAGTTTAGCATCTAAATCTTGTTGATCCTCATATGGTGGAATGTTGGTTACCTTTGAAACTTCGTCGATATCCTTTTTCACACTCATCCAATTTTTGTTTGTATGAGCTGCTACAACCATTTTCCCGTCCTCAAGGTACTGAAGCCAAATACGACGATGATTCCAGTATGATCCTTGGGCAACACCAATCATGAAGATCAATCCTCCAAGCATAAGAATAGGAAGTGTTAAATCTTTTCGGATTGTAAGACCTGACATATCTCTAGTTTCTACACTTTCAAATTTAACCTTATGGGCTGTCTCGCCTAAAGGTTCTAATGTATTTTGAATCATCACAAAGCTAGATTCACCTTTAGGATATTCGGGACTATACATTTTAACTAAAAATGCTGGATTTTTTGGTTCTGGTGTCTCTGATTGTGGCTCTCCATCTACAAAACCAGAGAAATTAGCGTAATAATCCACAATTTCTACTTTGTATCCATCATTTAACTCATACATACTTTGGGGATTAGATAGTTCAACGGTAAATTGACCATGATTAGTACCAGTTTCTTTATCCTCTAAATGAAAAGTCATAGATTTTAATTCATTAAGACGGAAATCCATTTGGAACACAGAAAAATTATCAAATTTTAGAGGTTCATTAACTTGAATGGACTCTTCCTTCACTAGCTTTAAATCTTCTGGATGTCCAGCAATTGCATCATCCGGACCTTTGTATAAAGCAATATCTGTTTGATAGTTTTTAGCAATTGAACCAACTCGATCCAATGCTTCTCCAAAAACTTCCTTAGACTCTTCTTTTGTATAAGTCTCATATATGAATTGCTTACTTTCTAAAAAATATCCATCTGTCTGAGGTATATAGAGCGTCTCTCCTTCTCTAATCCACATGGTTTCGTCGACATAGAAGCCTGGAATAGCACGCATCATAACTCCTATTAAGAAAAGAATAAGACCTAAATGGTTAACATAAGGACCCCAGCGTGAAAATCTGCCCTTTTCTGCAAGAATTGCATTTCCTTCTCTTTTCACATTATACTTCAACGCTTTTAGCTTTTCTTCTGCTTTATCAAGCGATTCAAGAGGAGATTCAACTTCACTCTCACCATAAACACGTTGACGCTTTAAAAAGCTAATATGTCTTTTGGTTTTTTGTTTTTTTAGTGATTTATACAGTGGGATCACTCTATCCAAACTTGCAATGACTAGAGAAATCCCTAACATTCCAACTAATGTTTGGAACCACCATGAGCTATAAAGATCAGAGAGACCTAATTCATAGTAAAGTGTACCAAACCAACCATAAACTCGCTCATAGTATGCGGCAATGTCTTCTTCTCTTGTAGCTGGAACATAGAATACCTGTGGCAAAATAGTACCTATTGCTGCCGCAACTAGGATAGCGACTATTATCCACATACCTACTTTCACACTTGAAAAAAAGTTCCATATTTTATCAATAATTGTTTTGTTATACGTTTGTGAACGTCTTGCCGACCCTTCGTACCTCATATCAACAAGCTTTTGGTCTTTCGAATGTTGACTTAACGGTCGTCCACAGCTTTCACAAAGCTCGGTACCTACAGGGTTGACGTGCCCACATTTACAAACTATCTTGTCCATCTAAAAGACTCCTTTAGGAAGGTTTGATTTGTTCCATGAAATCAGCAATGTCTTGCTCGGACATCTCACCTTTAATAATCTTTTCAATCTTACCTTCCGGGCTAATCAAAAAGGTCGTTGGTAGTGGATCAATGTTGTAGGAATCCAACAAGCTTTTATTACGATCGATCGCAATTGGGAATGTTAAACCATATTGGTTTGCAAAACGGTTTACCTTCAAATCGGATTCACCAACATTAATAGCTAAGGTTTGTACACCTTGTGTTTTATAGATGTTAAATTGGTTGTCCATAGCTGGCATTTCTTTAGCACATGGTTTACACCAGGTTCCCCAAAAATTCAAGAAAATTCCTTGCCCCTCATAGTCAGAAAGCTTATGCTGTTCTCCCTTCATGTCCACTACTTGGAAATTAGGTGCTTTATCGCCGACTTTGAGAACTGCATTTTTTTCTTTCGTCACGTTAGAGAAAATTGTAAAAACAATCGCTAGTGTAAGTACTACTAAAATAATTGCTCTTATGTAAAAACGTTTTTGTTTCGATTGAGCCACTTTTATTTCCTCCATTCCATGCATTGCCGACAATATTATACCAAATTTAATGTCCCATTTGAGAGGGACATATGAATGCTTTGTGAACTTTTCATTGCTATTTACCTATTTTACCTGTTTCTGCAAGTACTCGAAGTTGTTTGATCTCGTGAGTAGTTAGCTCTCTCCACTCTCCAGCGTTCAAACCGTGTAACGTTAAGAAACCAAATCGTTCTCTTTTTAATTTTTGCACAGGGAAACCAATAGCATCAAACATACGTCGCACTTGACGGTTTTTACCCTCATGTATAGTAATTTCAACGATTGACTTATTTGCTTTCTTTTCAGCAGAGAGAAGCTTAACTTTTGCAGGAGCTGTCTTACCGTCTTCTAAAACAACACCTCTTTCAAGTGGTCTAAGTTGCTCGCGTAATGGTATTCCTTTAAGTCGCGCAACATAAGTTTTGTCCACCTTGAATTTTGGATGAGTAAGCGCATAAGAAAAATCCCCGTCATTTGTCAAAAGTAACAAACCGGACGTTTCATAATCTAGTCTACCTACCGGGTAAAGTCTTTCCGTTACATGAGGCAATAAATCAGTAACCGTCTTTCTACCTTTGTCATCGCTAACTGCTGAGATAACTCCTCTTGGCTTGTAAAGTAAGAAATATTTTTTTTGTTCCTTCTCTAATTTGACGCCTTCTACTTCGACCGTATCGGAATCAGAGACCTTTGTACCTAATTCCTTAATTACTTTCCCGTTCACCTTTACTTTTCCTTCTAAAATTAACTCTTCTGCTTTTCTACGTGAAGCAACACCTGCGTGCGCTAAAACTTTTTGTAATCTTTCCAAGTAATTCACCTCGTCCATTCTTCATACATGAGTGAATTATGTCACACTTTTGCAGAAAATAAAAGAAGACAGTCTTTTAGAAAAACTGTCTTCTCCAAATTATTTGACTTTCTTGACGTTAAATTCTAATGCAACCTCTTTATCAATCATGACCTTCCAGAGATAAGGCTTCTTTTCCTTGTTGTTTCTCGGTATTATAAGGACATTATTTAGTTTCTCTTCTTCTTCCTTGCTCAAAAGTAAATAGTAGTCCTTTTTAACCTCTATCACATCTTTTTGAAAGAGCTCATATTTTCCTTTTTCAACTACTTGAACCATCGAGTAATTTTGGAATATTTGTTCCGCAAGCGAAACATGAGTGTTCCAATCATTTGAATGATTCAGTGTAACCACAATTACTTCCTTATCCTTGTCTTTTAAGTACGTGACAAGCGTTCTTCCAGCTCTTTTCGTATATCCAGTTTTTCCTGCCACTGTATATTCGTTAAAATGCATAAGCTTATGCTTATTTCTCCATCTAATAGAACGTTCCTCTGGCACATAAGACTTTGCAGAGGCGATCTTCATAAAATCCTCATTTTGCAAAGCAAGTCGGAACATATTCGCCATATCCTCTGCCGAAGCATAATGATCGTCATTATGAAGCCCCGAGGGATTGGTAAAGTGAGAGTTTTCTAATCCAGCTAATTGAAACTTTTCGTTCATCAGTTGTACGAAGCCCTCTAACGATCCACCAGTATGCTCTGCCAATGCATAAGCTGCATCATTACCAGATTGCAGCATCAGACCATGCAGCAAAGACTTAACCGTCCATACCTCTCCAGGTTGTAAATAGAGAGAGGACCCTTCTTGGGCGGCAGCGACCGATGAGATTGTTATTTCTTCATCTAGAGTAGCGTTGTCCAACACCGTCAATGCTGTCCAAACTTTTGTTAGACTAGCAATAGGAAGCTCTACATCTGCATTATTACCTAACAACAATCTACCTGTTTTAGCATCAATTACTGCATAGGAAGAAGATACCGCTTGTGCACTTCCAATATTAACAAACAGAAAAAACAAGATTAGTATAAGCGCTTTTTTGTAAATGGAAAATACTCCTTTTTCATTTATTTCTATCCTTCAAAAGCTTCTTGAAACTTGGTCATAAACAAATCCGTGTCTTCCATGTCGTCTACCTCTATTTCTTCAGGCAATGGAGGTAATGCACTAATATCCTTTAATCCAAAATATTGAAGGAATTCCTGTGTAGTTCCATACAAGATAGCCCTACCTGTCCCTTCCGCACGCCCGACTTCTTGAACTAGTCCCTTTGCAGCTAATGTATGTATTGGCCGTTCTGATTTCACGCCACGGATATCCTCTATTTCCACTCGCGTAATAGGCTGCTTGTAAGCAATAATAGCCAAGACCTCAAGCGATGCCTGGGAAAGAGATTGAGCAGTTGGATTTTCCACTAACTTTTGGATACAATCGATATTTTCTTCCTTGGTCACGAGTTGATATGTTCCTGCAAGCTGCTTTAGCTGGATACCTCTGTCTTCCGTATCCTCATACTCCATCATTAACAAATCCAATGCCTCGGATATTTGATTTTCTTCTGTATCTGTTAAGAATGATAGTTGCTTCTTAGTTAACCCGTCCTCCCCGCTCACAAATAGTAGGCTTTCTATTTTACTCTTTAACTTCTTCATATATCTCTATTTCCTTTCCTAATTGCACAAACAAATCTTCAAAGTTACTTTTTTGCTCAACCAAAACGGCTTGCCGCTTCATTAGCTCTAGTAAAGCTAAAAAAGTAGTGACTATAGTATTCTTGTCTCTTGTTGGAAAGAGCTCGTAAAAAGATAGTCTTCCGTTGTGCTTTTTTAAAACAGTAATCACATTCGTCATAGACTCCCGAATGGAAACCTCTTGCTTACTTACTTTAGTATGTAGAGGAGCATTAAGTTGCTTTCTTCTCAACATCTTCTGAAAGGCTCCCAGCATATCGTAAACGTTAACATCAAGCTCAAACAAAGCTAACTGCTGATTACTTTGATAACCACTTAAGTCAGCAGGGGGTCTAGTATAAAATAGATTACGAGTTTCTTCTAGCTCTTGTAAACTACTAGCTGCTTCCTTGTATTTCTTATACTCTATTAACTTTAATACTAGCTCATCCCTTGGATCGTCTAGATTAATATCAAAATCATCTTCCATATCATCATCTTGATGAATGGGAAGAAGCATTTTACTTTTAATAGACAGTAACGTTGCAGCCATAACCAAGTACTCACTTGCTTCATTTAACTCGAGGACGCGCATTGCATGGATATGTTCCATGTATTGAGTTGTGATTTCTGCCATTTTGATATCATATATATCTATTTCCAAACGATTTATTAAATGTAATAATAAATCAAGCGGACCTTCGAATGCTTCTGTTTTTACTTCGTAAGACATAAAACTCCACCTAATATTGATTTTAAACATAATTATAGAGGAAAGGTGATTGGAATGCACCCTACATTCGATACTAAATTTGTTCATTTTATAACAGAATTTAACGAGACAAAAGATTATTTTGAGTGCCATGAACTATTGGAAGACTATTGGAAGGAAGTTGCCCCTCGCCAAAAGGTACATCCTTTAGCAGCACTCATTCTACTTTCTACTTCTATGTATCACTGGCGCCGTGGTAACTTTCAAGGCGCTTATAAGACAATGAAAAGTAGTATTAAACGTATGGAAGAAACAATACATTCTCCCTTCTTCGAAACTTTAAATACAGAGCAATTACTTAAAGATGCCAGCCGAGCCTATCAATCTATTCAGCTGCATAAACCTTTTTCAGCGTTTCAAATTGTCATTCAAAATGATTCACTGCTTATCCTAACTCAAGAGGTAACCTTATCAAAAGAGATAGATCAACATTTTCTTATTCATAAACATATGCTAAGAGACCGCTCTGAAATACTTGAAGAACGAGAAAAAATGAAAAAAAGAAGAGATGACCAATAAGGTCAATTCTCTTCTTTTTCTTTATGGCATTTTTCAAAAAAAGATTTAATCTCTTCCGTTGACCTGATATTGGTCGTTTGCAAAATATTAGATAATGCTTGAATCATACTCGTACCAATTCCTTCTCCTCGATGAGAAGGATTGACTGAAATATGCTGGATGATTGCGTCTGTCTCTACCATCCGCACACCAATAATTCCCACAACATCATCTATCTTTTTCCAAACAAATAAGTGCCAGTCAGGATTAGATTCATATTCATGAATAGTTTCGAGCAGTTTTTTTACATCTTTTTCATTGGGCATAAAAGATAAGAGACCCATAGAAATTTTTTCATAAGCTTTTTTATAACGAAATAACATTTTTAAGACCCTCTTTTAATTTCTTTAAAAGAACTTTACTACCTTTTATGATAATTGTCCAATTATACATTACCATTTGGGGCAATAAATAGCCAATATGCTACTCCCCAAATTATTCCGGTTAAAAATAAAATTAGAAACAAAATAACATTTATCTTTTTCAAATTAGTCTCATCCTTTCTCAACATGATAAGGAAGGTCGAGACGAACAAGGTCTTCCAATGTTTCACGTTTTACAGCCAATTGGTGATGACCATTTTCAACGAAGACTACTGCCGGTCTTGTCATGCGATTATAATTACTTGCCATGGAATAACCATAGGCCCCTGTGCAGAACACAGCTAAAATATCTCCTGGTTCAGCCTTCGGTAAAGCAATATGCTCGATGAGCTTGTCACCTGACTCACAACATTTTCCAGCAACTGTATATTCAACGTTTTTGGGTTCTCCCATTTTGTTGGCAATTGCCGCATCATACTCTGCTCCATATAGAGCTGGACGGATATTATCTGACATGCCCCCATCAACTGCTAAGTAGTTCCGGATTTCTGGCACTTCTTTTTCAGAGCCGACAGTATAAAGAGAGGTACCTGAGTCACCAACTAACGAACGACCTGGCTCAATCCAAATTTCTGGCATCTCTAGATTTGAATTCTCTACTAATTGTTTTACTGCGATAACCATTTCTTTGACATAGGTTGATGGTTCTAAAGGTGTATCCTGCTCGGTATATTTAATGCCAAAGCCTCCACCAAGATTTAAAACTTTACATGCATAGCCAAATTCGTCTTCCCACTCTATCATTTTCTTAATAAGCTTTTCTGCTGCCAATTTAAACCCAACTGTTTCAAAAATTTGAGACCCTATATGACAATGTAAGCCTAACAATTCGAGGAATTCATCTTTATAAACCTGTTGAAAAGCTTGATCTGCTTGTCCATTTATTAAGTCAAAACCAAATTTGGAGTCCTGCTGGCCAGTGGTAATATAATCATGCGTATGAGCCTCTACTCCTGGAGTAACTCTTAATAGTATTTTTACTTTTTGATTAAGCTTAGAGGTTAATTCTTTTAGCAACTCAATCTCGTAAAAATTGTCTACTACTATACAGCCAATCTTATGTTGCAACGCTAACAATAATTCGTCTACACTTTTGTTATTACCATGAAAATGTATTCGTTCTGGGGGATATCCAGCTTGTATAGCTGTATGTAATTCTCCGGCTGATACAACATCCAAAGACAAGCCTTCTTGCTCCATCACTTGGTAAATAGCAATACAAGAGAAGGCTTTACTTGCATAGGCGACCTGGGCTTCTACATTTTCCTCTTTGAATGTTGCCTGAAATGCTCTTGCTCTAGATCTGATAAGAGACAAATCATATACAAATAGCGGAGTTCCATATGTTTTAGTAAGTTCTAATGAGTCAATACCGCCTATCAATAGGTGGCCCTTTTCGTTAACATTATGCTCTGATACCATGACCATGTATCCTCGCCTCTTTTCCTCATTTTCTATATGAACTTTACCATATTAAAGATGAGGAATGCAATGCTATTTGGAACGATCTCGAACAGGTGATCGTGTAATGAACGGTCTCTTTGCATTAGTTGGCATCGGAAAACGAATAATTATACGAGCAAATGCTCTTGGATAAAAAGGTATTAACGGCCATAGATAAGGAACATTTAATGGTTTTAAGCTACATATATACCAGATTAAACACACCGTTGCGATAAACAATCCATTTGCCCCAAAAGCAGCTGCACTCAGTAATAGGAACATCCTAAACATCTTTGTAGCAATACTTAGTTCATAGGATGGAATAGCGAATGTAAAAATGGCGGTTATAGCGGTATATAAAATGACTTCTGCTACAAAAAGCCCTACATCAACAGCCATCTGGCCAATAACTAAAGCAGCGATTATTCCCATTGCTGTGGATAACGGTGTAGGGGTATGAATGGCAGCTAGCCTTAAAAACTCTATTCCAATGTCAGCAAATATCAATTGTAGTATAAGTGGTATTTCGCTTGTTTCATTAGGTCCTAAGAAATCTAAGGCCTTTGGTAGATAATCCGTATTTTTAGCCATTAAGTACCAAAATGGCAACAAGAACAAACTAAAGAATACTCCAAAAAAACGGATAGATCTTACTAATGTTCCTATGGCTGGAGCTTGCCTATACTCCTCGGCATGTTGTAAATGATGGAAAAGAGTTGTGGGCACAATAATTACAGATGGAGAGGTATCTACCACAAGCAAAATATGACCTTCTAGTAAATGAGCCGCCGCTATATCTGGCCTTTCCGTAAATCGGACAAAAGGCACAGGATGAAAGCCCTGAACGAATAGCCATTCCTCTAATGCTTTATCGCTCATAGTAAATCCATCATGCTTGATTTTTTTTAAACGCTTCCGAATGAGTTCAAGATTTTCTTCATTCGCTACTCCTTTCACATAGGAGATTGCGATATCCATTTTACTCATCGAGGAAATTTGATGTAGTTCAAAACGGAGGTTTGTATCTCTTATTCGTCTGCGGATAAGTGCGGTGTTTAGAACAATATTCTCCGTAAAACCATCCCGAGATCCCCGAACGACTTTTTCGTTGTCCGGCTCCTCGGGGGTTCTACCAGGATAACTACGTACATCCACTGTATAAACGGACCCATTTTCTAAAATGAATGTGACCTGACCACTTAGTAGTGCTGAAATCCATTTTTCCTTAGAATCGTATTGGGTAATGGAGTAATAAGGAAAATAGTGATTCATGATTTCATTTTGAGAAACATCCTCTTCTGGAGGATTCTTCAGAGTCCCCGTCATTAAATCAGTTAATGTCGGTCCATCAATAAGTCCATTAATATAAACAAGTAATACTGGAAATTTAAACAAATGGGTATGAAGGAGTCCAAAATCATAGGACTCATTCTCCCCAAATTTTTCTTTTAAATATGCTTCTGCCTCGGTCATATCTTTAAATAACGTCTTCGTAATAATCACCTATCTCTAGCTTTTGTATTAGCAGCACTGCCTACGGGTACTAACCAGCTCTTTAACTGTGTCAAAATTTTCTTTTCTAGCCTCGACACTTGAACTTGGGATATACCTAACCTTTCAGCAATATCACTTTGAGTACAGTCTAGGTAATAACGCAGATAAATAATCATCTGTTCTCGTTTTTCTAATTTTTCTACTAATTCCCTTAATGGAATATGATCGAAAGACTTTTCTGACCGCTCGTCCTTCATTTGATCCATTAAGGTGAGAGCATCTCCGCTGTCATTTTCATAGAGTTGTTCCTGCAAGGAAGCAGGATCTCTAAGTGCATCAGTTGCCATGACAATATCTTCTCTAGAAACTTCTAAAATACTTGCTAGCTCTAAAATGGTCGGCTGTCGCTCGTGGGTTTTAAGAAAGTCGTCTGTTGCGTGACGGATTTTAAAATTCAATTCTCTTATTGAACGACTAATTTTGACCATTCCATCATCCCGAAGAAATCTTTGAATTTCTCCAATAATCATAGGAACTGCATACGTAGAAAACTTCACTTCATAGGACAAGTCAAATTTATCAACCGACTTCATAAGACCAATGCATCCAATTTGAAATAAGTCCTCTAGGTCTGCACCCCTAGATGCAAAGCGCTGAACAATAGACCAAACCAATCTTGTATTTCCTTCAATCATTTGCTGTCTGGCGAACTTATCACCTTCCTGAGATTGGGCTATAAGTTCTCTCATCTTCTCCTGGGTTAGTAAAATTGTTGGTTTATTGTTTATCATTAGACGATCCTACATGATTCTTGAATTGGTACAAATTTCTTTGTGATAGTAACTGTTGTCCCCCTATCAGGAATGGAGTAAATATCAACATCATCACTGAAGCTTTCCATTATGGTAAAGCCCATACCGGAACGTTCTTGTTCAGGCTTGGTTGTATATAAAGGTTCTCTTGCTTGGTTCACATCTTTTATGCCACGACCATAATCTACAATAGAAACAACTATCTCTCTTCCACTGCGTTGTGCATGTATTTCAATTTTCCCTACCCCATCCTCTTCATAACCGTGCACGATTGCATTGGTAACAGCTTCCGAGATAACTGTCTTAAACTCTGACAGCTCCTCAATGGTAGGATCAATCGCCGATATAAAACTTGACATCACCATTCTTGCTAATGCTTCATTCTCACTTTTGGCAATAAAAGATAATGTGATTTCATTGTCCATAAACTATTCCCCCTAACTTTGAAATTATTTCAATTTCCGATTCACTGTAAATGTATGGGCTTAAACCTGCAAACTGAAAAATTTTGCGCATAGTTGGTGATGGATTAACAATGATGGTTTGACCATCTATTGGAGCTAACTCTCGCATTCTACCTAGAATGAGTCCAATACCTGAGCTATCCATGAAATTTAAATCTTTTAAATTCCAAACAAGAACTTTAATAGAGCCATTCTTAATCATTGGTACTATCTCATTTCTTATTTCTGTAGTGCTATGATGGTCTAGCTCACCTTTCAATCGAATAATAACAATTTCGTCTCCTACTTTTTCAACATCATGTTTCATAAAATCGCCTCCTCATAAAACGCAATTCCACATAGAATTCTATAATCCTTTGCAACTGACAAAAGTAGAAGAAATCATCGTAATTTAGAAGATATTCGACAAAAGGTCTACACACACCCAGTATGGGTAAATTAAACATTTTTTAAACAAAAAAAAGAAAGCAACTTAAGATATTTTGTATCTTAAATTGCTGCTTATATGAATCAATTTTATTTTGCTATTTTTAAAGAAAAATTCAGGACAAATTATGCTATTCAAATCACAAAGTAGATTGATTAAAGCTCTTATCTCGGACGCTTTACACGAGGTGAGTGTAAGCCGTAAGTCATCACCCTCAGCAATCGCACGCGGTTGTGATGACTGCGCTGTATCCCTCATCCCCTAGAGTAGCTGTTTGTCTCTCCAATCTATAAATGGAAATAGCTTTCATTCGTCGATATAGTGCTATTTACATATACTTGCCTAAATATAGTCGGAAAATGGTTCATTCAAATTTAAAATTTACTTACGTTCTTAATAGTCATTTGAATTATCGCTTTTGTAATGTATACAGCACTATAAAAAAGAACGTTTAGATCATCAACCATTAACTTTAACAAAGCTAATAATTTAGTGGCATATATTTTAACAATTTTATTGGTACAATTAATTAAAACATTTATTTCATAAGAAAAGAGGGAGTTTTCATGGCAGAAAGTTTTGTTCACCATTTATGCATCCAAACGAATACATATAATGAGACAATAAAGTTTTATACGGAAGGACTAGGTTTTAAAATAGTGCAAGAATCACCCAATTTTCATGGACGTTACTTTAACACGTGGTTACAATTAGGCGATTTCTATATTGAACTGCAAACTGGAAAACAAGATGAAATACTTAGTGAAGGAAACTCAAATTCACAAGGTTTAACTCATTTTTGTCTATGGGTTGCAGATTTGAGTTCAGAGGTCACACGTCTAAAGGAATTAGGCACCAAATTTTTAAAAAAGAACAATGAATTCATGTATCATGTCGAAAATGGCAGCTTATGCAAATTAAAAGCTCCTGAAGGAACTATAATAGAACTTCGAGACAATAAAGGTATTTAAACGCCTTCAAGATCACCATTACGCTAAATGTTTAAAGTTGTCACATGATCTATATAATTCGTATTATTATTATTCTCTACTATATTGTGTTAGGGTGGAACCTCACTAAAATTTATATTGGAAACCACTCGACTTTTCATAGTCAACTTCCGGTACGAGGAAGGATGTTTTTAAATGACAGAGGAAGGTATAAAAAGTATGCTTAAAACTCTTTGCGAATTTAATGATGTTCATATCGCGCAAACGTTCACTTCTAAATCAATAGAAGTATTGAAAGTACGTTGTTTAGAAAATTCAAATACAATAGAGATTACTAATCTTACAAATAATACTGTAAAATTATTCAATGATATCGAGGAAACAGTAGAAGCTATC
>JBEMAY010000034.1:0-30902 GCA_040274765.1 Psychrobacillus sp.
TTTCAGTTTATTTCTAGTCCGGTTTTGGTTAGAATATAATCAACCTGATTTTTTCTACAAGCTTGAGTTAATTATTGCTGGAGTTGCTTCGTGACTCTCCGCCTTTTTTACCTATTTCCTTGTAAAAGTCTTTGTCGTGGTTATCGGATGTGGCTTCTCCGCCCTTGCGTCCGATTTCCTCGTAGAATTCTTGGCCGTGGTTGTTGGAGGTTGCTTCCCCGCCCTTACGTCCTGCTTCTTCTACAGACATTTTACCATTGTTATTTCCTCGATTGTTTGTAGCCATTAAAATCATCCTCCTAGTAATAGTTTCGATCACTTTTTCGATTCTCTAAAAATGATTTTCAGTTTATTTCTAGTCCGGTTTTGGTTAGAATATAATCAACCTGATTTTTTCTACAAGCTTGAGTTAATTATTGTTGGAGTTGCTTCGTGACTCTCCGCCTTTTTTACCTATTTCCTTGTAAAAGTCTTTGTCATGGTTATCGGATGTGGCTTCTCCGCCCTTGCGTCCGATTTCCTCGTAGAATTCTTGTCCATGATTATTGGAGGTAGCTTCCCCGCCCTTACGTCCTGCTTCTTCAAACGACATGTTTCCATTGTTATTTCTTCCGCGATTGTTTTGGTTATTGTTAGCCATATTAATTCCTCCTCTACTAGTTTTGAGCTTTCATCTCTCAAGCTCACTAAACATATTCCCATCTAAAAAATACTGAAACATTTTCTCTCTAAAATAGTGCCTTCCTCTCAAGTATGAAGTTAAAATAATATGTTTTTTAACTGTTCTATTACTTTTTTGAAGGCAGACTGATTGTCAACTTGTCTAAATGTATGAAATAAATCGCCATGTATTCTCATTCTTTCCAAAACTACTGGAATAGTAAATAAAGTTGGGCTCAGTTCTTTATTTACCTCTTCCCAATACAAAGGAGTAGCAACAAATCCGCCCTCGTTTCCGCGGGTAGAATAGGGGGCAATAATTGTCTTTCCTTCATGGTGTTGAACGTAATCTAAGTAAAGCTTGTTTTCTCTATTTTTTTTCATACGTTCCGTTGTAAAAAGATTTGGCTCCTGCTCGCATAGGAAATCACATACAAATTTAGTAAAAATCCTTGTATTCTCGTAAGTGAAGATTCCTTTAGGCAATGGTATATAGATTTGTAATCCCTTCCCCCCTGACGTTTTAACATATGAAACAAGTGAAAATTCATCTAAAATAGCCTTCATCCTTATGGCAGCTTCGACCGCCATCCAAAAGTAGTCAACAGATGGTGGATCTAAGTCAAATACAATTTCTGTTGGCATTTGCGTATCTATCGTTTGGAAGGGAATGTGGAATTCTAGAGCTATCTGATTTCCTAACCACAGAAGAGTTTCAATGTTATTACAAATCACATAGCGATTATCTTCAAAGATTAGGGTCTTCACATATTTAGGAACGTTATCCTCCCAATTTTTTTGGTAAAAATGCTCTTCTCTTATCGTTCCGTGTGGGTATCGAATAACGGTTAAGAGCCTATTCTGTAAAAAAGGTATTATATAGGATGAGACCCGTTGGAGATAATAGAGGTAGTCTTCCTTTCTAATATCATTTAAAATCCATATAGGCTTATCTGGATGAGTTACCTTTACGTTTTCGGGTAACGCGTATAATTGGAGATTAAATTGTCTTCTAGTACACTCAGACGGCTCGCAATCAAAGTTAAATCGGTAGAACCTAGGTTCCCTTAAGCTTTTTCCATCAAAATCTATGGAAGCAATATCCACACATATAGATGGTTCTAATACCCACTTGTTATTTCCGACAGCTTTACCGTTTGTATAAAAAAAGTTTTGAAGTGTTTGAAGCTCCTCTTCCTTTAAACCATGACTAAAGTTAACTACTTCTACTAATGTTTCTTGATCATAAATAGCTCCAAAAAAATAATTATTAGTTTTATCAAACGCTGTTAAAATGACGGTCGTAATTTTCCAATTTTTTATTTTGAGCCAATCCGTTGAACGCTTTCCAATTGTCCAAAGACTCCCCTTTTTCTTTGCAACCATTCCTTCTCCATGATGAGTTATAATTTTTCCCCACAGTTGCTTACTCATTTTGCTTTGTTCAATTAATTGTAGTCGTTTATTACTTTCACTATTGAGAGTAGGAAGTTTTAGTTTCTTAAACAAAGTACCCAGCTTCTCTCTTCGATCTAAAAGTGGCAAGTTATAAAGGACGTCTCCTTTAAGGATTAAGAGATCAAAAATAACCAAATGGCAAGGAAATTTAGCAAGATGCTGTTCAATTGCTTCTTTAGTTCTCATCCTTCCCCGAGTTTGAACGATTGTGAAATTACTCTTATAATTATTTACTAAATGCACAATCTCTCCGTCCATCACTATCGGTAAGTAAGGCTTCACTTTTTCTTGAATATCTAGACAAAATTGTATAATTTCCGGAAACATTTTATTAAGAATATTGTTGTTTCTGCTTTTTAATATAGGTTCTTCATTCCATTCTAAAATACATCGAAACCCATCATATTTTGTTTCATATATCCAATCCTTCTCTAAAGGTATATCATCACTTGGAGTTAATAGCATCGGTTTAATATTATCTCCTACTTTCTTTTTCTCATTAGCTTTTGATTAATTTATCTTCCTCATACATAAAACAAGTCGAAAGATATCATAGTAAGAGAAAAGAAAAGCAGGTGTAACAGATATGCATACAGTTTGGAAAGGAAGCATTAGCTTTGGACTCGTCAATATTCCTGTAAAGCTTCACACTGCGACTGAAAATAAGGATATTAAATTACGCCAACTTCATAAAGAATGCTTGAAGCCCATTTCGTACAAAAAGGTTTGCGAAGGCTGTAGCGAAGAAGTGAAAAGCGAGGATATTGTGAGGGCATATGAATATTCTAAAAACAAGTTTGTCGTATTGGATGAGGAAGAACTTGAAAAGCTAAGGAAAGAAAATGAAGACAAGGCCGTACAAATCATCGACTTTGTAAAGCTGGAAGAGATAGATCCTATTTATTTTGAAAAGAGCTACTTTTTGGCACCTGACAGTGGCGGCTCTAAGGCGTATTCACTATTAAGGAAAGCTTTAGAGGATTCAGGAAAAATTGGTGTAGCCAAAATTATTATAAGGGCAAAAGAACAGCTAGCGGTAGTTCGCGTGTATCAGGAGTTGCTTGTCATGGAAACCATTCATTTTCCTGATGAAGTGAGAAAGGCTTCAGACGTTCCGAATATCCCTCTAGACCAAACAGTCGTACAAAAGGAATTGGAAACTGCCTTGCTCTTAGTAGACCAACTAACTACTGAATTTACCCCTGAGAAATACACGGATGATTACCGCACTGCGCTTATGGAATTAATTGAAGAGAAAAAAGTTAGCAGCCAACCTATTGAAACAGACAGCAAACAACAGGCTGCAGCAGCATCTAATGTTACAGATTTAATGGCAGCATTACAGGCTTCCTTAGATAAAACAAAAAAGAAAAAGACGCCTGCTCGGAAAAAAACTCCAAAAGCAAAGACATCCTAAGCTTATCCTTTGCATTATCCTTTTGTCACGCTCAAAATACACAAAAAGCCCTCTATCTATTAAGAGGGCTTTTGCATTTGGGTGGTTCCTTAACCAACAATTAAAGGAGCTATTAACATAAAAACAGATGCTGTAGAAATGACATAAGTGACTAATTTGGGTAATTTTTTTCTTCCTTCACCTTTATACCAGCCAGAGAATTGAAGTTTATTCCTATAGAGTACAAACAGTAACAATAAAATCGCCACGCCACCTAACCAAGAATAAGTTTCAACCTCGAAACTAATATAAATAGCATTAAGAAAACCTCCCAAAATTGCTCCAAGAATTGAAAAAATGAATAGGATACGAAGAATTTCAAAAGACATCTTTAAAATCATGTGAATGCATCTCTCCTTAAGGATTATCTATAAGGTCATCCTTTATTAGATTTACTTGTAACCACAAAGATAACAATAAGTGCTATGATTGCTATAAAAGCAAGAACTATAATAGTAAAGAAAAAACCAGGTAATGCTATTGTTGGCATACCCGCACCTCCATTTACACAATAATAGCACAGTTAATTTACATTTTACACCACATTCCGCTTCCATGTGCAGCATACAAATGCGAAAACTCAAATATTCATCATTGTGTGAAATAACATGAATGTTTCTAACACAGGGGCACTTTATAAGGAGATGTTTTCTTTTGCGCTTATGGCATCAAAGTTTACTAAGCTATTTACCGAAATCCCAGCTATTGGCACAATGGCGTGAGTTAAACAGTATTTTTGCGAAGGAAGATCGCCATATTTTAATAAACTATATCTATGACTACCCAAAAGATGATCTGTTTGCATATACCCAGTTCGTCTTAAAGGAGATGCGAAAACGCAATATAAATATCCGTACAGTAGATAAGATGGAAAGATATTTTGAAGGTCACTCTTATATAGCAATAACAAATCCATTCGAGCATCATCATAATGAAGAATATTTAGAGATATGTTTTTTTAATTTAAAAGAAAAATTTATGCGTGGGCAGAAGGATTTTCAACCTGAACAGTATGAATCCTTACTGGCCTTGTATAAAATAATGGTAAATGAACATAACACAATCTCTTTTTAAAATGAACAATGGATAGTTAATAATAAAGTATGAATGATTTCCATTCTGTCGGGCGCTTTCTGAAGGGTAAGGAATAAGCCATCACCACTCGCGAAGCGAGTAGTGATGGCTTATATTTCTCTCTAATCTAACTGGAGTCTCTCCGAAAATGTATCAAGATATTCATTTTCTCATGAGTGATTCTTACACAAAATATCATTTTTTCTTCTTCAAACGATCCTCATAAAACACATTAAAGTTTGGATCCACCACACCTATATTTAAATATCTAGCCTTGTAATCTCTTAATAGCTCAAAGAATTTCTTGCTCAAAAATAGTAAGACAACTAAGTTTACGAAGGTAGGGATTGCTGTAGTAATATCTGCAAAATACCATACCGACTTTCCTGGTAGGTTATACATAACAGCATAAACAACCATTAGGAACCCCGGTATTGGGTAAAGCCATTTAAACCAAAGCAAAATCTTATATTTTAATGTTAATTTCTTCTCATCCCCAAAGACTTGTCTTAACAAAATTTCATAATACGTATACCAGCCTGTAGATGTAGTTAAACCAAAAAGGAAAATAGAAATAGTGATCACATATCTACCAAATTCCCCAATTCCAATTTCAAAAGCGGACAGTGTTAACGCAGCACCGTCTAATCCTGTAGACCAAGCACCTGTGATAATGATAGTAAATGCCGTAATTGTACAAACGATCATAGTATCTATAAATACTTCAACCGCACCCCACATTCCTTGTTTAACCGGATGACTAGTTTTAGCGGTTGAGTGAATCATTGGTGATGTCCCCCATCCAGCCTCATTACTATAGACTGCTCTTGCTACTCCCATGCGAATTACTTGTGCGATTGCTGCTCCAGCGAACCCACCCACTGCGGCAGTTCCATTGAAGGCACTATCAAATATTAAAGAAAAAACCGGAATAATCTCAGAGTAATTTTTTAAAATGATAAATAGTCCAGCCAGCACGTAAAAAATACACATAAAAGGTACAAGTCGTCCAGCGATTTCTCCGATCCGTTTAATTCCTCCATAAATAATAACATAAATGAGAACTAGATAAATGAAGGACGCAGGAATCATATCTATATTAAACGTAGAACTTAATGCCTCTGAAATCGTATAATTTTGAAGCGTAATGAAGAATGTAGTAAATATCCCTATGCCAAAAAGAATGGCAGGTACCTTCCAAAGCTTAAAGTTTTTCTCTTCTCCTAGGCCCTTCTCCATATAGTAAGTGGGTCCGCCAAATGGCTGTCCTTTTTCATCTGTATTTCGATAATGGACCGATAAAGTTACTTCAACTGTCTTTGTGATCATCCCTAGTAAAGCAGTAAGCCACATCCACAGGACAGCACCGGGTCCTCCAATAGCTATAGCGGTCGCAACACCCCCTATATTCCCTACTCCGACGCTTCCCCCTATCGCTGTGCTTACAGCTTGAAATGGCGTTAATATACCTTTCTCATCAGCTGGTCTATCTTTCTTTTTAAACAGCTCCCCGAAAGTTACCTTGAAAATATGAGGCAAATAGCCAAATTGAAACAACTTACTCCCTATTGTAAAATAGAATCCTACAAAGAGAACGGTGAATATCAGTGGCAGCCCCCATAACCATGCTACTAATGTCTCTAATACTGCTTCCATGCTTCTACCCCCTTATCTTGTTATTTTCTATACTTTATTTCTCCACCAATAATAGTCATTTCTACTTCAGTTTCTAAAAGTTCGTCGGCATTTTCCATACTAAAAGGATTTTTGTTTAGAACAGTCATATCTCCATATTTTCCTCTTTCTAACGTTCCTTTGGTGTGTTCCTCATTAGTGGCGAAGGCCCCTCCCATGGTAAACATTTTAAACGCCTGGTACATGGAAATTTTCTCAGCTTCATTATAGCCCGGATGTGCTTCTCCTATCTTTTTGCGAGTAACAGCAGCATGAATTCCTAATAGTGGATTCAGCGGCTCTATCGGTGCATCAGAGCTACCAGCAGTAATCACACCTCGTTCAAGTAAAGTTTTAAATGGATAGGACATATTGGCACGAGTCTCCCCAAGTCGATCAATAATCCACGGATAATCGCTTGCTACGAATCTAGGTTGTACATCTATTATTCGATGAGGGCTTGCCAAACGTTCAATAAGTTTATCATTTAAAATGGATACATGTATTAACCTATCTCTATAAGTAACCGGCTTTAAGTGATCCAGGTTATCTAAAACATCTATTAATGCCTGATCCCCTATCGTATGAACCGCAATAGGCATATTAAATTCTCTACAGTTTTTCATCAGCTCCAACAGTTCTTCTTTTTCATACATGGAACTTCCATAGTTACCTGGACTATCAGCATAAGGTTCCGATAACAGCGCTGTTCTTCCACCCAATGCTCCATCTGCAAAAAATTTGATTGCTCCAATCATTACTTTGTCGTTTCCAAAACCCGCAGGCATAGCTGCTTCTTTAAGTTCATCTAGATATTTATAGTCAATTAACAAATTACTTCGAGGACCCAAGCCCTCCTTATTGATTAGTTCATCAAACAGTTTGTATGTTTGCTTAGCTCCATTCAAATATGTAGGATCATTCGTATGTATACTGGTCATACCAACTTTTAATGCTGCATCTAATCCCCATTTTAAAGCAGATTTGAGTTGTTCATAGCTTTTCGGGGGAATTCGGTCAGTAATTAGATTTGAAGCTGTTTCAAGTAACAATCCAGTTGGTTTATTAGTTTGCAAGCTAGTTACGACTGTTCCTCCAAATGGTACTGGCATATCCGGGTGGTACCCGCTTTGCTCTAAAGCCTTTGAATTCACAAGGAAGGCATGACCACAAATTCTAGGTAAAAATAGTGGTGATCCGGGTGACACATAATCTAATTCTTCAATGGAAGGAATTTGTTTGTCGGGGAAAATATTTTCATCCCAGCCCCTACCTAAAATCCATTCACCAGGTTTAATAGAGCTAGCCTTGTTACTAATAACATTAAGTAGCTTTTCTTTGCTTTCAATTCCAGTTAGGTCTAACTCCTGTGCATTTATCCCCACACTAGAAATATGTAAATGACTGTCTATCAATCCAGGGAAAACGTACTTACCATCCAAATCAATTACAGTTGCATTGTCTCTTCCCCAGTGAAGGAGCATGTCTTCATTCGTACCTAAATCTGCAATTTTTTCATGTTCTATTACTATACTCTGAACTAGAGGCTCCTCTAAATTCATTGTAAAAATGCTACCGTTTGTATAGATTATTCTCATCTGCATTTTCCTCCTTATTCAACAAGATTTTTAGTCTATCAATTTATTTTAATATTCAGATATATATTATTCAATTTTAATTGTAATTTTACTAAATAAAAGCATATTAGAACTATAGGAAAATAATATAAATGAATCTAATGTACTACAACTTCCTTAGAAATCGGCTTAGGCTTCGTTTTCCTGGCAATAAAACTCGTAGAAAGCGCCACTGACAAGATCGTCATTATAGAGAGTAAAAAAGAGTCCATAGACAACAATAGTCCACCTACAACTAAGACTAGTGAATCGATAACAAAAATATTAATCCCTACATTAACACCTGTTTTAGCACTTATAAACTGAGCAACTAAATCTGTTCCACCTGTACTTGTCCGATACCTAAGCATGAAACCTATTCCGATGCCGACCATTGCTCCGCCGACTAAAGCACTTGGAACAGAATCTAAAAGCACTAATTCACTAAACGGTTTAAGTAAATCAATAAAAAAAGAAGAGATAATCATCCCGTGAAGACTATTATAGAAATACTCACGGTATTTAAACCAAGCAATCACAAATATGGGAATACTAAAAAATATAATAGTAGCACCTGTCTTAAACCCCCATAAATAGTTTAGGATTAATCCTATGCCAATTACTCCACCATCTAATATTTCATAGGGAACTAAAAACATATTTATTCCAAGTGCAATAAAAATACTGCCAAATATAATTACTAATCCCTTTTTAAATAAATACATATAAACCTCCATTGTCTGGATATGTATTTAATTTATGTCCAATAGGAGAACAACATGTCTAAATCTTATTTGTTCAAAACAAAAAGAAGGTTAGCAGCCTCAAACACTACTAACCTTCTTTATTGGTGAACTATTATATACTTCTACTGTGCTTTTGGAGATATTTTTCTATGTCGTTATATAATCCACCTTGATTAGAATAACGAACATAATTTTTGGCCGTTCGTAGCCAATCCAATGTGGAAGGCTGTTGATTGCTTAGCGCCTCGAGCATATCATCTGTATTTAATGGTCTTTCGTTTCCTGTTGTTAAAATTTCGGAAAGGACATTTTCTGTTGCTATTTCTATCACGTTTTCTATATCAGCACCAGAGAAAAATTCTGTTTTTTGTGCTAACAGCTCAACATCAATATTTTCAGTGAATCGATCACTCAGTTTGAGTTGGAAGATTTGCTTCCTTGCTTCTTCATCTGGTGGCGCAACAAATATAAGTCTGTCAAATCTTCCAGGACGTTTCAGTGCATTATCTACATCCCATGGTGTATTTGTAGCAGCCATGACTAGCACTTCATCTGTGCTAGTATCAATACCCTCCATTTCAGAAAGAAATGTATCAATTATACCTCTATGAGTGGCAGAGGATTTAGAGCGACTAAAGCCAATTGTATCTACCTCATCAAAAAACATAATGCTTGGTTTCTGGAAGCGCGCTTTATCAAATATACCCTTTAAATTTCTTTCGCTAACACCTATGTAAGGATCAATGATGTCCGTAATATGCACTGGGTAGAAATTAGCTTTGCATTCTCCGGCTGTTGCTCTTGCAATAAACGTTTTTCCACAGCCTGGAGGACCATAAAGCAACACCCCACCACCTGATTTTTTCTTAAATTTTGCAAACAACCCTTTATTATAAAAAGGACTAATAATACGGAGGGTGATTGTTTTCTTAAGATCTTCTAAGCCAGCGACATCTTCAAATGTTACATGATGAGATTTCCTTTGAACCGTCCTAGGCTTCTCCTCTCCATCGATTACCTTTAACTTTGTCTTTAATAAACTCAAGTTTTCTTTTTGATCAACTAAATAATCTGCCTCTTCTTCTTCATCTTGTACTTCTAGTATTTGTTCCTCTTCTTCATCTTGTACTACTTGTATTTGTTCTTCTACTTCTTCCTCTTGTACTACTTGTATTTGTTCTTCTACTTCTTCCTCTTGTACTACTTGTATTTGTTCCTCTACTTCTTCCTCTTGTACTTCTAGTATTTGTTCCTCTACTTCTATCGAATCTTCCTGTACGTTAGTCAAAACCATTTCATTGCTCACTGGTTCATGCAATTTCATACTTACGATAGATAATTCTTGAATTATTTCCTTTTGAAGTTTATCGTTTTGACAGCAAGAAAGTGCAGTAGATAGAGATTGCACTGCCTCAAAAATATTTCCATTCTCCGCCTGTTCCTTCGCTAGCCAATAATGTGCCTGAGGATCCTGTGGATTTTTTTCTACCATCTGATGGAGCCATTCTATTTTTTCCACTTACTCACCTTCTTTTCTTTAATAATAACTTCACTACTGGTTCAGACACCCATATATAAATACAAAAAACTACGTATAAGGAGAATAAAGCCCCTCCTGCCGTATCATAATCCATTGAAAACAAGAGAATAGAAACGCCAATCCCTACAATCCATGTATAGTGCATCCCTATTTTATTTGCCCATCGGCTAATAGATAATATCGGATGGTTTATAATTTCTAATTCCTGGAGATTCTTTAAAAGCTTCTCATTGTTCGGATCTAATGCAAATGCCTGGCGAAAATATTCCTCTGCCTCTTTTGTTTTGCTTCGGTTTTTGGCAGTTACCCCTAAGTGAAGAAGTTTGTTCAGTTCGTTGTCATTTGAATTAATATATGTTTGAATGGTATCTAAATGAGCTTTTTCCTTTTTTTCATCACCTTCGATTAAATAATGTAATCGCAGAATACGTCCGTCCTCTGGATCTAATTCAATCGCTTTTTTAATTAACTTCGAAGCCTTTTTATTTTGACCTACACTCTTCATCAAATAAGCGTAGCTAGCATGAACATCTGCATTATTCGGATTTAATCGAAGTGCTTCAAGTAATGCTTTTTCAGACTCCGGCCACTCTTCCATAGAATAATAGATTAGACCTAACAGATGAAAAGCGGATTCCTCATCTATACCTAAACGCAGAGCCTCTTTTACTTCTTTTTCAGCTAACTCAAAGGAATTTAGCATAAAATGACTGTATCCGAGATAATACCAGGCTTTCTCATTATTAATATGCTCACCCATATTATCCTCTAACATTTCTATAACCTGTTTATAACGGTCCATTTGAAAATAGTGTTCTATTAATTCAAATGAATTCATCTCTTTATGAATCATTGTGCAGTCACCTTCCCTAGACCTATATAAGAGAAATAGTTATTATTAATATCATTTCTACAGCCACACTTATAATACACCAAATGGTTCCGGGAACAACAAGTGACTTCGTATCACCCTTTGTAGACACATGTAAATTAAATGAGCCCTTTAACAAATTATATACAGCTGCGAAGCATACAATTGCCATTACACTTCCCATTAATCTATAAGTAGATCTTTCAATATCGATCATTTGATGGGTATAGGCATAGATTAAATAAAATTTCAAAATAAACAGCACTGTAATGATGCCTAAAAGGGTATACAGAACCTTCCTTTTAACTTTAAGCCAGATAGCGTTCTGCAAACCAAGTGCACTAATGGCTACAAGCTGTCCAAGAGCTGCCACAATAAATAAACTCGATAGATTATAGCTTTTCGTTTCTTCTATTTGTTCTCCTGATAAACTAGGAGAATAAAGATCTCCCTCCATATACTATTTCCTCCCTTCCTACTTACGATATAACATAATTTTCTATTTATTCCATTGCAAAGTCAAATGATTTCCTATCCATTTTCATGAATATAAAAAGCTTTCCACCCTAGTGAGAATGGAAAGCTAGCCTAAAATATTAAATTTCCCCTTAGCCGAATAGATTGCAGACTGTTTTAGTAGCAGTTTACCTAATTGACTAATTACCTTAAAACATTCTTCTTATGCCACTTAAGATACTTTTTATGCTCTTCCTGTCGATTTATACGTATTTTCGAATGGATCATATATTTTTCATAATCCGTTTCTTTTATGCGGTCTGAAATATGGATTTTACCTTGACCATCAAATGCAATATACCCCTTTGTATATAATGCATCATGGTTAGAGCAAAGCAGAATTCCATTAAAGGGATCAAGTTTTTCTTCCTCTGTACTATCCTTCCAAGCCTTTGCCGGTGAAGCATGTAACAAATCTGAAGAATTAATGCTACAGATAGCACATTCATTATTCCATATCGGAGAAAGGGCTTGCTTAAACCTTTGCTTCCCTTTACGGATTTTTGACTTTGCCTCTGACTCCATTATTGCTATGATTTGTAGCAGGAGATTACGTTCCTTAAACAGTACCGGACTAATCGCGAATTCTAGCTGCTCTTGTTTTTCTAAATTCACATTTAAATCACCTATTAACTCTAGCAACTTAATTGCTAATAGTTCATTACACGGATAAAGATAACCTTGATTACCATCCCCGTTTTCTTGAAAAGCTGAATATTTTATTGGAAGCAATAGCTCTAACTTTTGAAAATGTTCCTTAATACTTAATGGGTTATATAATTCCTCATATGATGTTTCTACTAGATATCCCTTTTTGTTGTATCCAGTATCATAGGGATTAACTGCCTCGTAGTAATCTCTTTTAGCGATACTAATTGCTACAATATCTCCTTTTACGTAATGAAAAATACAGTCCCCTGCTTGTACTTCTTTCATCCGTTCCCAAAATGGAGGACGCATCCCACTCTTATCTACCTGTTTTGACCAAATAATACTATGCTGTTTTTCTTCTATATACGTTTGTCCTTGCATGACAATATAAAAATTCATTTAAATACCTACCTCTACTCTCCCTCAAAACCATATTTACATTATAGCAAAAAAATATCAGTATTTTATAAGATTAGCTCACTTCCAATATTAGTATGCGCGTATTTATAAAGTTTCTCTTTACTTTCCATTCTTAACATAAATAAGTGAAAAAATATATGAAAATAACTTCTATAATATGATAAGGTAGAATATCTAGAACTCTAATTTAGAAGGTGAAGAAGTGTTAGAAGTAAACGAAAGTAAGTTAGATCAATATATCGTACATTATGTAGGTGACTCTCTCATATTAGGTGATGAAGCTTATATACAACCTGAGGTAATGCTAGAAGCAGCCTTTACACAGTTGGCATTTAACAAGGTAGATTTTGAGCAACCATATGATTTCTATCATCAAACAGATTTAGGGCTAAATGAAGTCTTCACGTATGTAAATACTATCTTTGATAATAAAAATAGCTTCCTAGAGCAATCTAAAAATATAGCGGTTCATCTCCAAAGTGTTTCCCAGCACCCTAATATTAAAAACGGAGAATTATTTATCGGACTGTTTGAAAATTGTATTTGGAATACCGAGGCTAAAAGAGCTATTTCTATCGTAAAAATCGATGAAAAAGAAATGTATTTAGATATAAAAAGTGAACAAGAAAAAGTTATAGTAAATGGTGTCGATGGTATAAACGTAAAGAAAATAAACAACATAGCGGTAATTCTAGATATGGGTCCAGACACACCACCAGCAGTTTTTATGAAGACAAAGAAAAAGGAAGACGTTGTTTACTGGCAGGAACGTTTTTTAAATATTAGAGTCGCGGATGAGTATTTTCAAAAAACTAGTCTGGCTTTAACAGAGTGCAAAAAATATATTGTAAAAGAAGAGAGCTTCACCAATACAGAAAAACTTGGACTTCTTAACAAGACGCTCGATTACTTTAGAAACGAGGAAGCATTTGAAGTAGATGAATATATAGAAACGGTATTTGAAAAAGCGGATCAAGTACAAAAGGATATTATTATAAATTCGGTAAAACCTTTTGAAACTGTTATTTCAGAAAGTGCTATTGCTAAGATTGAAAAGAATTATAAGCGTAAAATCAAGCTAGATTCTAATATTGAAATACAAGTGAATGTTAGAGATATCGAGCAAGTTGAACAGCTAATTGAGGTTGGCTACGATGAAGTGACCAATCGAAAATTCTACAAGATTTACTTCCAAGAAGAGCTTTAAAGGAAAGCTTTGTTGGTATATAAAAAAGGCTATCTAAGAGGTGAGTAGATTCATCTCTTAGATAGCCTTTTTCATATTATTGAATTGTCTCTGTCGGTTGGACAGCATCAGACTTTTCATATTTCTTCTCACTTTCCGCTACATATAATGTACAAGTTAAATCACCTGTACAATTTATCATCGTTCTTGTCATATCAAGTAAACGGTCAATACCTAAGATTAATGCGATTCCTTCTACTGGTAAGTTGACAGACTCCAAAACCATAGCGAGCATTATCATACCTGCCCCCGGTACAGCTGCCGTGCCAATCGATGCAAGAACGGCAGTCAGAACAACCGTAAGCATTTGAACAAATGTTAAATCAACACCATATACCTGGGCAATAAAAATTGTAGCTACACCTTGCATGATCGCCGTTCCATCCATATTGATAGTCGCACCCAAAGGTTGTACAAAGCTACTAATCCCTTTTGGCACACCTAATCTTTTTTGAGCAATTTCCATAGAGACTGGTAATGTGGCACTACTGCTAGAAGTACTAAATGCAACAGTTAAAGCAGGTAAGTATTCCTTTATCACCTTTAACGGATTTTGCTTAGCTAAGAACTTCATTGAGGATCCGTAGACAACTATTGCATGAATTGCCAAGGCTAGAAGAACAACCACCATATACATAAACATTACCTTTAAAGCATCGAAGCCTTGTTTGCCTACAGCTGAAGCGATTAAACCAAATGTACCGATTGGAGCAAATTTCATAACAAGCGTAACTAAGAACATCATAAGTTCATTTGCCTGCTCCATAAATCTCTGTACACTCTCTACTTTGCTTCCCAGATAACTGATTCCTAAGCCTATAAATACAGCAAAGAAAATGATTTGCAGCATGTCACCACTAGCCATAGCATCAATTGGATTTGCCGGTATGATGCCAAGTAAAGTTTCTGAAACTGGAGGTGCTTCTGCAGCCTCATAATCCACTGCCTCTGTTTCAAAATCCCCACTACTCCCTGGTTGTAAAATTAATGCCAAAGCAATTCCAATCGAGATTGCCAAAGCTGTAGTGCATAAAAAGAAAATCATGGCCTTTGCACCCATGCGTCCTAAAGATTTAGGATCACCAATATTAGCAACACCTACTGCAATAGAGAAAAATACCAAAGGAACTATTAACATTTTAATGAGATTTAAAAAGATAGTTCCTAATGGGGTAAATAAATAATTATCTGCAGTTTTAAAGAAATCTGGCGAGGTTATGTTTAAAACTACCCCAACAACTGCACCTAACACCAAAGCCCACAATATCTTAGTCGCTAATTTCATCTGATCACCCTTTACTAATATTTATTAAAATATTTATTAAAAATTTATTAGCATTTTGAATATGTTAAGTACTAATGTAGGGTAATCGTATTTCCAATCGAATAGAGAAAAGAATATTAAGTATTAATTAAACTTTGTTATGTACACCTGATTAAATATTCGATTTTTTCTAAAAATACAATATCCTATTAATTGAATTGCTTTATATATACTAATAAATTTTCATAATTTCTTAACTTCACTTTATATTCCACAAAATGAACCAATCTAATCCTAATATAATAAAAAGTTTATATTATTTTTAATATATTAATTTATAAAAAATCAACTCTGTTCTACTTGTTACTTATCCTTAAACTTGATTTCTTTTATATTAAAATAGCATCATTCCCAATAAAGAGAGTGACGCTATTTATGATGTATTTTAAATAAAGATACCAACTAAGGTTGCTGTTAAGAAAGAAACCATAGTAGCAGCAACTAATAACTTAAGACCGTGTTTCGAAATAACAGATGCTTTTTCACCATTAATCGCTTGAAGAGATCCACTGACAATTCCAATAGAACTGAAATTTGCAAAGCTAATCAAGAATACAGATACTACTGCCACTGTCTTCTCTGACAAGTTAGGAATCTGATCTCTGAATTGTAGCATTGCTACAAATTCATTAGTTGCAAGTTTCATTCCCATCGTTTGACCAGCTATTAAAATCTCGCTAGCAGGGACACCCATTAACCAAGCAATTGGAGCAAATACATATCCTAAAATCTCAGTAAAAGTAATACCCATTGCAGCTTGGAACCCTGCATCTATTAACGCCATTAAACCTACATAGGCAACTAGCATAGCAGCAACGATTAATGCTACTCTACCACCATCTAGAGCACCCATTGAGATAGACTCAAACAATGATTTAGCTTGTGACGCTTCCTTAATGTCAATAACTTCTTCTTCTTTTGAAGAATCAGGAGCAATAATGATACCGATGATCAAACCTGATAAAGCATTTAAAGCCATAGCACCTAAAACATATTTAGCTGGCAGCATAGTGATATATGAACCCATTATAGACGCAGATGCAGATGCCATAGATGTAATTGCCATCACAAACAACTTGTTATTATCCATCTTGAGTACATGCGATTTGATGGCTAAGATTCCTTCTGATTGACCGAAGAAAATATTATTTACAGCATGGAAAGTACTCACACGAGATAAACCAGTAATCTTAGATAAGAATCCACCTAAATACTTAATAATGATTGGTAGAACGCGTAAGTAAGTTAACACCGAAAGTAGCATAGATGTAAAGATAAGAATCACTAATACATTTATAAAGAATACGGATCCACCCTCTGGCACCCAACCACCAACTACAAAGTTAACTCCTTCTCGTCCAATATTAATGACTTTAGTAAAACCATTCCCAATTCCTTCTATTACAGTTAATCCTATTGTAGTTTTAAACATGATTAATGTTAAAACGACTTGAAGAACTAACATTACTCCAACAGCTTTATAATTAATTGCTTTCTTATTATTGCTTATTAGATAAGCTAATCCAAAGACCACAACTAACCCCAGTATTCCAATTAAAATTGACATTCTCTCTACCTCAATTTTTCTATATTTTAGTTTCAACAGTAATTACCCGTTGAATGTTGTTTGTTTGCAAAAGCACTAATTCTCTCTCTAAAGAAGTACAGAGTCAGTTCTAATTGTAATTTCAGAAAACATAATTGTGACCGCTTTCAAAATGATGTGAATTAATTATTTTTCATAAACTGATTATCTCAATTGTTCCCAGTCATCTATTAAGATTGGTAAACAAAAACGCTTTCAAAAAAATATTTTAAAATTATTAATTATGCTTCCTCTATGCTACTTCTGATACTTTTACTCGTTTTGTCATTCTACATTGTAAATATTATTTTAGTCAAATAATTAATATTTTAAAATTTTTAAAACAACTAAATGCCTAATATTCTAAATTTTCCATTGAAATAAGTATTAGGAACTATGTAATACTATGTAATTCTATTTTATAGAAATTCTCCTAGTACATATTACTCTCCATAAAAAAAGAAAGAAGGAGTTTTTATTAAACTCACTTCTTTCTAATAGAAGTTAATGGTAATATTATTTAATATTTCTATATTTATCAGGAATGTATTACCACAATATGATTTGAAATTATATGCTTCGCTCGCATCTCCTTTTGTATCCCTACATAAAACCGCTAAACCATATTCCTAAGAATGTTCCAACATAATTACCAATAATATACCCTAGAGTCCCAACTATTAAGATTGGTCCTACTAGATTACTCCATCCCTTCGCTATTGCCAGCGCTGCAGCTGTAGTTGGTCCCCCAATATTGGCATTTACGGCAAGTAGTGTTTCTTCTAACTCGAATTTAAAGACCTTCGCCCCTACTAAAGAAATAATTAGATTGATAGCTACGATGATAAAAGCAAAAACTAACAATAAAGGAGCATTTTCAACGATTAATGGTATGGACGCAGGAATACCTATTACAACAAAGAAAATATGAATGAGATAAGTTCCAATTTCTTGGCTTCCTCTTAAAGAATCAAAGAATTTTGGAAACAATAATAGAGCAAGGAAAGTAAATGTTGTTAACATTAAATACTGATCGCCTATTAATCCATTCAATAAATTGAAAAGAAAGTTTACATCTTCTCCTGATGGAACAAGCGTGTCAAACCAAGTAGAGACTTTTTTTGCTAGAATAACTAATGCAAATGCTATACCTACAGACAAAGCTATATCCTTCAACGAGATTTCCTTTGGCTTCCAATATAACTTTGCTTGATTGTCCTTGTTCGTATTTCCTCTGGATTCTAGCTCATCTATATGAGGTGTCTTATATTTTTTACGGAAAAATTGCATGGTAGGAATAATCATTAATATTACAAACAAAAGCGCCATGTTCAAATTATCGGCAACTACTGCAGAGGATACAAGCTCACCAGGTGTTTCAAACTTAGCGGACATGGCCGCAAAGTTAACTCCTCCTCCTATATAGCTGGCACTAAACATAGCGGCCAACTTATCAAGTAGAGGGATATATTCCTTTAATACAAAAAATGCAAGGATTGTTCCAGCTACAGTTCCAATTGAGCTGATCAAGAAAATTATTAAGAGCCTTCCGCTTTCTTTAAATAGCTTTTTAATATTCACATGAAATAAGAGCAATGGTATAGCAAGTGGAACAATTATAGTCCATACCGAATCATAAACTGCAGACTCAGTTGGTATAATACCTGTGTTGGAAAGAAGGATGGCTATCAATAGGGCGATAATGGCTCCAGTTATTTTGGCTGCCCAACTAAACCTCTGTTCTAAAAAGATACTTAATGAAGCAACGATAACAATGATTCCCCAAAGTGTTAGGGTATCATCCGCTTGTATTAATGTATTATCCATATTCTCCTCCTATTTTTAAAATAATGTATGTACTGATTACTCTCAAAATAACCTCCTTTCTTATATCTATTATATGATAAAATTTAAATTTTCAAAATATAATAGATATCGAATCATTGGATAGCTTTTAATGGTTGTATTATAATTTACTGTGCTATATCAATGAAGAATATTAAATGAGGAGCCATACATAATGAAAAAATTTATGAATCAACCCGAAAATATGGTGATGGAAATGTGTAACGGACTAGTCCTAGCGCACCCGGAGCTAGAATTTTTAAAAAAGTATAAAATTATTAAAAAGAAAACAATTAATGAAAACAAAGTAAGCATAATTAGTGGTGGTGGCAGCGGACATGAACCTGCACACGCAGGATTTGTAGGTAAAGGTATGCTCGATGGAGCTGTTTGTGGTGATGTATTTGCTTCCCCTTCTCAAATCCAAGTGTACCAAGCTATTAAGGTAACAGCTGGTGAAAAAGGTCTTTTAATGATCATCAAAAACTATAGCGGTGATATGATGAATTTTAAAAATGGTGCTGCCTTAGCCATAGAAGATGGTATTCAAGTAGAATATGTAAAAGTAGACGATGATATTGCAGTAGAGGATAGCTTGTATACGGTAGGACGACGAGGAGTTGCAGGAACTGTTTTTGTCCATAAAATAGCCGGTGCTGCTGCGGAGGAAGGTAGAGATTTAACAGAGGTCAAAATGGCAGCCGAAAAAGCTGCAGCCAATGTGCGGAGTATTGGAGTTGCTTTTACATCTTGTACCGTGCCTGCAAAAGGAACACCAACCTTTAAATTAGCCGAGGACGAAATGGAATACGGTGTTGGGATCCACGGAGAGCCGGGTATTAAACGTGAAAAAATGCTTTCTGCGGATGAACTAGCCAATCGAATGACTATAGACCTTATAAAAGATTTAGAAATTAACGAAGAGGATGAAATTGCTGTCTTAGTAAATGGCTTTGGAGCAACTCCTTTACAAGAACTATATGTATTGAATAACTCAGTTACACGGGTGCTATCACAGAAGAAAATTAAAGTGAATCGCATGTTCGTAGGCAATTATATGACGAGCATCGACATGGCCGGGGCTTCTCTAACGTTTCTAAAATTAGATGATGAATTAAAGGACTTACTGTCTAGACCTAGTGACACACCAGCCTTTAGAGTAGACGGACCAGTTGATTCAATTGAATATACGGAAGTGTTAGAGGAAAAGACAGAAAAGCTAGTATCCTTTAAAACTGAAACTGATGAAGGCTATGCGTTAATACAGAATGAAAAATTAACCTTACACAACATGATTTACTTAATAGATAAAATGAGTGAAGTTATTATACTAAACGAGGTGCCTTTTTGCGAATTAGATTCCCATGCTGGAGACGGTGATTTTGGGATGAGTGTGGCTAAAGGTTTTAAGCAATTGAAAAGAGATTGGAATGACATTATTCAGCAGCGCGACCTAAACATCGGATCGTTTTTACACAGTTGTTCCCTAGTAATTATGGAATATTGCGGAGGAGCATCAGGACCTATTTGGGGATCTGCTTTTAGAGCTGCTGGAAAAGCAACAATGGATAAGAATGACTTATCCTTAGCTGAGTTCGCTAACATGCTCCAGGAAGCTGTAAAAGGAATTCAAGCTACTGGAGAACGTTCCTTTGGCCGAGGTGCTGAGGTTGGAGATAAGACACTGATCGACGCTTTAATACCTTGTGTAGAATCTTGGATGGATAGTGTCTCTACAGAAAAAACATTTAAGAAAGCCTTTGAAGAAGGGGCTGCTGCTGCCGTTGAAGGTGCCGAAAAGACAAAAGACATTGTCGCTCGTATGGGACGAGCAGGCACAGTAGGTGAACGAAGCCTCGGTTACCCCGATGCAGGTGCCTATGGGTTAGGAGTAATCTTTACAGAGCTTTCTAACTCTATCAAATAACTATAAACGACCTATCGCTTCATGAAGAAGGATAGGTCGTTTTAAATTATATTCTATTTATTTTTACATTGGTAATCAATTCAATACTTTTTCTCTTTTTACTACGCTTTTTCTCTTACTAGATAAGATTCTCTCCAATCGATTACGGTTATAGCGTTGTGCTACTATAATGGGGCCATTGAATAAAAATGCATAAGCAACCATGACAAACCCTGCCCACAAAGGATTCCAGAGAAAAAAGAAGATGGAAGGTATGATGGACATCCAATGTGTCAGTTCTGCCCTTCTTGACTCTATTAAAAATTGGAAAAGATAGTCCCTATCTTTACTTACGAGACTTTTTTTCTGAAAGCCCTTACGGATGATTTTACTTCCTTCAGGAATAAGATGCTTCCATTTTTTAACGTTAAATAATCGTAACCAAAGCTCATTTGACTTTTCCCATTCTCTTATACGATATAAATTATTATCATTTTCAAATTTACTAGAAGGAATGGCAGCCATGCAAAGCGATATAACTATATGAAAGAAAGCCCAAGCTACAATATTTATGAAAATTGTTTCCATTATAGCTAACTCTACTAACTGTATAGGATTTCCTTTAAACATTTATTTTTCTACCCTTCCAAGTAACCGTACGAAACACCTTCGTACGCACCAACGACCAGAAAAAGATCCCTATAAAAAAGAGGAATAATAGTGGGTAAACTATAAATACATAAAATTGAAAGTTACCAGTTCGTCGAGCCGTTAAATAGAACTGTATCATAAATATTACGTAACAGATAAAAGCAATAGTGATCCACGGAACAGAACCGATGTAAAATGCTAAAAGCAGTAAGACAATTGGGAGAAAGCTGCCACTTATCCAAGTACTTATTAACGTCATAACAAGTGGATGAGTCGACTGAGATGCAGTTCCAAAATTCTTTGTCCACCCTTCGATTAACGATTTCATACCCTCCGGATACATTTGGAATTGAAGCACACCTTTACCACTAACACATACCACTGGAATACCAATTTCTTTAAAGGCCTTTGCAAGCTCAAAGTCATCCATAATCGCCTCACCGACTACAAAATGTCCTCCAGCATCCATATAGTCCTTTCGAGCGGTTAAAATACAAGGGCCAAATGCGCCTGCACTTTCCAATCGAGTACTCCACACAGTAAAAATATTCATACCAGTCATAACAATAATATTGAATAGGGCAGAAAAATTTTCATATAGCTTTTTGACCTTATGATAAGGCTGAACTGATAAGATTCCACTCGCTCCTTGCGACTGATAATGTAATGCTAGGGCTTTTAAACTATTCTCATGCTCCAGCCTTGTATCAGCATCCAAAAATAATAACCATTCTCCAGTGGCAGCCTTAGAGCCTATCCAACAAGCCGCAGATTTCCCTTTCCAATTAAGATTACCTTCATGTGTTTGTATAACCTTACTCCCAAAGTTTTTGGCTATTTGTACAGTCCTGTCAGAGGACTCATCATCCACTACAATAATTTCCTTAGGGATTAGGGACTGTTTTTGTAAGGATTCTAGCAATGGCTGTAAGCGACCTTCTTCATTTCTTGCTGGAATGATAACTGTTATAGAAGGGTTTTCAAATAGCTCTTCTTTTGTTTGTCTCGGTACCGGGATTTTCCAAAGCATTAGGACGCCACAGACCATCGTCAGGATGAGAAAAGCTACTATAATCATAAAAAGCATCTGTAACATTAGTACACCTCTTCCTTATGACTCTTTTCTGTCCCTTTCCTCTATCATCTCACTCACCTGCTGACCACTTAGTGTGACCATGGGCATACCGCCACCTGGATTCACTGTGCCTCCTACAAAGTATAAATTATCGTATAGTTCACTATGCTTTGGATTCTTAAAACCATGATTTTTCTTTTTCGAAGAAACGGTTCCGTAAATAGAACCTCGATGGGAATAATACGTACGCTCAATATCATGCGGTGTCCACATATCCTCGGTAACAATATGCTCACGAAGGCCTTCTAATCCCATCTTTTCAAGCTTGATCAGCACTCGTTCTCTTAGTTCTAAATAATCTTGTTCTGTAAATGGCTTATCTTGTATATAAGGAATATGTGGTAATATTTTTATATTTTCGTGTCCAGGTGGCGCTTGACTCGGGTCTGTTTTATTTGTATTTACCAAATATATTGTTGGATCATCAGGTAGCTCATATCGGTGGAAAACCTGTTCCATTTGTTCTTTCAAGTTATCCGAAAAGAAAAAGTTATGATGAGCTAGCTGAGGATATATTTTATTTACCCCTAGATGCAGTACTAGACCTGAGCTGGAGGGTTCAAACTTATTTTCTAGCTTCTCTACATAGGCTGGCTCTTCCTCTAATAGTCTTTCGTATGCAGGGATGACCTCCATATTAGAGATAAAATAATCTGCACTAACCTTTGTCCCATCCGCTAGCACTGCAGAAGCAATACGATTTGCTCCATCCCTATGTAATTGTTTGACCTCTTTCCCAGTATGGAAGGTTACACCTAGCTCCTTCCCCAACTTCACCATTCCACGTGCAATTCCATGCATACCTCCCGGAACATACCATACTCCTTGTGCATGCTGCATATAAATCATCATATTTAGTACGGCAGGTGCGTCATAAGGAGACGAGCCAACATACTTTATAAAGTAAGAAAGCATAGTTCGTAAATTAGGATTACTTATTCTCTTTTTTATACCATCGTACATAGTAGTAAAATAATCAAAGCCTCTTAGTGATTCGATGAAGCCATGCTTCTTGAACACGTCCATCGTGCTATCTAATCCTTTACCTAAATACCCTTCTTCCGTCACCTCGTAAATCCTTTTTGCATAGAGAAGGAATTCCCGATATTCTCGTATATCCTTTACTGATAAGCGCCTATTTTCCCTTGCCATCTGTTCAAGATCTCCATAAAGATCGATAGTTGTTCCATCTGTAAAAAAGGAACGCCACTCATGCTCTAATCTAAATGTCGAAATATAATCTGACATTTTACGGTCACTTCGTGTAAATAATCGATTAAAGATATGTGGCATTGTAAGAATAGATGGTCCTAAATCAAATCCAAAACCATCTTGTTCTAGGCGATTTAGCTTTCCGCCTAGATGATCGTTTTTCTCATAAAGGGAAACGGAATAGCCTGCCTGAGCCAATGAAATAGCAGCAGATAATCCACCTAATCCACCGCCAATTATAACAACAGTTTTTTGTTTACCTACCATTATGAAAGCACCTTCCTATTCACTACAAAACGAGCTGCTTGATGGATTTTTTGCATCTCAGTTGGTGAAACATAATTTTTAACATGAAAACAATCATAATTATTTTTTCTCACTGCATTTAATATGCCACGATAAATTTTCGCTGCTAGTAATACCTGAAACCGACTATCCTCATCAAAGTAAAAGATTGAATCAAAGAAATTATCATATAAATCCTCTGCGTGATGCGCCAGTAATTCCCAAATACGAACAAAACCGGAATTAATAGTAGCATTTTTTAAATCATACACACTGTATAACTCTGAAGATAATAGAGACTGCGGTATATAAATCCTATTTTTCTTTTGATAATCTTCTCCGATATCCCGAAGAATATTAGTAATTTGCATAGCTATACCGAGACTAATAGCCTGCTCTGTTAAATCTATGCTACTGTCTTGTGCGAGGACAGGTAAAAGCATTAAACCAACTGTGCCAGCCACATAATAGCTGTATTTCTTCAGTTCTTTGAGCGTCAATGGTTCAGTGAAATCTAAATCCATACGTTGCCCCTCCAGCTGCTCATAGAAGGGTTCAATGTTCATGTTATATCTATTAAATACGTCTCGCAGCGCTAGCCACATTGGGTGTTGGATTTCTTCTCCTTTCTCAAAAAGCTGTAGCTCCTTTTTTAAACGGTCCAGTTCTTCCTTTTGTCTAACCTTGGAACCATTCTCATCTACACTGTCATCTGCTCTCCTGCAAAAAGTATAAATAGCAAATACAGCATTCGCTTTATCCTCTGGCAGCTGTCTAAACGCAAAATAAAAGCTCCTAGAGTTCTTTTTAATGACTTCCTCACAATAGCGGTAGTAGTCCTTTACAGTTGTATCCTGTTTTCTCACCAAATCCTTCGCCTCCTTGGATTATTTATAGGACTTGCGCATCCCCTCTCAAAGCCCGCTAATAACGATAGCGAGACTATAATTGGAGCAAGCGATTAAAAGTGTCAATTTTTAATTTGTCACGAGTTCTGGATAGCCTGCTTTATCTTTTTCTTTTAGACCATCATCTAAAAGCAATTCTTCTGTCGCGATCTTAGCAGATAGCAATACAATGGGGACTCCAGCTCCTGGATGGGTGCTACTACCAGTGAAGTAAAGGTTTTCACAATTTTTTGCTTTACTCTGTGGACGCAAATGGTTGCTTTGTGTAAGTGTTGGCTGTAAGCCAAAGCATGCCCCGTTGTAAGCATTAAATTTCGATTCAAAATCTAATGGGGTCATGTATGTTTCAGTTACAATTTCCTCTTCTACATTTTCTAACCCTTTTACTTTCTTTAAGGAATCCATTACTTTTTTTCGATAATATTGAACCGTTTCTTCCGTCCATTCATACTTCGAGGAAGATAGCTCAGGGACTGGTACAAGAATATATAGTCCATCCTTTCCTTCTGGCGCAAGACTTGGGTCTAACTTTGAGCCAACGTAAACGTAAAATGAAGGCTGCTCCAACTTGTTGCCATCAAAAATATCATTAAGATTCTTCTCTAACTCTTCCGTTATAAAAAAATTGTGTACGTTGTCCAACTCATCATATTTTCGATCCATTCCTAAATACATTACGAAGCAGGAACAAGAGTATTTCATGCTATCTATCTTTTTGTCTGTATACTTTCCTTTGGATTTAGTGTCCTTGACTAAATTTTTCATCGCATAAGGAAAATCAGCATTACACATCACATAATCAGAAAGCACTTCTTTTCCTTTTACTCGAATGCCATACGCCTTTTGATCTTTTATAAGCACCTCATCTACCGGTGCATTGTAGTAAACCTTGCCACCTAGCTCCTTAAACAAACGCTCCATCGAGGAAGCCATTGTGTACATTCCTCCTTTGATGAACCAAACTCCATAGAGCATTTCTATCATTGGAATAATTGTATATAAAGAAGGACCATTGTAAGGCGACACTCCTATGTATAATGTTTGAAAGCTGAGAATTTGCTTAATACGCTCATTTTTTACATACTTTCCGATAAAATGATCTGCACTATCAAACGTTTTTAATTTAAGCATTTGCCGAATTGTATTTGGATTATAAAAATCAGTGAAGTTACGGAAAGGTCGTTGAAGGAAATGATTTTTTGCTACAAGATAACGTTGGTAAATTTCCTGAAGATAGTTTAAAAAGCCTTTTGAATCTTCCTCTGAAATATTCTCAAGCGTTTTCATTAATTCAACCAAATCGGAGGAAATATCATATTTTTCTTCTGCATTAGCTCCAAAGTATGTGGAATACATCGGATCAATTTTTTGCATAGGGATATACTCATCTGGATCTCTTCCTGTCAATTCGAACACTTCTCGGTATAGCTCTGGCATCATGACAATACTTGGCCCTAAATCGAACTGATAGCCATCCATCATAATTCTGTTCATTTTCCCACCTGGTAAAGCCTCTTTTTCGTATAGCTCCACTTCATATCCAGCGTGCTGAAGACGAATGGCACTTGCTAATCCAGCTACCCCTGCTCCTATGACCACTACTCTTTTTTTACTTTTTGGCATTTTTATTCTTCCTCTCCGATCTAATATTGTCTCAATCAGACAAACTTTATTTATTTTAATTATTCACAAACATTATACAAAAGTCAACTTATTTGTATAACCTTTATTTAAATTACATTATACAAACGTTGTATAATTATAGTTCCTTCTCTCACGAAATAAAAAAAACCTTGTGCTTCTTTAAGCACAAGGGGGTTCTATACTAAGATTTAGTTTTTACTTTTTTCTTGAATTATTTTTTTGTGTCGCTTGATCAGCCTTTTTAAATTCCTGCTGATACAAAACTTCTTGAGTTGATGTTAATCCGTTGTCTTTTACAGTCAACTGCTCATGTGGCGGTTTACGGTCTGGCATCTTACCACTCCTTTCAAAGTATAGTATTATGTTGTTCTTTGAAAGGAGAGATATACTTTAACAAGCAAATTTAAGACGTGCAATGGATCTTAGGAAATGGATATCAAAGATCCATTATCTTACCTATTAATCTTGTTTTAATGCAACATTATCAAGCAACGCACGCACTTCATCCGTCGACTTCGTGTTCATCAGCTGATTTCTTAATTCGCCAGCTCCTGGGAAGCCTTTGACATATATTTTAAAGAAACGATGAAGCGCCGATATGGAGCGTGGCAACTCTTCTGCATATTTATCTTGTAAGTCCAGCTGCAATCTTAAGAGGTCAAGATATTCCTGAGTACTATGCTCTTTTGGCTCTTTTTCAAAGGCAAACGGATTTTTAAAGATACCACGTCCAATCATAACTCCATCCACCCCGTATTGTTCTACGAGCTTAAGTCCAGTTTCTCTATCAGGAATATCACCGTTTATTGTTAAAAGCGTATTTGGTGCAATGCGATCCCGAAGCTTTTTAATTTCTGGAATCAGCTCCCAATGAGCGTCAACTTGGCTCATTTCCTTTCTAGTACGTAAATGAATAGAAAGGTTGGCAATATCCTGTTTTAGAATATGCGTCAACCATTCTTCCCACTCATCTATCTCTGTATAACCAAGTCTTGTTTTTACACTGACTGGCAATCCACCAGCTTTAGCCGCTTCTATAATTTCTGCTGCTGTATCCGGACGAAGAATTAGACCGCTACCTTTACCTCTTGTTGCAACATTCGGTACAGGACAGCCCATATTAATGTCAATCCCTTTAAATCCTAGTTCGGCCATACCAATACTCATTTGACGGAAAAATTCGGGTTTATCCCCCCAAATATGTGCCACCATTGGCTGCTCGTCTTCAGTAAAAAGCAATCTTCCGCGGACACTTTTTTGACCCTCTGGATGACAATAGCTTTCCGTGTTTGTAAATTCCGTAAAAAATACATCTGGTCTACCTGCTTTACTTACTACTTGACGAAAAACTACATCCGTCACATCTTCCATTGGTGCCAGTACAAAAAATGGTTTAGGCAAGTCCTGCCAAAAATTTTCAGTCATTTTATATTCCAATCCTCTCAGTATGGGATGCTTTTTATGAAACGCGAATCCCAAAATAAAAAAAATTATCATTAAATCAAAAAAGTTATTATTATTGCATATATAGAAAATAAAGCACTCGTTTAGGTGAGCAAATAAGTCATTTTAATAGTATAACCTAGCTTTTTGAATTTATCTTCATACAAGATTTTCATTTTGAAAGAAGTAGGCTTGGTAGATCCGCTCTTTTTTACTCAGCTCAGAAACTTTAAAACAAGGCTTCAAAGACAGAAAAAATGCCTCAAACCCTTCTATATCAAAGGATCTGAAGCACTTTTACTTAGGTCAAACTTCTATAATCTGAACCCATTACGTCCCAGGAGAGATTCGAACTCCCGACCGACTAGAAACCTTACGTACATAAATATCATAACTGATACCTACATATAACTGGATTTACTAATTAGTAAGGATTAGAACATTCTCCGAAACGTGACCGAAACTACTTTCTATAACCAATTATAATAGAAGTATTAATGTTGTCAATTAATTTGTAGATTATTAATAAGGTGCAGAAGTTCCTGTTTTAACAAATAGAACCCCTAATATTCCCTCATTAGATAACTCATGTAATCCAACCTGCATATTAACACCTTTAATGTCATAGATATTATTTATTTTAAATTGCTCACGATTCTTAGGAGTGTCTTGTACATCAACAAAGAAGGTAACTTGCATCATATTAATTGCAAATGCTTGGTCTAACTTTCTATCCCACTCCTTCATTGCTCCATGAATCTTATATGGCTCAGAGAAAATGTCTTTATATATTGGACGGTTAAAATCATCTACTCCTACTTGCTCTCTTCTAATTAAATCCCTCACTGTAAATTGATAATTACAACTTGTCATAGTTGAACGATACTTATTATGTCGTTTTGTTTTAACTTCCTCATTGACTATATACGTATGCCCTCTATGTTCTACATAATCACCACGTTTGAAGGATTCTAAAGTAGATATATGACGGTTTTCAGCCATCCCTAAATAAGCAGTAGTAATAACCGCTTGTACAGGTTTCCCATTGATTAAGACAGTTTCACCTATATGATTTAAAGTGTCATTAAGCAACTTAGGATTAGTTAAATAATTCATCTGTTCTCACCTCACAAATACAACATGAAAACATCTGAATTAGATGATTGAATGGTTTTCATTTGTCTAATTGTCTTATACATTTGGTCTATACGTGCTTGTAAGTTTTCATGGAACTGCGAAACGCTCATATCATCCAGTTTGATATTCTTCATTAACTCAGGATTATTTGCTATTGATTCTAATACTGATAATGCAGTTTGATAGATTGCTTTCTTATTCGCTGGATTGTATTCATCATTTGGCATTAACCCATTCTCTTGTAGATAAATGATTAATTCCTTCTGTTCTAATTCAATCCCCTTAGTTTCCATTTGTAATCTTTGAATGTTATTCAATACGCTCAATCCTTTCCAGTTGTTATTTCTTCCTTTGACAATTGCTCTAAACGCTTTGTAATTCCCTTTGGTAAGGGAACTCCGATATGACCTAAGTTTTCTACGATACTTAATCCTTCCATCCCTATATAAAAGAACACTGCCATTGATCTAAATACAGGAACTCCCGAAGAGGTCAATTCATCTAATAAATTTGCAATGATGATAACTAGCATGATAGAAGTTTTCTTTAAGAATCCTCTATAAGAAACTTTAGAATTTAACTTTTTCTGTATCGCTGCTTTTATGATTCCAGTTAATATATCAATAATCATGAATACGACTAGGACTGTTAATGATATGTGCCATCCTCCTATTAGGAATGAAAAGAAAGTTCCTAAGAAGGTAAAGGCAAATAATAATTTTTCTATGATAAACACCTCCTATGGTGTGAATTTTAGGCAAAAGAAAACACCCTCAGATTAATGAGAGTGTTGTAAAGGAAAAAACAGGATATTAAATTAAATCAACTTTATTACTTGCACCACATTTAGGACAGTAACATCTTAAGGTGCTTTTATTTACCATTGCCTCATCTTTTTTCGGCTCATAAATTTCATGGGCTACAAGTACAGGTGCAGTTGCTTTTTGTCTAGGTATGCTTTGAGACACCCATGTAAATGTATGTTTACAATTAGGATCAACACATTCAATACTTCCCTTTTTTATATCCACATCATCCACCTCCCTCTTATCTACTTGATTCGACAATTAGGAAGGATAACCCTTTTATGGATAATATAAACATCCTCAAATAAATGAGAATATAAAAATGAGTGTTAATAGATATTATTGCACAAGAAAACAGAATATATTAATTGAAGAAATCAGCAAACTTTTCCTTCAACATATCCCTATCCCATAAAATAATATTATTTATTTTTGCTAATTCAATCGCTGAATTTGTAAAATAATTATTTGTCACAACAATCCCTTTATCACAGTTATAATAGGATAAACCTGCAACAACCTCTTGAACCGCTGAATTATTTACCTTTGAACCATAGCATTTGCTCTGTATACCAAATTTCCTACCGTTCTTCTCTGCAATCACATCAATTCCTTGATCTCCAGAAGCCTTTGTAACTACTGATAGATATCCCATTTTACTAAATAACTCAGCAACAAAATGCTCAAACTCAATTCCCGTCATCACGTCTAAGTGTAAACGCTAAAATAAAATGGACAGTTTCTGCTAAATAACATTGAACACTTTCGCTAATCTAATAGATTTTCAGTAAACTATATATATTCGTTTATTGGGGGTCAGACAAGTGGAGGAAAAATTAGTGTTATATTTAGAAATTCATCAACTAGCCAAAAGAAACTTAACAGTTTCTCAAATCGCAAATCAATTTAAAATATCTCGAACGACAGTCTATAAATATTTGGAGATGAGCTTTGAAGAGGCAATCCAACAATTTGAAGAAGTTAAAACAAGGAAGAAGAAATTAGATGAGCATCTGGATTGGATAGTTGCCTGGTTGGAGGAATATCCACACCTAAGTGCAGCCCAGATTAAAGATTGGTTATTAGAAAAGTT
>JBEMAY010000035.1:0-3316 GCA_040274765.1 Psychrobacillus sp.
CTTTTTTATCCTTTAAAGACATAGAGAACGGTCTCCAGGCAAGCTGAATTCCACTAGTCAATAATGTTATAAAGGTTGCAAATTTAATAGCCGTTCCGTAAATACCTACATCATCTACCGTCCAATATGCCCGTATAAAAAAGTTATTAGCATTAGCAATAACCCAAAAGGCTAACGATGCTGGAACTAAGGGAGCAGCATACACTAATATATTTTTCCATATAGCCTTGTCATAAAATGGCTTCAAATAAACTCTGACAGGCCTAATTAAAACCAGCACGATAATAGCTACACTTATAAATCGAGCGATAAGGATTCCCTCTAATGACGTCCAAACAAACGTTAAGAAAAGAATAGAAACTACCGCAATTAATAACATCTTCCCAATTGTTGTAAAGACTACTCTCTTCGTATGGAACTCGTATCTTAAAATAGTCAAGACCAGCGTAACAATTGTGTCTAAGCATAGTGTACCTATCGCTATATAAAATAGCTGTGAGTATCCTACGGAGTCTAGTATAAGAACAGACAGCCAATCTCCACCAATTAAAAACACTGCAAACAGCAAGACGACGATAGATAGACGGAAGGTCATAACCGAGCGAACATACTTTTCACGCGATTCTTTATCTTTATACTCAAAATAATAATAAGCTAAGGCAGAGTCTGTGCCAAAAATAACGAGGAATGTAAGCATAGATACCGTAGTATCTACCATTTGGAGCATTCCTACTAGTGATTCCTTTTCAAGATAATGTGCATATAAAGGAAACAAGATAAATGCAATTAGTTTAGTACCTACGTTCATAAATGCATAAAGGAGCGAATCCGCTCCTAAACGTTTTAACTGAGAGAACACTTAAAGAAGCTCCTCCTCAGGTACATTTTTCAAGAATTTTGCTGGAAAGCCTTTGATGACTGTTTTCTCTTCAGTGTCCTTCGTTACAATTGCTCCAGCTGCTACAAATGTTTCTTCTGCTACTGTTATACCTGGTAGAATAATAGATGCTCCACCTACACGAGCTCCACGTTTTACAATAGCCCCTTTTATCTTATCGAATCGAGCTTCCGTTCTGCCCATATAGTTATCATTTGTAGTTGTCACACATGGTGCGATAAATACATGATCCTCTAAAGTAGAGTGAGCAGTGATATAAGAATTGGATTGAATTTTAGTACGATCACCAATTGTTACAAAGTTCTCCACTGTAACATTGCGACCAATAATAACAAAGGAACCAATTTCTACATCTTCTCTAACGGTAGCTAAGTCAGCAATTAGCGTACTCTCTCCAACTTTAGCTCCTCTATATACAATCGTGTTAGCTCCAATAGTACATTCCTTGCCAAGCTCTAACGGAGGAATTTCTTTCGTAATTTGCATCGTGCTTGTTTTGGCAGGCTTGGGCTGCTTTCCTACAACGGCACCATCATCGATGGTGGTACCATCACCAATGATGGTACCAGCGTGAATTGTTACACGATTGCCTATGCGAACGTTATCGCCAATCTTTGCTCCTTCTTCTATAACAGAAAAGTGTCCAACTGTCGTTTTCTCGCCTAACTCAGCAGTTTCATGTATAAAATTCATCTTGTATCCCGCCCTTATAATTTAATGTAGCGATTTGGAGTGTCAATTCCTTTAAACGCGTTACGAGTGTCAAAAATAACTTTTGATTTTTGTGCAATATGGGAATAGTCAAAACCAGTATGATCAGTAGCTAGGATTACAAGATCCGCTGATTCTAACAACTCGTCTGTCATCTCAACTGTTTCGATTGTTTCACCAGCCACTCTAAATGTAGATACATGAGGATCAACTGTTTTGAAATTAGCACCTTGTTGCATTAATAGCTCTACTAATTTTAGTGACGGAGATTCGCGCATATCATCGATATCTTTTTTGTAAGCTACACCTAAAAGTACTACATTTGCATTTCTTAGTGCTTTACCTTCATCATTTAAAATTTGCATTGCACGAGTAATTACATACTCAGGCATTGTATTATTAATTTCACCCGCAAGCTCGATTAAGCGAGTGTGGTAATTGTATTCTCTAGCTTTCCAAGTTAAGTAGAATGGATCGATTGGAATACAGTGTCCGCCTAATCCTGGACCTGGGTAGAATGCCATGAAGCCGTATGGTTTTGTTTTAGCAGCATCGATTACTTCCCACACGTCAATTCCCATCTTCTCACAAAGAATAGCCATTTCATTAGCTAGAGCAATGTTGATGTGACGGAAAGTGTTTTCGAAAATTTTCTCCATCTCAGCAATAGCTGGACTAGAAACCTTATGCACGTCTCCTTCTAATACATTGCTATACATTGCAGCAGCTACTGTTGTACATTTTTCTGTAATCCCACCAACTACTTTTGGCGTATTTTTTGTATTGAAGCTTTTATTACCTGGATCAATTCGTTCCGGTGAGTAAGCGATGAAAATATCTTCTCCTGTCACAAATCCTTTATCTTCTAATGCTTTTTTAATAATTTCTTCTGTTGTTCCTGGATAAGTAGTTGACTCAAGAACTACTAATGTACCTTTTTTAGCGTATTTAGCAATTTCATTTACAGAGCTTTCTACATAAGAAGTATCTGGTTGTTGATAAATGTCTAATGGAGTTGGTACACAAATAGCTACTGCGTCTACAGCACTAATTGAACCGTAATCAGTAGAAGCTGTTAAATGACCTGACTTAACCATTTCTTTTAAATCTACGTCTACTACATCACCGATATAGTTAATTCCTTCATTTACTTGTTGAACTTTTGACTCTTGTACATCAAATCCAATTACTTTATAACCAGCTTTAGCTTTTTCAACTGCAAGTGGTAATCCAACATAGCCTAAACCAACTACACCAATCACTGCTGTATGATTTTCAATTTTCGCTAATAATTCTTCATAATATGTAGACATTTTATACTCTCCTTTTAATTGGTGATGTTTTACTCTAGTAAAGACACCATCTTATCCATAAATGTTTCACGTTCGGTTAAATTTCTTTTCTTGCCTCGAATGAAAATGGACAAGCGGTAGCTGTAAAGCTGCCTCCTCGCTTTTCTCCATTTGCCTGTCGGGGCAGACATAGGTGCTTACGCTTTTCTTGTCTAGCTCCAGCACCTTGCCCCTCGGGGTCAAATGAATGAAAGCTGCTCCTGCGCAAGCTCGTCGCAAACAAAAGAGTTTGCGGTGGCTGAGGAGCTGCCTCCTCGCTTTTCTCCATTTGCCTGTCAGGGCAGACATAGGTGCTTACGCTTTTCTTGTCTAGCTCCAGCACCTTGCCCCTCGGGGTCAAATGAATGAAAGCTGC
>JBEMAY010000035.1:3416-30672 GCA_040274765.1 Psychrobacillus sp.
GGGCAGACATAGGTGCTTACGCTTTTCTTGTCTAGCTCCAGCACCTTGCCCCTCGGGGTCAAATGAATGAAAGCTGCGGTGGCTGAGGAACTGCCTCCTCGCTTTTCTCCATTTGCCTGTCGGGGCAGACATAGGTGCTTACGCTTTTCTATGATTCCTTGCATCCAAGATATACTTCCATGTCGATAGAGAAAGGATTGCTAATAGTAATCCTAGGATAAACCCTGCAATAGCTCCTTCTGTTCCGTATGTTTTGGTTGGTGCTACCCTGGATTCTCCAGCAATACTTGGCTTCTCATAGGCAATGACGTCATTTCTTACTCTTTGTTCCGTCGCCAATGCATTTGTTAAATCCATTTCGGCTGCAGACAATAATGTAGTAAAATTGTTTATTACTGTAACATTATCAGATTCAATTATTACTTTTTTATAATTTTCAATTGTTGTTTTTAAAGTTTCAATACGCTCAGCTTGAATGCCTGCGTATGTTTCCGTACCACCAATTACTTTGTCATGTTGATTCATTAAGCCTGCTAATAACTCTTCATTAAACTGATTTAGTTCGTTCATAACTTGTTCTTCAGTATCTCCATATGTCTCTGTTTTTATGTAATTTCTTGTTGGGACAAAGACTTCTGTTTTTCCTGTAAAATGTTTACCATACTGAGTCATGATATGGTCGGGATTTGTTAATGCCTCTAACTTAACTGATCCAGTAAATACTGTACTTTTACCTACATATTTCCCGTCTGACGGCACTAAAAAGGCTGCGCCATAGCCTATCAAAGCTGCAACAACTGGAATGATGATGAACCAAATCTTTTTCCTCCAGAAAAATTCTAGAGAATCATATAATCGATACGATTTATTTTCTGACATATCTCTTCTCCTTTATACCCATTCATAAGGTAGTTAAAGGGAAACGTAACAAAACGTCTCCCTTTACTTTTAAATCATTATTTACTAGAAAAGAATGCTGCAATTTTTTCAACAACAAATTGCTGCTGTTCTTCTTTTAGCTCTGGGAACATTGGTAAAGAAAGTGCCTCGTTTGCAGCTTTTTCTGCATTCGGGAAATCTCCTAGTTTATACCCTAAGCTTTCAAATACCGGTTGAATATGTAATGGAAGTGGATAGTAAATCATTGTATCTACTCCATTTTCTTTTAAATAAGCTTGAAGCTCATCTCGACGCTCTGTCAAAATAGTATATTGGTGGAATACATGATGGAAACCTTCTACTTTAACAGGAGTCTTAACATGTTCTCCAACCTTTTCATTCAACAACTGAGTGTAAAGATCTGCATGCGCTCTTCGTTGCTCACTCCAAGTGTCTAAATGAGGGAACTTAACATTCAATACTGCTGCTTGAAGTTCGTCCAAACGGCTATTATAACCAAGCACACTGTGATAATATTTTGGTTTACTGCCGTGCACACGAATAACACGAGATTTCTCAGCAATATCATCATTATTCGTAACAACCATACCACCATCACCGTAGGCACCTAGGTTTTTAGTAGGGAAGAAGCTATAAGTTGCTGCATCACCTAATTCACCAACTGTAAAATCACCTTGTCTAGCTCCAATTGCTTGTGCAGCATCCTCTATAACAATTAGATTATGCTTGTCCGCAATTTTACGAATGCTCACCATATCGGCCATTTGGCCATATAAGTGAACAGGTATGATTGCCTTTGTTTTATCGGTAATATGCTTTTCTATTTCAGCTGGATCTAAATTGAAAGAAACTGGGTCTATATCTGCATAAACAGGCGTTGCACCAGCTCTAACAATAGCTCCACCAGTAGCAAAGAATGTGAATGGAGTAGTAATAACCTCGTCTCCTTCACCTATACCTGCTGCTTGTAACGCGATATGAATTGCATCACTACCATTCCCACAACCAATACCATGTGCCACATGGCTATATTCGGCAATATCCGCTTCTAGTTTTTTTACATTGCTTCCTAGAATGAAAACAGAGCTACTCATAACCCCATCTAACGCTTCTAAAACTTCAGTTTTTAGCGATGCATATTGTTCCGATAAATCTAACATTGGTACTTTCATTTGTTTACACCAACCCTATAAGAATTATTTAATATATGAAAAGCGCAACCCACCTTGTAAGGTGGTCTAGATAGTTTTTTATAATTTACATACTAGAGGGCTAATTACGCTTATACCCAACAACTTTTTGAAAAACAGAAATAATTGGTCGATATTCATCGTTTACTAGCCCAATTTTCTCTGCAACGATTTCAAATGCAATTAAAATAAATAAGATGATAAAAATCGCCCAACGTAAAGTTAGTGTCTCAAATGTAATAGCTGATATACTAAATATCAAACCAAAACCATATATTACCAACACGGTATCGCGATGTGATAATCCTAGCGCCAGTAATCTATGATGCAAATGTGACTTATCTGCCACCGATATCGGCTTACGATTAACCAACCGTCGGATAATGGCAAAGGAAGTATCAAAAATTGGTACTCCTAGGATTAAAATAGGGACAACAAAGCTAAATAATGTAACGCTTTTGAAAAGTCCTAATAATGACAGGACGGCAATAGCATATCCTAGAAACATCGATCCCGTATCGCCCATAAAGATTTTTGCTGGGTGAAAATTGTGAAATAAAAATCCAAGCGTACTCCCTAATAAGATAAGAGACAATGTAAGTATTAACATCTTATCAGCAGAAAATGCTAAAAATGCGATACTTGCAAAAACGATGGATGATATTCCAGCCGATAACCCATCTAAGCCATCAATTAAATTAATAGCATTAGTAATAGCTAAAATCCAAAACAACGTTACTATATACGAGAAAATACCAAGTTCAAATACACCTAAAAAAGGAATATTTAATATTTCAATTGTTAAACCACTACCCATAACAGCACAAGCTGCTAAGATTTGTCCTAATAACTTAATTTTTGCAGAGATTTCATATTTATCGTCTATAATACCAAGTACGATAATGATAAGAGCCCCCACTATAATTCCAGTAATCTTTGCTTCATACAATCCCGCAACGAAATAACCAACTGTTACCGCTATAAAAATTGCAAGTCCGCCTAAGCGAGGCATCACTTTTTGATGAACTTTTCTTTCAGAAGGTTTATCCACAGCCCCTATTTTATGTGCAAATTTAATTACTAAAGGGGTAACTGCGATTGCCGTGGCCATAGATATGATAAAAGCAAGAAGTAATTTTATATCCAAAAATATCATCCTTGTTTTTTTATTTTCTTTTTAGCCGCTAGGTTCTACAAAATAGACGAACTAACGACATGAAAGTTTCTTCAATTAATGATTATACTATAAAACTAGCTTAGTAACCAAATTTAATATAAATAAAGAAAAGACTGACTTTTCGCTTTAGTATGAGCAAAAATCAGTCCTTTCTATTCTTGTAAAAAGGTATATATTTTCTAGTACTATATTACGAGAATTCTGGCCAGTTTACTTGAATGGTATCTCCCTCAATCTTCTCTACTGTCCGATATTTAAAAGGAAGCATTTCTTGCATTTCTGGTTCCTCTAACAAAATTTCTAAAGGTAAGAGATTAAAGGTATCATCTTCCTCTTGAATCATGTAAGCCCCTACTACTCTACCGTTTTCCTTTATATTTATTCGCATAAAAGCCGGAAAATATAAATTATTGTTGGATTGAATAATAGAGGATGCAAGCACCACGTCTTTGCCGTCTTGAACTATGTTTTCTTGTTCAATTTTTTCAAAAACCTTCGCTGCCCATGCCTGTCTTTTATAGAATCCAATTACCTTCTGTGTATTTCCTACTAGATTATTTTCTTTCCCTTTTTCTTCCGAAGCCATGTACTTCCCTCCAAAGTTTACCAAAATCCTACTTATTACGTTACCATACATTAAATTGCTTCGCAATATCCACTACTATTTGCTCATATTAATCTTTATAAATAGCTTGAATGTCATCGATGATGATTTCACCATTCGCTTTCTTAGCATTTTCTGTTTGCATATAACGAACAGGGAGATCCATTTTCAATGGATAAGAAAGTCCCGCAGGTACAGTAGCTGTAACAAATCTCCAATCGGACCAAGTTACATTTTTATCAAAGTCCAATTGAACCGTTTTACCAGAAGCGTCAACTAATTGCGATCTTAACCAGTTTCCTTTACCGTCACCTTTTACCCACATTCCGACTTTCTTTAACGGTGTACTAATAGTTAGATGCGTTTTAGCAGTGACATAAGCGCCAGAAGTTCCAGTAGTGTTTTTAAAATCGTAGGATAACTTGATTGCCTTTGAGCCATCTCTATCATTAGTTACAGAGGATACTGAAACATTATTAGCTTTATCGCTACTAGCTTCATAGTTAAATATCCCTTTATTAAACGACTCTAATATAGTTGGTGGTACATCGCCTACTATCACAGGAATAGTTAGGGATTTATTTCCGTACTTAACATTGATTGTTCCAATGCCATCTTTGTTAGGGGCTGTGTACTTACCATTAGCCTGTGCGGAACCTATTGTGCTACTAAACGTAAACGCACTAGCATCTGTTAAAACGGCTTGTCCATTTTTAATACCACTGACAGACAGCTGAACAGCCTGACCTTTAGCTAATTGTAAATAACTTTCAGATGCTTTAATGCTGTCAATCGTGTTAGTTACTCTTAACTGTATATTAGTAGTCTTGCCTTCGTACGTAACCATTCCTGCATACGTACCAGGCTTTGCGTTGACGACTTGTTTTCCATTTACGTTAGACAATATAGTAGAAGTAACTTTTCCGTTTCCAGAAATCGCAACCGGATTCATATACTGATCGAGTCCTTTTACAGGAACCGTTAGATCCGTATAAGCCGCCCCTTGAAATACTTCAAGTACATTAGATGCTGGTGAAATAGTTACGGCAGGTCCTGTTTTATACGTACTAACAAACAATAGAGAGTTAGCGACAGAACGCTCGTATCCATCAGATGGATTATTAGCAACCGTTACTTTCTGGTTACCAAGCTCTCTTACTACCACCGTAGAGGAACCACCACCATCAAAGGTCATCGCATAGTTAGCTCCAAGATCCTTCATTAATTTTGCAGTGTTTTGTAGAGTAAGCCCTTTACTTTGAGTAGTTCTTCCATCAATGACTGCAGTGAATAGACTACCGTCTTTTCGAACTCCAACAGCTGTTCTCGGTGCAATACCTGCTACTTTAATCGTTTGCAATACTCCATTTTTTACTAAATGATATCTACCACTTACAGCCTCTCGAACATCATTCCATTCAGCTGGAGTAAATTTAGTAGAAATTTCGATTTGATCACCTACATTGATTCCCTTTAAGAAATCACTAGCAAAGTGGTGGCCAGATAAAATTATTTCATTGGTATTTAATGCTGCATTTCCTACGCCAGTCATTACTTCTGTTACAGTGCCGGATAAAGTTTCCCCACCATTCAGTTTACCTGAGTCAATCTTTACGCGAACTTCTGTGCCAAGCTCGTTAGTACTTGTAGTTGGAGCAAAATCTCTAGTGTAGACTACTAGATGGTCTGCTAGTCTTTTTCTATTCACCGAGTTAATAGGATAGGATGTCCCATTTACAGAAAGACTCATAGATACTTGAGGTGCACCAATGATTGCTTTCTTATTAGAAGTAATCCCAAGTACCGCTAAATCACTTATCGCGGTTTGTGGAGTAGCTACAATAGAACCGTCAATCATCATTAAGTCAACTGGTTGTCCTGTTTTATCAAAATAATCCCCGTTAACTCCTGCTACCACATGATAAGAATCATTTTGTGGAACACTATTTGCTTGGGAGGAAGTTGTTTCAAATCCAACAATCTGATCCTTCGCAAGCTCTGCCTTCATTTGAATGTTGGAGGTTTTCCCGTCATAGTCAATAATAAATAACTTTTGTGCACCTAGTGACCCGCTAACGTCTATCAGTTTCTTCCTTACACCAGGAGCTATTTGAGTTATCGCCTGGGCAGCTACCTTACCGATTGAAAGAGTAGGTATTGCTTCTTTTGGAAAAAGGTTAGAAGAAGGATTTCCAACAGGGGGGCTAACAGGTGCCCCACCTTGTGCATTCTCTAATTCTCTAAGCTTAGCTTTAGACGGTGTTTTATATTCTACATATCCCGCCATTTTAGTAATATACATTCCTCCGCCAAGCCCATATTGTCCACCATAAAGATCATCATAGCGATAGACCCGATATTGCTCACCTGGCTTTAGAATTCTTTCAAACACTAGACCATTACTTGTACGTTTCCATAGGTTGATCGGTTTTACTACTTTAATTTTTCCCACTTGACCTGGAACCATTAAAATACCGTCCCAATATACTTTCGTTGCCTGCGCTTCTACTTGACTTGGTTGGAATAGTGAACTCGTGACCACTGCAAAAACGACAAAAAGGTATAGCAATTTTCGTTTCATTTATTTAAATTCTCCTTCATTTCCCAGCTGATTCAGCTTGTTTTCCACGATTTTTTTCAATTGTGTATCTCCATAGGTTACTTCCATCGTAGTAATAAAGGTTGCCGTTCATATCCTGCTCCAGTCCATAAACTCCCTTATCCTTTAACCACTCAACCTGTAACGTGTCTTTTGTTGCACGGAACAATTTACCTTCTACACTTCCATAAATGTAGCCGTCTACACCCTCTAATATTTCTGCATTACGGAATCGGCCGGATATTAAAGGTAGTAGTTCCGCTGTCTTAATGTCTGTCCATTCATCCTTATATTTAAAGAGTTTTCCATCAGCCATTCCCCAGACAAAATTCTCTTTATCTACTATTAAACTAGTAATCATGCTTGAGCTAAATGGTAGGTGAATATACTTTTTATCCTCAGGATTAAAACGTTCAAAATAGAATAGTCGTGCTCCTCTAGGATTCACTTGTTGGTTAGCATGGATAGACGTACCGCCAAACACTTGCGTTCCTCTGCTAACTAATGAAACAATACTTTGGTTATAAATGTAGTTCTCGAAAATCTCTGTTTTTTTAGTGGTAGTATCATAAAAAACTAATGCTCCGCCGCCAACACTAGTGTCTGGAAGAGTACCAAGAATGATTTCTTTCCCTTTATTATATGGAGCGACTGCAGTAGAGCGCTCTTGACCATGTGAGCTCATTCTAATCACTTCTGCTGGATTTCCAGTTCCCCATGGAATTGCACGATCATATACTAATAATCTTGCTAATGGATAGGCACCAATATAAAGCTTGTTATTAATCTCGAACATAGACTCCACCTGGCTAATATTGCGATATAACTCCTTATTTCCCGTTGCAACGTTATAAACGCCAAGGCCCCCGGACATATAACCATTTGCATAAATAAGTTTTCCGTCTGAACTAGAAGCTAGTGTATATAGCTCTACAGGCTGCTCTGGCAGCTCAAAGTTATGATACTGCATTTCTCCTGTTTGTGGATTGTACTCAAAAATTTGACCTAGGTTATCAACCATACCAGATAAAATCCATTCTTTTGGTTCTTCTACTGGTACCTCTGGAGCTTCCTCTAGAACCTCATCACCGTTCGGACCTTTCCCTTCATTAATAGAAGGATCTTTTATCGGTACAGCTGGTTTAGGAACAATAATCTCTGTATTTTTAACACCAGTTTCTACTATAGGCACAGTAACTGTACCTGGAAGTGGATTTTCTATTTCTTTCTCTACTCCCTCTTCTTTAGGAACTACAGGATTCTTCACAATAAAGTCTAGATTAATAGCTTCCGTACCTTTTGGAAGATAAACACCAAGTTCGGTATGCATCTTTGTCTCGAACTCATATTTAATCAGTTGTTGTCCTTTTGTATAGTAGATACCCTCTCCATTTGGAGAAACCGCTGATACAGTTTTTGAGCTCAATTCAAATTCATCTACTATTTTAAGTGTTTTACGGTCAAAAATAACCGCCATATTCGATGGATGTAATCTTGCTATGATATATTCATCCGTTAAGATTAAGTCTTGAGCATACTTCTCTGACATATATTTTGCTGGCAAAAAGGAAGTGAAATTTTTTGTGTTCGGCTTTTTAACTAGTAAATCCATTGGAGATCCAATAGATACGTAAATTTCATCTTTTTCTTCATCAGCAACGATAGCTTTTACAAATTCTTTACGCTTACGAATTTGACCAAATTCTTCTATTTCTTTTGTTTCTGTATCAAAAGCTACTAAAGATCCCCCATATGCAGAACCTGCATACACTTTGTTGCCAGATACGATTAAATCCTGAATAGATGTATCGCTCTTATTGGAAAAAATCGCCCCATGCTTTTCAAAAACTTCCTCATTCGGATCATAGCTATAAAGGACACTTGATACCGATCCACCTACCCAAAGCTTTCCATTTTCATCTACATCCAAGCCCCATGCACTTTTCGAATCTTCTAACGTAAACGTATGTAAGATTTCTTTTGAATTATAATCAACGACTACTAGTGCCGCTGGAGAGCCATGCATGATGTAGTAAATAAAATAGTCGCCCTCGTTATTTGCTGCAATTTTAGAGGATACAGCTGATGATTTAAAAATCATTGGACCAAGATTTTCGTAACCTTCCTCAATTACTTCTTCCACCGGCTTTTCTTCTATAATATCGTCTAGCCACTCCTCCGAGTTATCTACTTCCAGTTTCTCTTCTACGACTTCCTTCGAGTCTTCTATTCTTTGCTGCTCTTTTACTTCTACCATTGGCTTTTTATCTGTCTCTTCTGCGTGAACACTACTCATCGGCGCTGCTAAAACCATAGCAAGCATTGCTGTACTAATTTTTTTCAACATTCTAACCCCTTTCATATCTATTCTAACTTTAACATGATATGGAAACTTTTTAAATATAATCATGTAACTAATTTGTAATGTTAGCTATTTATATAGTAAATGCTACCACTTATGTTTCATGATATAATAGTATTGGAAATAAAAGATAGGAGATTAGACATGTTACAATCTATTAAGAAAATGATTTCAGGAGAAGTCATAGAGTTAAATCAGCTAAAAAAAATTGTAAATAAAATAAATGCCTTAGAAGATTCATTCGTTCAAAAAAATGACGCTGAGCTACAAGCATATACACAAACTTTTCGCGAGCAGCTAAACACTGGCATTTCACCAGAAGAACTAATTATTGAAGCATTCGCTGTCGTTCGGGAAGCTTCCAAACGAGTACTCGGTATGAGACATTATGATTCTCAGTTAATGGGTGGTGCTGTTCTAACGCAATCCCAAATTGCCCAAATGCAAACGGGAGAAGGAAAAACTTTAGTAGCTACACTTCCTGCTTATGTGATGGCAGCTTACGGAAAAGGTACTCATATAATTACTGCAAATGAATACTTAGCTACCCGAGATTATGAACAAATGAAGCCACTTTTTGAATTCCTTGGTCTTTCTGTTGGTCTTAATGTAGCTGGACTAGAAAAAGAGGAGAAACAAGCAGCTTACAATTGTGATATTACTTACGGAACAGGTACAGAGTTTGGTTTTGACTATTTAAGAGACCATATGATCCAACGAGAAGATGAGCTCGTACAAAGACCGCTTTTCTATGCCTTGATCGATGAAGTAGATAGCATTTTAATAGACGAAGCAAGAACACCTTTAATCATTGCAGGTAAATCGAATGCAAGTTTAAATTTATTCCCCGTTATGCAAATGGTTGTCGAATCTTTTGAGGATAAACGAGAATACGATTATTATCCTGAAACAAAGCAAATCGTGTTGCTAGATGAGGGAGCAGACCGTTTAGAAGAGGCCTTTGGAATCGATAATGTATATGATCGCGAACATAGAGAATTCCTTCATATTGCTATGCAGACGCTACGCGCAAAAGTGGTGATGAGAAAAGATGTCGATTATATTGTTAAGGACGATAAAATACAAATCGTTGACCAATATACAGGACGTATAATGGAAGGCAGAACATATAGCGATGGACTTCACCAAGCAATAGAAGCCAAAGAAAAGGTCTCCATTAAAGAAGAGAACAATACACAGGCTTCCGTTACAATTCAACATTATTTCCGTTTGTATAGTCATATCTCTGGAATGACTGGGAGTGCTATGCCTTCCCGCGATGAATTTTGGGAAACTTATAACTTAAGAGTCACAGAGATTCCTACAAACAAACCAAACAAGCGAATTGACATGGATACGGTTGTCTATTTATCGTCTGAGGACAAGATGAAGAAAATTGTTTCTGAAACTAAGAAGCACCACGAAGTTGGCCGTCCTGTTTTAATTGGGACTACTTCTATAGAGCAATCAGAAAGGCTTTCTAACTTCTTTAAAGAGGAAGGCTTGAAACACAATATTTTAAATGCTAAAACAGAGGAAGATGAAGCAGAGCTGATTTCTAACGCAGGTCAAATGCATAAAATTATGCTAGCTACTAATATGGCAGGTCGGGGAACGGATATTCTTTTAGGTGAAGGCGTAGCAGAGCTTGGTGGTCTGCATATTATCGGGACCGAGCTTCATAGTAGTGCTCGTATCGATATGCAGTTACGGGGACGCGGTGGACGCCAAGGTGACCCAGGCAGCACACAATTCATCGTTTCCTTAGAGGACGAACTTTTCTACTATTATGATGAAGAAGAATTCGCAAAGTATAAGAAAAAAGTTAAAACAGATGAGAATGGTTTAATCGTTTCTCCTAACCCAACTAAATTTGTCTATAACGTACAAAAGGTTATAGAGGGAATGCATTTTTCTAGTAGATCACACTTACTAAAATTAGATGATGTAAATAATGATCAGCAGAAAGTAATTTATAATTATCGAGAAAAAGCACTGAAACTGGAAAACATGCAATCACTCATCCAAATTGCTATACAAGAACGATTAAATTACTTCTTAAAAGATCTTTTAGAAATGGATGCAGCTGGCGAAGCTGCTTTACATCAGGAAGTGATTGATGAAATTAAAATTATCGGCACGCTTACTGCAAAAGAAACAGTCGATTATTCTAACTTCACCGCTGAAAGTAAGGAGCAATTACAAAAAGAACTAAATGTCGTTTATCGATTGGCGCTTGATGAGCTAGAGAATGATGTAGACGAAGATACTTGGAATGACATCCAAAGCATCTATATTGAAACGCTAGATAGATATTGGATTTCTCATCTAGGAAACTTACACCATTTAAGAGAAGGAATTTCAGTTCGTGGTTACGGACAAGAAGACCCTTACAGACTATATTCATTTGATGCATTAGACATGTTCAATCAAATGCTTAACTCCTTTTTCCGAGATATCAGTAGATATTTCTTACAGGTGAATAGCTCCAAAGCGGAAGAATAATAAAGACAGATTTCATCTAAAAACTGCAGCTATGCTCAAGTTAATTCCCTGAGCTTGCTGCAGTTTTTTGTCGTTCTTTTGTTCCAACATTTACCTAGTAATACAATGGTAGCTTATTTAAGAAGATATTCCCGTTTTCTTTCGACAAAAAAACAAAGCTTTTTAAAGTTATATTTAGACTAACAATTCTTTTTTATAGAGTGAGACAGATAAGCCATCACCCCGAGGAACGCGTCCGGCTGGTGCGAAAAATCAATGCTACTCTCTGATCTAAGACTTCTTTACATCATGAATCAACCCTAACCTTTAATATAGCCAAAAACAAAGATAACGGGTACTGTTGAAACTCCTTTATCCTGTTTATTATGGAATAAATAAGAACACATTTATCTCTTATTTAAATCTCGATACCAATTCATGCATGTTTTCAGCTTCCTGTTGAAGTTGTAGGGCTGAATTCATGATAGAATTAATAGCAGTGTTCTGCTCTTCAATTGAGGCATTCATTTGCTCTGTTGCTGCTGCAGACTCCTCTGCAACAGCTGCAATATTAGATATTGCCTCTACAACTACTTCTCTATTAGAATACATAATATTCATCTCTTCACTTAAATAAATAAGATCTTCTTTTATTTGTTGAATGGATTTAGTCAACTCCACGAAAGATTGTTTAGTATACTCAACTGAATCCATTTGTTCATTTGAAATCGATTGAGTTTCAGTCATTTGAACTTCTGCTAAACGTGTGTCCTGCTCAATTTGTTTTAAAAGATTACGTACACTATCTGTAGCTACTTGGGTACCTTCCGATAACTTCCTTACCTCCTCTGCTACTACCGCAAATCCTTTTCCATGCTCTCCTGCCCTTGCAGCTTCGATACTTGCATTTAAAGCAAGTAGATTAGTTTGCGCAGATATATCATTAATGGTCTGAACAATTTGAGATATTTGTCCCATTCGATTAGTAAGTTGAGTAAAAGTAGACTGAAGGACATCCATAACCGCTTGTAGTCTATCAGTATTTGTAGTCAAGGCGTTTATGTTAGATAAACCAATTTCTTGTACATTTGTCATTTGACTAACCCCTACAATAATTTCATTATATTGCTTAAGTGTTTTCTCAATAACTGTAGACAAATCATTTACTTTATCAGAAGCTACTTCTGCTTCCCCTGCTTGTATAACTGCCCCTTTAGAGATTTCTGTAATAACATGTGAAATTTCATCAGCAGCTGCCGTAGTTTCTTCTATTACAGCACTAAGCACCTCAGATGAGCCTCTCATATGATCAGAAGATACTTTTGTTTGACTCACAATCTCCTCTAAACTATTCTTCATAGTATTCACATTTAATGCGAGCTGACCTAACTCATCCTTTGTTTCTAATGGTATCTCATTTCCACTAAGCTTTCCATCTGCTATATCCGAGGTCAAAACCATAATCTTTTTTAAATAAGATGTCATTTTTCTAGCAAAGTACCAAAACAGTACTAGTCCTAACAGGAGCGCTATGAAAATCGTCACAATGGTTGTAAATAACATAGTATGTGCCCCTTTATTAAAGTCCATTTCATATGTAGCTGCTACAATTATCCACCCCCAATTGGGATCTTCTATACTATATGTAATTTTTGGTTCCACTTGCGCTTCGTCACTGGGAAGTGGCCAGTTATAAGACACGTAACCCCCACCATTTAATGCTTTTTCTATACTATCTCTTATAAAATACTGACCATCCTCCGACTGATTGTCATATAAGTTTTCCCCTTCTAGGCTAGGGTGTACTAATAGGTTGCCTTTATCATCCATAACATAATAATAGAAATTCTTTCCGTAGGATGCCGGATTAGTGATTGAACGTTTATTGTCCTCCTTTAAAGGACCGATAATTTTATCTGCAACTCGTGCTTTTGCTTCTTCAATTGTTATAACACCTCTTTCTACTTCTTTATTCAATTCATCAATTAAATCCAATATTGCATAGGTACCATTTTGAAGCCCCATTTTCCCTAATTCATCTAATTCTTTTTTAGCTAACAAATAATTATTGAGACCTAGTATTGATAAAGGAAGTAATATAACGATTAAAGCCAGGACTAAAAGTTTACTTTTTACAGAACCACGCATATAATAACAACCCCTTTTTGATTAATTATACCTACAATAACTTAATATAAATGTGATAATTATCACATTTAAACATATAAATATCATTAATAATATATAAAATAATAAAAAGGGAATGAACAAAGTCTTATCTCATATATTGTTACATGAAGAAACTAATTTGGGAGCAAGGAGAAGTTTTTCATGTCCAAAAAAAATATTATTTTGTCCATTTTATTTTTTTTACTCTGTATTGGAGTTGCTCTATTTTTCTATGTACGAAACATATACAAGGATGTATCGACCACACTTCAAGAAATACACGAACCTGAACTAAGAGAAGTTTCCACCCTTCGAAAGGAGAAAATTGAGTTACAACAAAAGAATCCTTTTTCTTTATTGATATTAGGGGTGGACAAAAGAGATGGTGATAAAGGACGGTCTGATACGCTTCTTCTTCTAACAGTAAATCCTATTAGTGAATCTATTAAAATGGTGAGTATTCCTCGCGATACTTATACAGAAATAATTGGGTTAGGTATACATGACAAAATCAATCATGCTTATGCATTTGGAGATATAGAAATGACAGTGAATACAGTAGAAAATCTACTGCACGTCCCAATTGACTATGTCGTCAAAATTGATATGGAAGGTTTCCAAGACATTGTGGACTTTGTAGGTGGAGTAACTGTTGAAAATGAAACGACCTTTGAGGTGTTTGGCCATACCTTTCTTAAGGGGAAAATTAGATTACAAGGAGAGCAGGCGCTAGATTATGTGAGAATGCGCAAAGATGATCCACTAGGAGATTTTGGAAGACAACATCGTCAAAAACAAGTAATTCAATCTCTTCTAAAAAAGGGCGCAAACTTCAATCTACTCCTAAGGCATAAGGAACTCCTCCTAATTATTGAAGAAAATATACAAACCAATATGACCTTCGAGCAGATGCTAGATATACAAAAAGATTATAAAAAAAGTATAAATACGATTGAAACTTTAACCTTTGAAGAGGGTGCTGGAGAACTAAAGGATGGAATTTGGTATTATATGATGAACGAGAATGAATTAAAAAAAATTTCCGAGGAAATAAAACTACATTTAGAAATGCATTGAAACTTCCTTTAACAATATATATGCGTATCAATTTCATAATTCCTTTTAATATGTAAAAATACGAACAATTAATAAAAGATCAAGAATATTAACCTGTTTTTAAGGGATAGATTAGAATTGATTTACGCTTTGTCGGACGCTTTCCGTGGGGTGAGCGATAAGCCTTCACCCATCACTAACGCGCGTGGTTGTGATGTCTTATCTATCTCACTCATCCCACCGGAGTCGCCGCCTGCCGATTCAATCAATAAATAGAAAATGTTCGTGTTCAATCTGTAAGGACTATTTATGAAATTGATTCATGCATACTCTTAAAAGGATTGTCATAAAACACACAACTGCTAAGTGTAATTATGTCAATCCTCATCACTATATCCCTTGAAAGCTGACCTTTCCACCTATCCTTAACTGTGAAAACTTCCACAAATCATCATCTGCAATTTTTCCTATAGTTGCATATCCACCAACCGTATGTGCATCTGCCATTAAAACAACCGGCTGACCATTATTAGTAATTTGAATAGTACCAAACTGGGTTGCCTCCGATAGAATATCGGCTTTAGAGACGAACTTTAGCTCAGGGCCATCTAAATAATATCCCATCCGATTCCCGGATTTATATGTATAAATCGAACTAAAAAAAGTATCGATACTGCTCGTTTCAAATAAAGCCAAATGAGGACTTTTCCAAACATTAACAGTCACTTCATTTTCATAAACAGGAATATGAGACGGTATTAATCGAGAACGTCTTTTTGTAAACGAAGTATCCCTCCCATATAAAATCATGTTTGGCTTCAGTACATATCCAATATCTGCTCTTGGATATGCTGAACTACTGTTCATTACCTCATCCGCACAAAATCCTCCTTGTGGAATTATGTAAGCAATGCTTCCTTTACTTGGACCCTTAAAGGATAGAATTTGACCTTTGATGACTAGAAAGGATTTCCATAGCTCCACGGGGTTTCCATCTAGCGTAGCTTCAAGATCCGCCCCACTGATAACTAATTTATGATTATTTAACACTTCCAGTGATAAGCCACCTAAAAATAGTTCTAACGCTAGGGAATTTGGAGAGTTGGATACAATTTTATTCCCCATTTGAAAAGCGTATGTATCCATCGGTCCAGCAACAGGCATGCCAAATTTCCGATACCCTGGTCTGCCTAAATCCTGATAGGATGCGTAAACCCCCTCTTTTATAACTTTAAAAAGTGCCTTCATATTCCTAGCTCCAAAGGTGCAATCCTCACATTGTTTTCCTCTAATACTTTTCTGACTTTCCTAACAATTGCCGAAACATTATTGCCGTCGCCATGAAAGCACAAGGTATTTGCATGGATTCTTATACTATCCCCAGACTTGGTCCTTACTTGTCGATCTTTTACGATTCGTAAAACCTGCGTAACGATATCTTTATCAGTACTCAAAATAGCATTTGGCTCATTTCGGTTAACTAGATGCCCATCCTCATCATAAAGCCGATCGGCAAAAGCCTCCCGTGCAGTTTGAAGGCCTATCATTTTTCCAGCCTCTATTAGTTCACTGTTGCATAACCCATATAAAATCAAGTCTGGTTCCATATCAAACGTCGCCTGAGCAACTGCTTTAGCAATAGAGGAATCTTTTGCTGCCATATTATAAAGAGCACCATGTGGCTTTACATGATTGAGCCGTACATTATGAAGCCGACAGAAAGCCTTTAAGGCCCCAACTTGATAGATAACCATCTCATAGATTTCTTCCGGTGACATTATCATATTCCTACGTCCAAATCCTTGCAGGTCTGGAAAGCCTGGGTGTGCGCCAATGGATAAATTATTTTTCTTAGCTTCCTGGACTGTTCGGTTCATTACCGAGAAATCTCCCGCATGGAATCCACATGCAATATTAGCTGAAGTAATCACTTTAAATAATTCCTGGTCTTCCCCTACACTAAAGGCTCCAAAGCTTTCCCCTACATCCGCATTTATATCAATTGTTATCATTTAGACAGCTCCTCTACAAAACTTTTTATAGCAAGAGAATCATGTTTTAACTCACTAGCTATCTCTTCATATTCATGTATTGAAATGGGAAAAAACCTAATTAAATCTTTTGCTCTTAATAGAAAATGGTCATTTCTAAAAGCCGAATAGATTTCCAAAGGTGTTCTTCCAATAATGTTCCATCCTCCTGGTGATTCTAAGGGATAAATTCCTGTTTGATTTCCACCAATTCCAACAGAGCCTTTTGGTACTATACTTCTAGGCTTGTCTAGGCGAGAAATGCAAAGGCTTTTATGTAACTCTCCTAAATAAGGAAACCCGGGTAAAAATCCAATCATATATACGGTATACAATGGGTGTGTGTGAAGCTGAATAATCTGTCTGGAAGAAAGACCATTTAAAGAAGCTATTCTATCCATATCTAACGAATACGGCTCCTCGTAACAGACAGGAATATGTACTAATCTAGATGGCATGTTTTCTAAAGTTAAATGCTCATACTGCCATTTGAATAAGAATTCATTAATATCGACTTTGTCTAATGCAGACGAATCAATAAAAAATACAGTAATTGTATGATAGCTTGGCACCACTTCCTCGATAAGATGATTCCATTCTAATGAAACCATTTCAGCAAAAAAATGTACTTGACTCCATACTTCTTGACTTATAGTCTCTTTAAAACTAAAACGTAAAGTCCTCTCCCCTGTTCTAAAAAATGTTGGCATTTCAATTTTCATGATGATCTAAAACACCTATACAAGTAATAATACTATTTTTCAAATCCTCATGGGACCAGCTCGGAATTTTTCCGTGAGCAATCGCAAGTTCGTGACAGGCAGGAATATGAATGAACCCTGATTTCATTGGATTCTTAGTCATATTTGCATAATGTAATGCTTTATACATGACATGATTACATAGATATGTGCCTGCAGTATTAGAAATTTCAGCAGGAAAACCAGATTGTATTAGCTTTTCCACCATTCTTCGGATTGGTAGTGTAGAAAAATAAGCCGGTTGTCCGTCTACATGAATTACTTCATCAATAGGTTTATTTCCTTGGTTGTCTACTTCTCCATCTTGAATGTTGATCGCAATTCTCTCCGGGGTAATTTTATATCTGCCAGCTGCTAAGCCTAAAGAAATGTGTGCGTCTGGCTTTTCTGCTTTCAATAATTGAAGCAGCTCATCTCCAGATGACCGAAAATCTACTGTTAGGATTCTACCTATTATTTTATAACCGTTAATCTCTAAGCCATTTAATTCTTCTACAATTTTCATAGTTGGATTTACAGGAAGCTCTAAGAATGGCTCGAATCCCGTTAATAATAATCTTTTCATTTTTTCCTCCTATCTAGCATTATAACTTATCGAATTTTCATATTTTTCATTTTAACATTTCTAGAATATAAAAAGGCAACCAACTATTTTGCTCTAGTTGGTTGCTTGAATTAGCTAATTGTCAGGTGTAAAAATATCGACAATTTTCCATTCCTTATTTTCTTTTTTCAATAGATATACGTTTATAATAGTTTCCTTTTTGTTTCCTGTAGTAGCAAGGTCCTCAACTTCCACATAGGCATAGCCACTAATGATGGAGTAGACATAAACGTTTAACAGTTCGAATTTTGTATCATTTTCATTGAAGGAAGTCTGGATATCCTCTTTTAAAAATTCATAGTCTGGAAAATCCTTAGCGTATAACGAGAAGACTCCCGTTACATCTTTTTTATTGATCAGTTGGTTCATTTGACCAAAATAAATGTTGAAGTCTTTTTCTTGTGCAACAAAATTTATATCCTTTCGCATGACCTTGCTATATTCTTCAAATAGTCGATAATACATCGTATCATCTTTAATGGATTCTAAAGTTAAAAACAACTCGTTTAGAATGGAGTCTTGCTTGGTTTTCTTTTGAATAGCCTGGTCCAGCTTAGTTATTAAGCCTTTCGCTAGCTTTGCAGATTTTACATTAAGTAGCATCTGTTCAGCAGGACTCTTATATTGAGCAATAAAAGCTTCACGTGTTGACTTACCATAAACTCTATAAAGAAGCTTTCCTTGCTTTCTAATTTCCTCTGATAATGCATGATAGGCAGTTTCCGTAAGCTTAGAGCTTGGATCCTTTCTATACTCTTGCTGTAGAGTGTTAGCCAGCTTCTGAATTTTATTGCCGGACGTAATAGCATCCACATACCCCATGGAGCGTTTATAATGGATTCCAGCTGTTTCTTCTAATTTTTTTTCTAATTCTGCCCTTTTAGCTGAATCACTTATCGAGGAAATCTCTTTTTGTGCCGCTAGATAAGCAGATTTAGTTGAATTGAATACCTTCATATCAGGAGTTTTAATAGACTGGGTATGTTCAATAGAAATTTGCCATTTTAAAGCGGTTGCTTCTTTCTCCGCTCTCTGAACTAGAGCTTCCGCTTTTGTTAAAGACGCTGCCTGTACATTCGCTACGGGACCGAGTATAACACTACTAAAAATTCCAAGTGCAAGTGAATACGTAATTACTTTTTTCATTGTATTCTCCATTTCGTCATGTAATAGTCTATTCAACAAACATGTACTATTCAATAGTTTCTTTTGTTAATAGTACGCATACTTCTGTTAGAATATAACCCAATATAATAATAGCCTCTATTACAAAAAATCTAAACAGTTTGTATCTGGTTATTTTTTCGACTAAAAAAGTTTGCAATGATTGCTCCTAATGTTAAATTAACTACCATATTAGTAACCGCAGGAACAGCCGCTAAAGAACTGACATGCTCCATAGCTAGCGTTGCTGCTAGTGCAGTATTACATATCCCAGTGTGAAAAAGAATAGAAATAGCATTTACTTCTTTTATTTTTAATGCTCTAGCTATAAAAAAACCAATGGCCATAGGAATTGAGACTTGTAAAAAAACAGCAAGCAAGATTAATGGTAGGTATACAATATTAGTTTCAAGTGAACTTGCAGCGCTAGACACTACTGCCAAAACTATTAAAAATAAGGCAAGCTGGGATAAAATTGTCGTATAAGGCCTTACTTTGATAACTACTTTTGTAAATTTCCATTGAAGCAAGAGTCCTAAGAACAATGGTAAAAATACTATATACATAATGTTTAAGAATAAGGGTAAAAACGAAATATTAATTAATCTTCCAGCAAATATCTGTATTAAAGCTGGAGTAAGAATAGGTGAGATAATTGTATCAACCGTTGCCATTGTAATACTAAGTGCAGCTTCTCCTCCCGCAATAAAAGTGTATACATTTGCTGAAGTCCCACTTGGAACTGTACCAGCCAAGATTATTCCTGTAGCTATTTCAGGCTGATCACTAAAAAATATAAAAGCTAAGAATATAGTAACGGTAACCATTACTATCCACTTTAATAGAACACCTACCAATAAGGATTTGGGATTTTTGATGACTTCAAACAATCTTTCCAAAGTTAAAGACATACCCATTAATAAAAATATAATACCAAGACCAAATCCTGTAAATTCTCTAATTGATACGAAAAGGTAAGGAAATATATAAGCAATTATTGCTAATAACACAATCCAAAAAGGTAAGTATCTTGAAATAAGATTAGATACAACTGAGGTAGTTTGCAATAGACATCCTCCAAATAAATAAAACCTGCGCCTAGAGTATGCATCTCTTAAGCACAGGAAATTATTATCCTATTTTTTTATATACATATGCACCATTTTCAATTTTTTCAAGCTCAACAACGTCACCTATTTGGACTGGCTCCAAAATACGGGTTGTTACTTTTACCTGTGCTTCACTTAGTTGAACTAATACCACGTTATATGGTGCAAGATGCTCAAACTCAGCAGGTGCTATATGCACTTCAGTAAAACTATAAACTTCCCCTCTTGATAATACTTCAGTTTCTTCCATTTTACCTTGCAAGCATTTTGGACAGATATATTTCTTAGTCATACTATGATTTCCACATTGATTACAAGCATATACCATCATATAAATTCACAACCTTTCTAAAATATGCACGGTAGAATATGAGCCTGTTCCTCCAAGATTTTGTGCTAATGCTAATCTAGGTTGCTCTATCTGGTTAGCTGCATTCCCCCTGAGCTGCCTTACCAATTGATAAATCTGTGCAATACCTGTTGCACCTATCGGATGCCCTCTAGAAAGAAGTCCACCACTTGTATTCACGGGTTTCTTACCAGTCACTTTTGTTCGTCCCTCTTCAACTGCTATCCATCCTTCTCCTTTAGGGAAGAAACCAAGTTCTTCAATTGCGATTATTTCAGTCATAGAAAAACAGTCATGGATTTCAACTACATCAATATCTTTTGGTCCAACTCCTGCTTTTTCAAAAGCTAAACGTCCAGACTCCCGTATAGCAGGAATAGATAAAAGATCTTCTGCATCTTGCATCTGAGTCGGACCTGATGCCTGGGCAGATGAGAGAATATGAATATCTGATTTTTGTTTCGAAATGATTACTGCAGCTGCTCCATCCGTCATAGGTGAACAATCAAATAAGCCAAGTGGATTTGTTATCATTCTAGCTTCCATAATCTCTTCCATTGTTGTCTTTTTTTGAAATTGGGCTAATGGATTCTGTTTAGCGTTTTCTCTATTCTTTAATGCCACCATTGCTAAATGCCTTTTAGAAGCTCCTGTTTCATAAAAATATCGATTTGCTAGTACACCAAAAAATCCTGGAAATGTAAGGCCAGCTTGTTTTTCATTCGAATCATTGTCCATAGCGGCATTAATCGCTTGTGTTACATTTAAAGTAGTAGCATGTTTCATTTTTTCAACACCAGCAACTAATACAGTCTCGTATTCGCCGCTTAGTACTCCTAAAATCCCTTGTCTTAACGCGATACCACCAGATGCACAGGCTCCCTCAACTTTAGCAGTTGGAACAAATCCTAATCCAAGATCATTAGCTACAATTGCTCCCAATATTTCTTGGTTGTATATGGAACCCCCCATGAAATTCCCTATAAAAACAGCATCTACTTTTGGATTTCCCGCATCTTCAAGAGCTTGAATACAAGCATCTAATAATAAGTCCTTCATCGTACGATTAACAAAAGTACCGAATTGTGTCATTCCAATCCCATGAATATAAACATGTGTCATACGCTTACCCCTTTATGCTGTTCTCTCACTTCTCGCTTTAGTATTTTCCCATAAGAACTTTTTGGAAGCTCTTCTACAATGGTAATAGTTTTAGGCTTTTTAAACTTTGCCATATTTTCCTCACATAAAGTATAAAGCTCATCTACAGTAACTTCTTCTTTGCCATTGCCTACTACATATGCTATTACACATTCTCCCCACTTTTCATCGGGAATACCAATAACACAAGTCTCTTTGACTCCAGGATGTAAATTTAATACTTCTTCAATTTCCCTTGGATAAATATTAACTCCACCTGAAATAATCACATCCTTTATTCGGTCTACTATATGTAAATAGCCTTCTACGCTCATCCATCCTAGATCTCCGGTATGAAGCCAACCATTCTTTAATGTTTCATTTGTAGCTTTCTCATTGTTCCAATAACCTTTCATAACAAGTGAACCTTTACAGATGATTTCTCCTAATTCCCCTTCTTTAACTTCGTCCCCTTCATCATTGATGATCTTAACTTCAACAAATAAACCAGTTCGTCCGCATGATTCTAAATGATTACCAAGTTCTTTTTTAGGCATCATTGTAATACACATCGGAGCTTCGACTTGTCCATAAGTTTCAGCAAAAATTGGTCCGGTTAGTTTTAATGCTTCTTCTAGTTTACTAGCTGCAATAGGCGATCCTGCCATATTTATAGATTTAATTGTAGATAAGTGCGCTGGTTTAAAACTGGGATGCTGGATCATTAAATTTACCATGGTAGGTACTAAGAATATGATAGATACCTTATCTTGTTGTAAATCTTTAACAAATTCTTCCGGCTCAAATTTATTGTAAACAACCTGTGTTAAACCGTATAACCATGAAACGTGTGATAAAAAGTTACTGCCATGAGTTAATGGGGCAACATGACCTATGACATCCTCATAATCTACCTCACAAACCTGAGCAAGAGATAAAGCACCTGCTAGTATATTTCGATGTGACAACATTACCCCTTTTGGGTTACCTGTAGTTCCAGAAGTATACATAATTGCAAACAAATCATCTTCTTCTACTTTTTCTATAAATTTCTCACCAAAATGTTTAGTAACTACCTCTTCATATTCAGTTCCAATCGCTAAAGCTTTGATTGTCGTTTGAATTGGATTAATAAGTAACGGATCCCCAATAACTAATTTTGGTTTTGAATCTTCTAGCATATAGGAATGTTCTTTTGGATGTAATCGATAGTTTAGGGGGACTTTTATTAATCCACTTAGCGCTACTGCAACATCTAGTTCTATATGCTCTAAGCGATTAGGCATTAAAATGGCAATACGATCTCCCTTTTGATAGCCCTGTTTATGAAAATAAGCTGAAAAAGCATTAGCTCTTTCTAATATCTCTTTATAAGTAAAAGAACGGTTATTATCTTTAACAGCTATTTTATCTGGATATGCTACTGCAGATTTTATAATTTGCTGTGTTAAAGTCTCCATCCTTCTTCACTCCCTCTCCGAAAATTGAAATACTGGTAAATTACTATAAGCATCTGGTCCGCGTCTAAGTTCAACATCTTCTAATGTTAATAAAATATATTCTATTGTAATAGCTACTGGATTTCCTCCCTCGATAAAGTGACCTCCACTAATTTGTAGATTGCAGTCTACAAACATTCCATGAAAATGAATGTCTAGCTTTCCATCTAGCCCCAAACCAACAAAACCTGTTCCTGACAACAACTCAACTTCAGTCTCACTTTTAATCTTAGGTGAATACTGCAAAACGCCTTCGTTTGTCTTCTCTAATTGTACGTATGTTGCATACGTTAGAGATCCTATACAATTAAACTGGGCAGCTTTAATATCAAATCTTTCACAAGCCTCTTTTATTCCTTCAAACAAGTCGACACCCCGAGATAATCTACCGGTAACCCGATTTGATTGTTTATCCAATACCGCTTGAACTCGATTATCCAAAATTATATCCTCCATCTACTTGAAGTACTTGACCAGTTGTATAACTAGACTCTGCAGAAGCAAAATATAGAACTGCTTCTGCAATATCAGATGGCTCTCCCATCCTCTTTACTACTTGCTTGCTAAGATCATAAGCAACACCTGACGTAATTGCTGTTCCAACAGCTCCAGGTGCAACAGAATTACACGTTATACCATGAATGCCTAATTCTTTAGCTACCCATTTAGTTAGTCCAATTACCGCTCCTTTAGAGGCAGCATAAGCAACCCCAGATCTCATAGAGTTTAGTCCATCTCCCGAACTTGCTCCTCCATTAATACCTGAAATTGAACTAATATTTATGATTCTTCCGTATTTTTGTTCCATCATATGCGGATAAACAACCGCCTGTATAAATAAAAATGTAGCCTTAACATTTGTATCTAAGTCTCTTTCCCAAATTTCTAGTGTCATCTCTTCTAATGATACCCGACCACAAGTTCCTGCATTATTTACTAAGATATGTAGTTCACCAAAAGTATCTGCTGACCGAGCTACCGCTGCTTTTACAAACTGTTCATCTCTTATGTCACCTAAACATTCCAAAATTTTTGTATTTGAATTCACAACCTGTATCTTTTCTACAGTGCTTGCACAGGAATTTATGTCAACCAACACAATATTTGCACCTTCTCTTGCCAGGTATACAGCAGTTTCTGCTCCGATGCCACTTGCAGCGCCTGTTACAATAGCTGTTTGACCATTTATTTTCATATTTATACCCCTTGTAAAATCAATTTTTGTTACTAGAAAATTATTACTTAACACCCATTAAATCTGGCAGAAATGTAGATATAGCAGGGATATAAGTTATTAGCAATAAAATAATTATTGAGGATACTAGAAAAGGAATGACTCCCTTTGAGATTTCACCTAATGAAGTTTTTGAAATACCTGTGGCAACATATAAATTTAGTCCTACAGGTGGAGTAAATAAACCTATAGCTAGGTTAACTGTCATGAATACACCAAAAACAGTAGGATCTACCCCTAACATAATCATTACTGGTGCCAAAATCGGTACCAAAATATAGAATGCGGAAACTGCATCTATGAACATTCCTGCAACCAATAAAAGAATATTCACCAATAAAAGAATAATTATTTTATTCTCCGATACCCCTAACATGGCGTCAGAGACTGTTGTAGCAATCTGCTCAGTCGTAATAATGTAAGCGAAAACTGAAGCCGCACTTACAATAAACATGACGGTAGCAGTTTGCACAGAAGACGTTACAAAAATAGAAAATAGGCTTTTGAAATTCAATTCTTTATAAATAAAAAGGCCTACAAATAATCCATAAAAAACAGCTACTACTGCTGCCTCTGTAGGAGTAAACCATCCTCCATAAATTCCTCCTAAAATAATAACTGGAATCATTAACCCCCATAATGCATTAACAAAGGCAGTCCATTTTTCTTTACCAGTAGATTTATTGGGACCAACAAAACCTTCTGTCGGACCTTCTTTCTTTTCTTGTCTCCATTTAACAAACAAAGTTGCTAACACAAAACCTACTCCAAGTAGAATACCCGGAATAATACCAGCTACAAATAGTCGGGCTATAGATACAGGAATTTGATCACCTGCGACTACTGCAAATACAATAAAAGCGATACTTGGTGGAATGACAATTCCTATTGCTCCAGAGCTAGCAACTAAAGCTCCAGCTGTTTCTTTCTTAAAACCATTGCCTATTAATGCTGGAATTAATATTCCTCCAATAGCTGCTACTGTAGCTGGACCGGATCCAGATATCGCTGCAAAAAATATTGCCACCATGACCGTTACAAAAACAATCCCACTCTTTTTATGACCTACTAATGCTTGAGCAAAATCTATTAATCTTTTTGATATACCTGCTTTTTCCATTATGACTCCAGCGAGAACAAAGAACGGAATTGCAAGTAGGGTAAATTTTGCAACGCTTGTGTACATAATATCTGCAACCAGTTCCAGTCCAAATAGACCGCTCCCTGTGAACAGAATAACTACAGATGAAATTGCAAGAGCCACAGCAATTGGAACTTTTAATAATACTAGAACCATAAAGAGGGTAAATAAAATAATAGCCGTCAAATTGGTTCCCCTCCCTCATGCTCTTTACCTTTATACTCCATAATTGTGGCCTGAACAGTACGTATTAAACATAGTAATGATCCGCCAGGCATCGCTAAGGAAAACAGCCATTGAGGCCATCCTAATGATGGTGTTTTTTGACCAAGTTCAATTTGATAAATAACCATTTCAATACCGAAATATACAAGAATTAAAAATAATCCCCCCATTAACATTCCTACTAAAATCGTAATAACCTTCTTAAAAGATTTATTAGCTCTATCAAATATTAAAGTAAAGCCTAGGTGTGCATTTTGTCGCACACCTATAGCAGTCCCTACAAAAGTTAAAAATACAAACAAGTTAATTGTTATTTCTTCAGTAAAAGATAAAGAGTAACCTACGAACCCTCTGGAAAGAATATTTAAAAATGCTATGGTAGACATAACCGATATGACAATCACTACAATCCATTCTTCAATTCTATTAAGCACTTGATTCATTCATATATCCCCCAGTATTAACGTTCTTGAAATGCTTCCAACAGTTCTTCTCCCCAGATATCCGTGTATTTCTCATATACTGGATCTACTGCTTCTCTGAATTTAGCTATTTCTGCTTCCGTTGGTTCATAGAATTGCATACCAGATTTTTTTAAATCTTCAATTTGCTTCGCTTCTTTTTCACGAGCAATTTTTACTTGGTATTCCGCAGCTTCTTTTCCAAGCTTAGTGAATAATTCCTGATCCTCTGGACTCATTGATTCAAATAGTTTTTTATTCATTCCTAATACCAGTGGATCATAAGAATAGTTCCAAGTTGTCAAATAATCCTGTACTTCATTTAATTTAGATGAATGTATAACGTCAATTGGATTTTCTTGTCCGTTTATAGTTCCTTGCTGAAGAGATGTAAATACTTCTGAAAAAGTCATGGTCGTTGGGTCTGCCCCAAGTGTTCGATACAAGTCTGTATACATGGTGATGCCTGGTATTCTTATTTTTAAGCCTTTTAAGTCATCAGGTGTCTTAATTTCCTTTACTCCATTTGTAATTTGTCTAAAGCCATTTTCACCATATCCAAGTGGCTTTACCCCTTTTTCTTCTAACACTTCTGCTAACATTTCTCCCCCTTTACCTTGAAAGACCTTATCCACTTCATCTGTATTATTAAAAAGAAAAGGTGCACTTGCTACTCCAAAGCGATCGTCCAAAATGGAGTAAATAATAGTTGAGTTAAATGTTAAATCCGTTGACCCTTTAGAAAGCATTTCTACTGCTTTCCCTGAATCTCCGCCAGATAATTGTTCATTTGGATACACTTCTATTTTAATTCTTCCATCTGTTTCTTCACTGACGTCATCAGCTAGCTTTTGAGCAGCTTCATACCATGTTGATGAATCGTTAACAGTGACAGACATTTTTAGTTTATATTCTTTCCCTTCAGCTTCTGCCTCTCCGTCTCCAGAACAAGCTCCTAATAATAGCATTGCAGTTAAACCTAGACATCCTAAATTCCA